>NZ_DASWTE010000223.1:0-23833 GCF_036402295.1 Phenylobacterium sp.
GGCGCGAGGCCGGGCCACAGGGCGATGCGCTCCGGCGCCGGCCCGGCGGCGGCGAGCATGACCAGGGCGAGGGCGGCGAGGGCGAACTTGGTAACCGGTGTCATGCGCGGAGCATAACAACACGGCCCTGGCCTCGCCAACGCCTGAAGTCCCGGCGGGGTGAGAGGAGAAGGTCCGCGTCCCTCTCCCCGCCCTTCGCGGGACCCCCCTAGGTCTTCGGCGGCGGCCCGCCCTTGGCCGGCGGGACGGCCGCGGTCGCGGCGCCCCGGGCCTCGGTGAGCAGGTAGGCCCGCAGGTCCTCGGCCCCCCGGGCGTCGAAGAAGCGCGAGAAGCCGGCCATGCCGCGGGGCGCCAGGGCCCCGTCGATGACCACCGACTTGAACGCCTCCGCCGAGGTCAGCATCTGCGAGCGCCGCAGGTCGGGCAGGTAGGTCCCGGTGGCGTTCGGCCCATGGCAGACCTGGCAGTTCTGGTGGAACAGGGCGAAGCCGCGCTTGGCGTCGCCGCTCGAGGTGACGCCGGTCAGGTCGACGTCCAGTTTCTCGGGCTTGGGATAGGGGGCGATGGTCGCCTTGCCGCCCAGCTTGAACACCAGCAGCCGGCCGGGCAGCCGCGGCCGGTCGGGCAGGACGAACGGCGCCGACAGCGCGCCGGCCCCGCCATAGCCGACCATCTGGGCGACGTACTGCTCGCCGTCCAGCTCATAGGTCATCGGCGCGGCGATGACCCCGTTCTCGGTCTCGTAGCTCCACAGCTTCTTGCCGCTGGCCGCGTCATAGGCCGAGAACTGGCCCTCGGCGGCTCCCTGGAACAGCAGGCCGCCGGCCGTGGTCAGCACGCCGGCGTTCCAGAAGAACGGGTGGTCGATGGTGTAGCGGGCCTTCTGCGCCACCGGGTCCCAGGCGATCAGCTGGCCCTTGATCATCGCCTTGAGGCCGGCCAGCACCGCCTTGTCGGTGGGCAGGGCGTTGGCCAGGAAGTCGGTGCCGACGTTCCAGGCGCCCGGCCGATAGGTGTAGCCGTGGTCCGGCGTATAGGCGAACGGCACCACCTGCGCCGGGATGTAGACCAGCCCTTCCTTGGGATTGAACGCCATCGGATGCCAGTTGTGGGCCCCGAACGGCGCCGGCACCTGCAGCGAAGGCTTGTCCACATAGCGCACGCCGGGGTTCTCGATCGGCCGGCCGGTGGCTGGATCGACCCCCTTGGCCCAGGTGATCGGCACATAGGGCTGGGCGGAGATCAGCTCGCCGTTGGCGCGGTCCAGCACATAGAAGAAGCCGTTCTTCGGCGCCTGCATCAGCACCTTGCGCGGCGCGCCGGCGACGGTCAGGTCGGCCAGGATGATGTGCTGGGTGGCGGTGTAGTCCCAGGTCTCGCCGGGCGTCGTCTGGTAGTGCCAGACATATTCGCCGGTGTCGGGCTTCAGGGCCAGGATCGAGGACAGGAACAGGTTGTCGCCCTTGCCGTCAGAGCGCTTGACGTGGTTCCAGGGCGAGCCGTTGCCGACGCCGGCATAGAGCAGGTCGAGCTCGGGATCATAGGCCATGGCGTCCCAGACCGTGCCGCCGCCGCCGCTCTCCTTCCAGCCCTGGCCGAACCAGGTGGCCGCGCCCTTCTCCTTCATCACCTTGTCCGAGGCGGCGTTGTCCGGCTGACCGTTCGGATTGGGCGTGGTGTAGAAACGCCAGACCAGCTTGCCGCTGGCCGCGTCATAGGCCGACAGGTAGCCGCGCACGCCGTACTCGCCGCCGCCGTTGCCGATCAGCACCTTGTCCTTGATCACCCGGGGCGCGCCGGTGATCGTGTAGGGGCGCGAGGTGTCAGTGGTCTGCACCTCCCACACCTTCTCGCCGGTGGCCGCGTCGAGGGCGATCAGCCGCCCGTCGAGGGCGCCGACATAGATGCGGCCCTTCCACAGGGCGACGCCGCGGTTCACCACGTCGCAGCAGGCGTCGAACGCCTTCTCGCCGGCGACCTTGGGGTCGAACGCCCATTTCAGCGCGCCGGTCTTGGCGTCGAAGGCGTAGACCTTGGACCAGGCGGTGGTGGTGTAGAGCACCCCGTCGGCCATGATCGGGGTGGCTTCCTGGCCGCGGTCGGTGTCGAACTGGTACGACCAGGCCAGGCCCAGCTGGGCGACATTGCCGGTGTTGACCTTGTCCAGCGGGCTGAAGCGCTGCTCGTCATAGGTCCGGCCGTAGGACAGCCATTCCCCCGGCGCCGCGGCGGCGATCCGCTCGCCGTCGACCGCGCCCGGCTTGCCGCCGCACGCTGTGGCCAGGGCCGCCGCGGCCAGCACGGCCGCCAGCTTCCAGCTTTTCATCTCACGCCTCCCAACGCCGTTCAAACGCGGCTTTGGGCGAACTAAGCGCGGCGGGGCCGCGCGGGCAAGGGCGCCGCTAGGTCAGGCCCGGCCGCCGATCGGCCAGCCAGGCCAGGGCGCCGATCACCAGATAGACCGTGATGGCGCTGGCCCCCATCTGCACCGGGTTCTCGCCCAGCGGCAGGACCATGGCCAGGATCTGCACGGCCGCCAGGGCGGCGACGAAGGCCAGGACCGGCCACAGGCTCCGCGCCGCGCCGCCGCGGCTCCAGGCCCAGGCCGCCGCCCCCAGGGCCAGCAGGCCCATCTCCACCGCCTGCTCGGGCACGGGATAGTTCCAGAGCCCGAAGCCGACCTTGCCGTCGCCGAACCACAGTTCCAGGTCGGGGCGGTGCACCAGGAGGTCGAGGATCCAGTGCGAGAACACCACCGCCCCGATCATCGCCGCCGCCCGCCAGGGCAGCTTCAGCGCCCGCGCCAGGCCGACGCCCGCCGCCGACCACAGCGCCACCGCCGGCAGGCTGTGGGTGTAGGGCATGTGATAGAGGTCGAGCGGACTGCCAGGCAGGGACGGGTCGATGCGCACCTTCTCGACGCCGCCCATCACCAGGGCGCCCCAGCCGATGTCGATGGCCTGGGCGGCGATGACGTAGGACCAGAGCGGGGCGCGCGGCTCGGCGGCCTTGGCGGCGAGGCTGGCGGCGTAGTGACCGACGAACATTGGCGGGTTCCTTCCCGGCGGCTCGACAAAGGTCTAGCTGCGCCCGCGGTCGCGGCAAACCGTCCAGGCGTGAACCCCTGCAGTTCGGATTCGCATAGGTTGCAGGGACCGGGGGACGCTCGCCCGCGTTAACCCCCGACTCAGGACTCCGAAACTCCGCCTTTACCGGAGAGCTGTATCAATCCGGGTCAACAAGCGGCTCGTTCAAAGAGGCGAGCGCCGGGGTTTTGAGGGTGTGGGTGTACGAATGGCCAAAACGGTCCTCGTCGTCGACGACGATCCGACACAACGGCGGCTGATCCAGGCGGTCCTGGAACGCGAGGGCTTCGCCGTCGTCCATGCGGAGGGCGGCGAAGCCGCCATCGCGCGGCTGCAATCCGGCGCGCCCGCCGACGTGGTG
Organism: Phenylobacterium sp.; assembly: GCF_036402295.1. Taxonomy (GTDB): domain Bacteria; phylum Pseudomonadota; class Alphaproteobacteria; order Caulobacterales; family Caulobacteraceae; genus Phenylobacterium. Next base: position 3,448 of record NZ_DASWTE010000223.1, read on the forward strand.
CTGCTGGACCTGGTCATGCCCGGCATGAGCGGCCACGAGACCCTGGCCGAGATCCGCGCCCGCGGCTTCTCCCAGCCGGTGATCGTGGTCACCGCCAGCGGCGGCATCGACACCGTAGTCCAGGCCATGCAGGCCGGCGCCTGCGACTTCTTCGTCAAGCCCGCCTCGCCCGAGCGGATCATCGTCTCGATCCGCAACGCCCTGTCCATGGGCGCGCTGAAGGGCGAGGTCGAGCGGCTGAAGAAGCACGCCGGCGGGCGCACCACCTTCGCCGACATGGTCGGCGAGAGCGCCGCCATGAACATGGTCCGCCGCCTCGGCGAGCGGGCCGCCAAGTCCGGCATCCCGGTGCTGATCACCGGCGAGAGCGGGGTCGGCAAGGAGGTCATCGCCCGGGCGGTGCACGGCTCGTCCGACCGCGCCGGCAAGCCGTTCGTGGCCGTGAACTGCGGCGCCATCCCCGAGAACCTGGTCGAGAGCATCCTGTTCGGCCACGAGAAGGGCAGCTTCACCGGCGCCACCGACAAGCACCTGGGCAAGTTCCAGGAGGCCAACGGCGGCACCCTGTTCCTCGACGAGGTCGGCGAGCTGCCGCTGGACATCCAGGTCAAGCTGCTGCGCGCCCTGCAGGAGAGCGAGATCGACCCGGTCGGCGCCAAGCGCGCGGTCAAGGTCGACGTGCGCATCGTCTCGGCCACCAACCGCGACCTGGCCCAGGCGGTGAAGGAAGGCCTGTTCCGCGAGGACCTGTTCTACCGGCTGAACGTCTATCCGATCGAGGCTCCGGCCCTGCGCGACCGCCGCGAGGACATCCCGGCGCTGGTCGACCATTTCGTGCGCCGCTTCAATGTCGAGGAAGGCAAGGCCGTGGTGGGCGCCGCGCCCGAGACCCTGGCCGTGCTGACCGGCTTCGACTGGCCCGGCAACGTCCGCCAGCTGGAGAACGCCGTCTACCGCGCCATCGTGCTGGCCGACGCGCCCTATCTGCAACCCTACGACTTCCCGGCCATCTCGGGCGTCGCCGTGCCGCCGCCGGAGCCCATGGCGCAACCGGCCGCCGCGGCGCCGGCCCAGCCCGCCGCCGAGCTCGGCGCGCCGTCGCCGGTGCGCATTCTCGATCACCGCGGCCACTTGCGCACCCTGGAGGAGATCGAACGCGACCTCATCCAGCTGGCCATCGAGATCTATGCCGGCCACATGAGCGAGGTCGCCCGCCGCCTCGGCATCGGCCGCTCCACCCTCTACCGCAAGGTCCGCGAACAGGGCCTCGAGGGGCTGGTGAAGGGCGGGGAGAACGACGCCGACGCGGCCGCCGCCTAGGCCTGATACATCGTCGTCCCGCCGGTGACGGTGCGGACGATCTGGATGTCCTTGATCCTCTCCGGCGCGATCGTCGTCAGGTCGTCGGCCAGCACGACGAAGTCCGCCAGCTTGCCGGGCGCGATCGACCCCTTCTGCGCCTCCTCGCGGCTCGCATAGGCGCCGTTGTAGGTGTTCACGCGCAGCGCCTCGGCCGCCGTGATCCGCTGGTTCGCGCCCCAGGTCTCGCCATTCCAGCCGGTGCGCGTGACCATCCCCTGGATGCCCATCAGCGGCGCGAAGGGGCCGGGATAGAAGTCCGACCCCGCCGCCACGTTGACGCCGGCGTCCAGGAAGCTGCGGAAGGCCATGGCGTTCTTCATGAACTCCTCGCCGTAGAAGCTGAACTTGTCGGCGTTGTAGTACGCGTAGGTGGTGAAACAGGATGGCGTGGCGTCCAGCGCCTTGATCCTGCGCACCAGGTCCGGGTTCACCAGCGTGCAGTGGGTGAGCTTGAAGCGCGCCTCGGGCCTGGGGAACAGCTTCTGCGCCCGCTCCATCGCCGTCAGCGTGCTGGCGATCGCCCGGTCGCCGTTGGCATGGCAGTTCACGTCGATGCCGGCGCGATGCACCCGCTCGACCCAGGCGTCCAAGGTCGGCTGGTCCTCCACGAGGTTGCCGTAGTAGGGCGGCGTCCGCCCCGGGAACGGTTTGCTCCAGGCCAGCGTCCGCTCCGAGAACGAGCCGTCGACCAGGTGCTCGAACGTGGCGCCCAGCCGAATCCACTCGTCGCCGAACCCGGTCTTGAGGCCCGCGCGGATCATCGCGTCCAGCACCGGGCCGATCGGCTCGTAGCTGACCCGATGCTTGAGGTCGCCGCGGGCGCGCACGTCCTGCAGCGCCGCCAGGTCACCGCCCTGGTGATGCACGGTCGTCAGGCCGTAGCGGGCGAACTCGCGGGAGATGTGGGCCAGCCCGTCGCGGGCGCGCCGCGCCGTCTCCTCCGGCGAGAAGGTCGGCCGTTTCCCGACGTTGTCGAACACGTCCATGGCCGTGTCGGTGACGCGGCCCGTGAGTTCGCCCGCGGCGTCACGGTCGTAGGTGCCGCCCGGCGGGTTCGGCGTCGCCTTGGTCACGCCGGCCAGGGCGAAGGCGCGGCTGTTGTAGAAGGCGGTGTGGCCGCCGCGGTGGTTCACCACCACCGGATGCTCGCGCGAGACCCGGTCGAGGTCGGCCATGGTGAGCTGGCGCTTGTCCTTGAGCTTGGTGTCGTCGTGGAAGTGGCCCAAGACCCAGGTATCCGGCGGCAGGGTGCGGGCCTTGGCGGCGAGCTTGTCCACGATGGAGTCGATGGTGACGAACTCCACCTCGAATGGATTGCCCACCAGCACCTCGTAGAGCAGCACGTCGCCGACCGGGTGGTTGTGGGTGTCGATGAAGCCGGGGACCACAGTCATGCCGCGGGCGTCGTAGGCCTGCGTCCGCCTGCCGATCAGCGAGCGGACGTCGTCGTTGGATCCGACGGCTGTGAAGCGCTCGCCCTTCACCGCGAAGGCCTGCGCCTTGGGCCGCTTCGGGTCCACGGTGAGCACGTTGGCGTTGAACACCACCAGGTCGGGCTCGTCGGGCGCTATCGCCGCCAGCGCCGCGCCGGACCAGGCCGCGCCCGCACCGCCCAGGAATGCCCGCCGGCTCGCTGGTCCCATGGCCGCCCCTCCCGTTTCACCGGAGAGTAGCGGTCAGGTGCGCGATGTCATCAGTCGACGGCGGGCTTCAGCCCGGCGTGGCGCTCGGGCTGCCGAGCCGGCTCGGCCTTCAGCAGGGCCGTGATTTCGTCCGTGTCGGCCACGGCGCCGGTGTCGTCCTGCGACCGGGCGGGCGCCTTTCTGAACCAAGCCAGTGTCCGCGGAGTCGCGGCGGGCAGGGTGATGACGAGGGCCTTCGCGGGGCCCTCAGCGACGACGGACCCGGCCGAGACCGTCCAGAGCTCGCCCCGGAACCTCCGAGACGACGACCCGTAGCCGTAGGGCTCCAGGTGCAGGTGCGGGCCTTGGTTCCCATGGGCGCCCTTGGGCTGGTAGCGGGCGAACGGGGCGCCGGCCCGGCGAAGGCGTTCGGCCGCGGCGGCGGGGCTCATGCCGTCCACCACCACATCGTAGGCGCCTGGGGCCCCCGGCCGGCCCAGCGAATGGCGTGATGTGCCGCCCGGCCGGACGGTCTTCGCGCCCTGCGCACGCAGCTGGTTCTCCCGCTCAGGCGTGCGGTAGCCGCCAGTCATTCGCCATGCGCCGCGGCCGAACACCCCGTCCATGACCGAGGACAGCCGCGAGTCCGTCATCTCCTCCGCCGGCGCGGCGCCGGCGAGGAGGCTGAGCGCGATACCGGCCAGAGCGGCGCGCGCGCGAGTGGACCGAGCCCCCAACACGAGCGCCACTATGCACGAACCAGGCCAAAAGATCATGAGGGTCGATGAACTGCTCGCGAGCCTGCTCGGGCCGACGGAAGTGGCGCTAGTCGGCGCTGGCCCTGAGCCGGGCGATGCGCGCGGGCTGCTGGGCGCGTTCGGCCTCGAGCAGCGCCGTCACCTCGACGAGCGCCACCTTTGCCGCGGCCTGGGTATCGTCGTCTGCGTCTGGGTTCGCCGCGGCGGCGTCCAGCCAGGACTGCGCGGTCGCGAAGTCGCGGGCCACGATGTAGCCCAGGGCATAGGCGCGGCCGAGTTCCAGCTGGGCCTCGGGGCTCGCCTGCTCGGCGTCGTTCTGCAGGCGCGCAAGCTCCTGGCGATAGGCCGCCAGCGCCTTCGCGCTCGTCGCCGGCAACACCAGGGTCACCGAGCGCCGGCGGCCTTCCTCGACCTTGGGTTGGCGGTTCGCAGCCATCTGGAACTGTGGGCCTGGCGTCGGCCCGAAGCCGTAGGGCTCGAGGTGCAGGTGCGGGCCCTGGGTCCCGTGGGTCCCTTTCGGCTGGTAGCGGGCGAACGGCGCGCCGGCCTGACGCAGGCGGTTGGCCGCCTCGCCCGGGCTCATGCCGTCGACCACCACGTCGTAAGCCCCCGGCGCGCCCGGCCGTCCCAGCGAGTGGCGCGACATTCCACCGGGGCGCACGGTCTTGGCGCCCTGCGCGCGCAGCTCGTTTTCGCGTTCCGGCGTGCGGTAGCCGCCCGTCATGCGCCAGGCCCCGCGGCCGAAGACGCCGTCCATGATCGAGGCGAGACGCGTGTGCGTCATCTCTTCCGCCAGCGTCGGGCCGGCGAGCAGGCTCAGTACAAGGCCGGCCGCCGCCGCCCTGGCCCCGAAGGCCGCCTTGGAGAAACGAGGTCCGAACACGAGGCCCAGTAGGCCCGAGCAGGGCCAATACATCGTGAAAGCGGATGGTGAATCGCGAGTTGCGTGGGTTCAGTCCCCCGTCTTGCGTCGGAACGGCCGGCGCTTGAGTTCCTTCTTCTCGCCTTTGGCCTTGGCGGCGATCTCCTTGAGCTTGACCGTCTGCAGGGCCGAGAGCGCCTCGCCGGGCGCGCCCTTCTCGGGGTCGCCGAAGGCGCGGCCATAGGTCTTCACCCGGTCGGTCACCTCGCTCAGGAACTCGCCCTCCCAGTCGGAGAGCTCCACGCCCGCCTTGTCGGCGGTCCGGCGGGCGCGCTTCAGGGCGTTGAGGGCGGCGCGCTTGGTCGCCGCCTTGCGGGCCTCCAGAGGCGAGACTGGAGGCTTGCGCTTCAAATCTCTCCGATCGCCGAGAGATAGAGGTCGAGGATGGCTTCCTCTTCCTGCCGCTTGGCCCGGTCCTGCTTGCGGATGCGGACCACCTTGCGCAGCACCTTCACGTCGAAGCCGTTGCCCTTGGCCTCGGCGAACACTTCCTTGATCTGCTCGGCGATCTCGGCCTTCTCCACCTCGAGCCGCTCGATGCGCTCGATGATGCTCTTGAGCTGGCCCTGCGCGGTCGCGTTCAGGACGTCGGGATGGGCGGAAGCGTCGTCGGCCATGGACAAGCCCTTAAGCTAGATGGGGAGGTGCGGAAAGGCGCGGAACCTACTCATCCACTCCTCCCGTGTCACCCGCCTTGAACCTTCGCTGCACGCCATCCGTTGAGGCGGATGGACGCGGAGGGGATCATGACCCACGAACACCGTACGGAGCATCGCCCGGACCATCGCACGCGGCCCACCGAGGACGAGGCGCTGGCCGCCGTCCGCACGCTCATCGAGTGGGCCGGGGACGACCCCAACCGCGAGGGCCTGCTCGACACGCCGCGACGGGTGATCAAGGCCTACCGCGAGCTGTTCTCGGGCTACGAGGCCGACCCGCGCGATTACCTCGAGCGCACCTTCGAGGAGGTGGGCGGGTACGACGAACTGGTCCTGCTGCGCGGCATCCGCGTGGTCAGCTTCTGCGAGCACCACATGCTGCCGTTCCTAGGGACGGCCCACGTGGGCTACCTGCCGAACGACCGGGTGGTGGGGATCTCCAAGCTGGCGCGCGTGGTCCACGGTTTCGCGCGGCGGCTGCAGATCCAGGAGAAGCTCACGGCCGAGATCGCCGAGGCGATCCAGGACATCCTGAAGCCGAAGGGCGTCGGCGTGGTGATCGTCTCCGAGCACAGCTGCATGACCATGCGCGGCGTGAACACGCCGGGCTCGCGGCTGACCACCAGCTCGCTGCTGGGCGCGGTGCGCGACGACCCCCGCACCCGCCAGGAGTTCTTCGACCTGGTCCGCAACGGGGATTGATGGCGCAAAGGAAAACCCCCCGCCGGGCTCTGGCGGGGGGTCCTAGAAGCTCGCCCGGGGAGAGAGGCCGGGCGGGCGGTATACTCGGCAGGGATGCCGGGCCTGCATGGGACAGTTCCGGCGCCTTCAGGTCTGGTGCTGCACGCGGCGTGCCAAGGCCTAGATCAGGCCGCGCTGCTCCAGGGCAGGCGCGAGCGCCGCCGGGTCGGTGAAGTGGTGGACGTCGAAGCCCAGGGCCGCCGCGGCCGCGATGTTCTTCGCGCTGTCGTCCACGAACAGGACGTCGGCGGGCGATAGGCCGAACCGCTCGCAGGCCAGCCGGTAGATGGCGGGGTCCGGCTTCATCACACCTTCAAGACCCGAGGCCACCACGCCGGCCAGCCGAGCGAACGCCGGGCTCATGGCCAGCGTCGAGTCGAGAGTCTCATGGCTGATGTTCGAGAGGCCGTACTGGGGCACGCCCCTGGCGTGCAGGGCCTCGATGGCCGCCTCGGTCTCGGGGATCGGCCCTGAGAACATCTCGGGCCAGCGGCGATGCCAGGCCCAGATGGCGCTTTCGTGCTCGGGATGCCGCGCGGCCAGGCCGGCGCAGTTCTCGGCGAAGGTGACGCCGCAGTCCGTCGGCGCGTGCCACGCCATGGTGCACACGTGCGTCAGGAACCGGTCGCAATCGGTCGGCTCGGGAAAGATCTTCTGGTAGAGCGTCCGCGGATTCCAGCGGACGATGACGTTGCCAAAGTCCCAGAGCAGCGCCCTGGGCGGCACGTCAGCCCTGCTTGGCTTTGAAGCGCGGGTCGGTCTTGTTGATGATGTAGACCCGGCCCTTGCGGCGCACGAGCTTGCAGTCGCGGTGGCGCGTCTTGAGCGACTTGAGCGAGCTTCTGACCTTCATGGGACCGTATCTTCAAGCGGGCCGCAGGCGGCCGGTTGGCGAACAAGAGCGCGCGCATATACGGGGCGACCGCGGCCAAGTCAACCTGGGGGCGCCGCGCTCCGTCACAACCTCCTGACGCCGATTTGATTGGGGCCGCGCGCAACGCACTCTAGTTTTAGTCGGATGCGTCGTCGTCTTTCGTTCCTGCTTCTCCTCGCCGGGTGCGCCTCGCCCGCCGCGCCGCCCACCTCGACGGCGCTCGCCCCCGTCGCCGCCGAACAGGCCGCGCAGCCGGCGCAGGCCACCATTACGCCGCCGACAGCCTCCGGCGACCTGGTGTTCGACCAGTGGGCGTCCGATTTCGAGGCCCGCGCGGTCGCCGCCGGGATCGAGCCCGCCGTGTTCCGCCGCGAGATGGCGGGCCTCAGGCCCGATCCTCGCGTCGCCAGCCTCGATTCCCGCCAGCCCGAGTTCTCCAAGCCCATCGGCGACTACCTGAAGGGCGTGGTGACGTCCGACCGGGTCGCCATCGGCCAGCGCCGCCACACCGACGTGGCCGAGTTCCCGGCCATCGAGGCGAAGTACGGCGTGCCGCGCGACATCCTGCTGGGCGTCTGGGCGCTGGAGAGCGGCTTCGGCTCGATCCAGGGCGACAACGACACCCTGCGCGCACTCGCCACCCTGGCCGCCCAGGGCCGCCGCCGCGACTGGGCCGAGGGCGAGATCATCGCCACGCTGAAGATCATCCAGTCTGGAGAGCACCCGCGCGCGCGTCTTCGCGGGAGCTGGGCGGGCGCCATGGGCCAGACCCAGTTCATCCCGACGACGTTCCTCGCCACCGCCGTCGACCAGGACGGCGACGGCCGCCGCGACATCTGGGCCAGCCGCGCCGACGCCCTGGCCTCGGCCGCTAACCTGCTCGCCAAGGCCGGCTGGGTGCGCGGCCAGACCTGGGCCCGCGAGGTGACCGTCCCGCCCGGCTTCGACTTCAGCCTCACCGAGGGCCCGCGCGAGACGCCGGGCTGGTGGGCCGAAAAGGGCGTGAAGCGCGCCGACGGCCTGCCCTGGCCCGCCGCCGACGCCGAGGCCAAGGCGCAGTTCGTGGCCCCCGCCGGTGCGAACGGACCGCTGTTCCTGCTGTTCCCCAACCACTTCGCGCTGCGCCAGTACAACAACAGCTTGTCGTACGCGCTGGGCGTCGGCCTCCTGGCCGACCGTTTCGCCGGCCGCGGCCCTACGGTCCGTCCGTGGCCGCAGGAGACCCCGCTCAGCCTGGTCGACCGGATGACCGCCCAGCGCGCGCTGACCGCCCTGGGCTTCGATCCCGGCCAGCCCGACGGCGTCGTCGGCATGGGCACCCGCAAGGCGCTCCGCGAATGGCAGAAGGCCCGCGGCCTCACCGCCGACGGCTACCTCTCGGCCGACATGGTGCGGCGCCTGCGCGAGGAAGCGGTGAGCGCCGCCACGCCGGCCGGCTAGCTGACCCCGCCCTCGTCGCTCTTCTCGATGGTCGCCGCGGTCGCCGCCTCGCGGGTGGCGGGCTTGGGGTCGGCGTTCTTCAGAGCGGTGTTGCGAAAGGCGTAGACCAGCATCCACGCCATCAGCGCGGTGTTGACCAGGAACGGCAGCGGCCCGAAGTGCTGGTAGAGGAAGACGAACGCCGGGGCGAAGATCACGTTGATCCCGTTCACCGCCGCGATCGCCCCCGCCACCCGCGCCTGCTCGTCGATGCCCACGGCGATGGACGAGCCCGCCGTGAAACCCGGCCGGGCAAAGCCGAAGCCGAGGCTGGAGACCGCATAACCTGCCACCAGGACGTAGAATCCCTTGTCCCCGCCGGGCGCCAGGGCGACGATCAGATTGCCCAGCCCGGCCACGCCGACGCCCCAGCGGAGCAGCTGCCGCGGCGTCATCTCGAACATGCGGATCAGGCCCCACTGGGCCAGCAGGCCGGCCACCGCCCCGAACATCATGGCGGTCGCGATGTAGCCCTGGGCCTGGACGGGCGACTTGCCGAGCTTGTCGATGATCAGGAAGCCCAGGGTCTGGGCCTGGGCCGTCTGGCAGGTGGCGACGATGAAGCCGTAGACCAGGAAGGGCGTGATCCGCGGGTCGCGCCACAGGCCGCGCTCCCTTGGCCCGCCGACGATGGGACGGCGCGGGCGCTGGGCCTCGAGCGGAACCTTCTGGTCGGGCAGGTAGCGCCAGACGATGAACAGCATGGCGAGCGCGATCAGTGAGAAGCTGAACAGCGGCCCCGCCAAGCCCACGACCGGGAACACGAACAGGGGCGCCAGGAACGGCCCGATCACCGTGCCCAGGCCGAACGCGCCGGCCAGGCTGGCCATCGCCTGGGTGCGGTTCTCGGGCGGCGTGCGCTCGGCCACGTAGGCCTGGGTGGCGGGGTTCGAAGCCGCCCCAAACAGGCCGAACAGCGCCCGCGCCAGCAGGAAGAGCCCGAAGATCACCAGCGGCGGGGCCAGGTGGTTGAGGCCTGCGCTCACCACCACCCCGCACAGCGCCATGGAGGCCATGAAGCCTGCCAGACCCACCAGCATCAGGGGCTTGCGCCCGTACCGGTCCGACGCCCGCGCCCAATAGGGCGACGAGAACGCCCAGAGCAGCGCCGAAAGCGAGAAGATCCCCGAGACCATGAAGTCGGCGATGCCGATCGAGCGGCCGATGGCCGGCAGCACCGAGATCAGCCCCGTATTGCCCATGGCCGTCGCCGCCGAGACGGCGAAGATGATCGCGAACGACCGGCGGGGGAGGGCTTGGGCCGCACTGGACATCGCCCCCGCCTTAAGGGCTGCCAGCGGCGCCGCAAACCCCCAAGCCCCCACGATCACTGGCCATTAAGCATTAACGGCGATGATCCCGGTCGCCTTCCCGGGGGAGTCCATGTTCCAGATTATCGGTCTCGTGCTGCTGTTCGGCCTCGTGTTCGGCAGCTACATCATTTCCGGCGGCAACATGGGCGTGATCCTGCACGCCCTGCCCCACGAGATGATGGCGATCGGCGGCGCGGGCATCGCGGCCTTCCTGATCTCCAACTCGATGCCGGTGATCAAGGGCACCATGGGCGGTATGGCCAAGGTGTTCGCCGGGCCCAAGTGGAAGGCCTCGGACTACCGCGACCTGCTCTCGCTGCTGTTCCTGCTCACCAAGACCATGAAGTCGAAGGGCGTGATCGCGCTCGAGAGCCACATCGAGAACCCCAAGGAATCCACGATCTTCACCCGCTTCCCCAAGGTGATGAAGGACCACTTCGCCATCGACTTCATCTGCGACACGCTGCGGATGATGACCATGAACCTCGAGGACCCCCACCAGGTCGAGGACGCCATGGAGAAGCAGCTCGAGAAGCACCATCACGAGGCGCTGGGCCCGCCCCACGCCATGCAGAACCTGGCCGACGCCCTGCCGGCGCTGGGCATCGTCGCGGCCGTGCTGGGCGTCATCAAGACCATGGGCGCCATCACCGAGCCCCCGGAGATCCTGGGCGAGATGATCGGCTCGGCGCTGGTCGGCACCTTCCTGGGCGTGTTCCTGGCTTACGGCATGGTCGGCCCCTTCGCCACGCGCATGAAGGAAGTGATCGAGGAGGAAGGCGCCTTCTACCGCATCATCCAGGCGGTGCTGGTGGCCCACCTGCATGGCAACGCCGCCCAGATCTCGGTCGAGATCGGCCGTGGCAACGTTCCGTCCGGCTCCCAGCCCAGCTTCCTGGAGCTGGAAGAGGCCCTCTCGAACATCCCGGCCGAAGGCTAACCGCGGGAAAACCGCGCCCTCCACAGTTTCTCCTCTGCCGCGGCCAGGACCTGCAGGTCCTCGGCGCCCCTTGCGCGCTATGGCAAAGGTTGAAAAAGTGATCACAAACCCGTGAGTTTTGCGCTTGCTATCACGGCTGCGTGAGGCGTATGCCTACGCGTGCGTCGGGGCCGGCTTGCCGTTTCTGATGGCGGGAACGTCCGGCGCCTGACACACCGATCAGAGGACTAGGGATCATGAAGCAACTGCTCATCACTGTCGCGGCCGCCGCCGCCGCGCTGTCGCTCGCCGCTTGCCAGAAGCAAGAAGAGAAGGCCGCTGAAGCTCCGGCCGCCGACGCCGCCGCCGCTCCGGCCGCCGACGCCGCCGCTGCTCCGGCCGCCGACGCCGCTGCCGCTCCGGCCGCGCCGATGGCTGCCGAGCCGGAAAAGAAGTAAGCTTCTTTTCGCTCAAAGCGATACGGAAGGGCCGCCCTCTGGGGCGGCCCTTCTTGTTTGTGGAATAGCCGATGGCGGCGGACAGCCCGCTTACGTGGACCCAAGACGGCCAGCCGCGCTCCCGCCTGTACGGCGACGTCTACTTCTCCGCCGAGGACGGGCTGGCCGAGACCCGCGCCGTGTTCCTCCAGGGCTGCGGCCTGCCCGAGGCCTGGACCGGCCGCCGCCGCTTCGTCGTGGGCGAGCTCGGCTTCGGCACGGGTTTGAACGTCACCGCCCTCCTCCAGCTCTGGCGCGACACCCGGCCCCCGGACGGCCATCTGCACGTCTTCTCGGTCGAGGCGCATCCGATCGCCGCCGATGACGCCGCCCGCGCGCTAAGTCGCTGGCCCGAGCTCGCGGAGATCGCCGGACTGCTCACCGCCCGTTGGCCCGGGCGCGCCCGGGGCCGCCACCGCGTGGACCTGCCCGAGCTCTGCGCCACCCTCGACCTGGCGGTGATGGATGTGGTCCCCGCGCTCGAGGACTGGTCAGGCGCGGCCGACGCCTGGTTCCTCGACGGCTTTGCGCCGGCCGCCAACCCCGGCATGTGGACCGATGAGGTCCTGGCCCTGGTCGCCGCCCGCTCGGCGCCTAGCGCGCGCGCCGCCACCTTCACCGTCGCCGGCCAGGTCCGCCGCGGGCTCGCCGCCGCCGGCTTCGCGGTCGACAAGCGACCGGGCTTCGGCCGCAAGCGCGAACGGCTGGAAGCCCACCTGCCGGGCGAGGTCACGGATCCGCCGCCCCGCAAGATCGCCATCGTTGGCGGCGGCATCGCCGGGGCCGCCGCGGCCCGTGCTGTCCGGGCCCTCGGAGGCGAGGCGGTAGTCGTGGACGCCGCGCCCGGTTCCGGCGGCTCAGGCAATCCGGCCGCCCTGGTCACGCCGCGCCTCGACGTCGGCCTCGGCGACGCCGCCGCCCTGTTCGCCCAGGTCTTCGCCCGCGCCACCCGCCTCTATGCCGGCCTCCCTGCCGCCGTCCTTGCCCGCGGCGTCCTGCAACTCGCCGGCGAACGCGACGCCGGTCGCTTCGCGAAGATCGCGGCCTCCGACCTCTTCGAGCCCGGCGCGCTCGCCCTCATCGCGCCCGACGAAACCGCCGCGCGCCTCGGCGAACCCGCGCCCGCCGCGCTCGACCAGACCGGCGCTCTCGTTGTCCAGCCAGGCCCGATCCTGGACGCCTGGACCGGCCCGGTCGTCCCCGCCCGCGTCGCCGCCCTCGGGCCCGCGGCCGGCGGCTGGCGGCTGCTGGACGCCGAGGGTCGCGAGATCCTCACCGCCGACGCCGTGGTCGTGGCCGCCGCGCTCGCCTCCCGCGACCTCGTCGAGGGCCTGCCCCTGCAGCCCGTGCGCGGCCAGGCGAGCTGGACCACCGACGGCGCGACGACAAGCGCCGCCGCCTGGGGTGGCTATGTGCTGCCAACGCCCGCTGGCCTCTTGTTCGGGGCCACCCACGACCGCGACGACGCCCAGACCGACCTGCGGCCCGCCGACCACCACCGCAATCTCGAGACCCTCGCCGTCGCCCTGCCCGGCCTCGCCGCACGGATCGACCCCGACGCCCTGCAAGGTCGCGCCTCGGTCCGCGCCGTCACGCCCGACCGCCTGCCGGTGGCGGGCCCCGTGGGACCCGACGGGATCTTCGTCCTCGCCGGGTTCGGCTCGCGGGGCTTCTCGTTCGCGCCGCTGCTGGCCGAGCACGTCGCCGCGCTGGCGCTCGGCGCGCCGTCGCCGCTCGCGCGCGCCGCCGCCGACCTGATCGCCCCCGAGCGCTTCGCTCGCCGCGCCGCGCGCCGTTCAGCTTCCTGACAGCCTGCTGCGCGTTATAGTCCAGCAGGTCGGGGAGAAGTCCGGGGCAAGAGGATCTTCGTCATGCGGTTCAAGTCCACCCTCGCCGTCATCGCCACCGCCGGCCTCCTGGCCGGAAGCGCCACTGCGCCCACCTTCGCCAAGTCGCCGGAAGAGCCCGGCGCGAAGCCCCAGCGCCAGTGCTTCTGGACCCGCCAGGTGAACAGCTTCGCCTCGAACGACGACCGCATCGTCAACATCCGGGTCGGCGTGCGGGACGTCTACCAGCTGCAGATGTTCGGCCGCTGTCACGACATCGACTGGTCGAACAGCATCGCCATCCGCTCGCGCGGCTCCAGCTACATCTGCACCGGCCTCGACGCCGAGATCATCGCGCCCACGTCGATCGGCCCGCAGCGCTGCGCGGTGCAGTCGATCCGCAAGCTGTCCGAGGCCGAGGCCAAGGCCCTGCCCAAACACGCCCGGCCCTGAGGCGCTACGCGAAAGGGACGCCGGTCGCCCGACGCCCCCTCCGCGCTCTCCCCTCTAGAACGTCGCTAGAACCGCTTCTTCGCGCCGAACTCGAAGACGCGGCCGAGCGGGTTGCCCTGGCTGATGTCGTAGTTGTAGGGCCCAGGCACGAACGGCGGGTCCTTGTCGAAGACGTTCTGGACGCTGAGCGTGAGCACGGTGTCCCAAGGCGCTTCCCAACGGACGACCAGGTCGTGCTGCCAGTAGTTCTTGGACTTGCCGACCGGCGTCAGGGTGCGGCCCGCGCAGGCGAAGCCCCCCTGGGTCGGGCACGCCGCCGCCGTGACCGTCGCCGAATCGTTGGGCGTGTGGATGAACGCCGGCGAGCCGAAGGCCGGCGAGGTGCCCTCCGAGAAGCGGACTTGCCAGCGCAGCGACAGCGGCCCGCGGACCGCTGCGAGGAAGCCGTTGGCCTTGATCTCGGGATACGAGAAGAACTCGTTCAGCCCATCGCTCTGGCCCGCCCGATCCTCGGCCGGCGCGATCGAGATGTCGGAGTTGAGCAGCTTCACCGCGCCCCGCTTGTACTCGATCAGGTAGGTCGCCTCGACCCCCACGGCGAAATGCGCGTCGTACCAGCCGTCCCAGTCGTACTGGGCGCGGAACTCCAGGCCGGAAGTGTCGGTCCGCGGGCCGTTGATGATGAAGTTCCGCAGGCGCGCGATGTTGTTCGCGCCGCAGCCGGCGCCCGTGAACGTGAAGCGCGCCTGCAGGGCCGCAAATGCCGGGGCGCCACAGTTCACGGCAGTGCCGGCCGGGAACATGGTAGCGAACATTCGGGACGAGGACTCCTCGATGATCTCGTCCTTGAAGCGGAAGTCGAAGTAGTCGAGCGTCGCGGAGAAGCCGCCCACCTCAAGGATCGCGCCGATATTGAAGGTGTCGGCCTTTTCGGGCTTCAGGTCCGGGTTGCCGCAGCTCTGGAACGCCCGGTACGAGGCGCCCAGGATCCGCACGCCGTTGTTGCAGGCGTTCAGCGTGAAGCCGACCGGCGGCGCGCGGAAGGTGGTGCTGGCGCTGCCGCGGACGGCGAGCCAGTCGGTGACTTGCCACTTGGCGGCGACCTTCGGGTTGGTCGTCGAGCCGATGTTGCCCTGGTAGTCCTCGTAGCGCAGGGCCACGTTGATGTTGAAGTTGTCGAGGACCGGGATCTGCACTTCGCCGAACAGCGCCTTGACGTTGGCGTCGTCGTCGCGGTCGGTGTTCGAGCCGAAGAACTCCAGCGGACCGGTCTCGTCGGCGCAGGAAGCGCGGTCGGGGCAGGGGTTCTCGTCGGCGTTGAACAGCGCGCCGTACTTCCGAAGCTCGCGCGTATAGCGGTACTGGGCGCCGACGGCGAACGCCACGGGCCCGCCCTGGAGCTCGATCGGCAGCTCCTTCGAGACCACCGCGTCGACGACCAGCAGCTGGTTGGTGAGGACGTTCGTGTAGTTGCCGTACAGCCACTTCACGACCTGCGGATCATTGGTCACGGCCGGATTTGAGAACGGATTCGCCGCACCGTTGACGGCGCTCACCGGCACGCCGTTCGTGAAGGGATTAAAGAAGTAGCAGCCCAGGGCGGCGTTGCCCGCGCCGGTCGTGAAGTTGTTGGTCTCGGTGGCGGTGCAGCCGGCCGGGTCGTCGGCCTTGGCCCCGAAACCACGCAGCGCCAGCTGGAGGTTGCGCACCAGCAGGTCGTTGGTGTTCGAGGTGTTCTTCTGTTCCATGTAGGTGACGGCGGTGTCGTACTTCCATCCGCCGAACACCTCGCCGCTGAACCCACCCGAGATGCGGTACCCTTCGTTCACGATCGACTGGTGGTCAGCCTTGTCCGGGTTCGTGGGGTGGCCCGCGAAGGCGACCGCCCGCCAGCCGAGCTGCGAGATGTCGACGCCGCGGGCGCCGCCGGGCGCGCCGGGCTGCGCCGGGTTCGCGCTGAATGCGGCCGTCCGGATCGCCGCGCACTGGGCTGCGGTGAGCGGCGAGCGGCAGTCGTTGAGCAGGGCGACAAGGCCGGGGTTGTTCACCGGCACGTTGAACGGCACCGACAGGTTCGCCCCCGACGGCGTCGCCGGCGAGAACGAGGTGCCGCCTACCGACACCGGCGACGGGTACTGGGCGGTCAGGTTGGCCGGCGACAGGCGCTGGACCGGCACGTCGTTCTTCGTCCAGGCGACCTCGCCGTGGAAGCGCAGGGCCTCCGAGAACTCGAAGTTGACCTCGCCGTAGACGTTGTAGTGGTCTTCCTCGTTCACCAGGTCGTTGAAGTTCGAGAACTGGAAGCGGCAGGTCGACGCGGCGCTGGCGGGGTTGAGCGGCCCCACCGGCACGGCCGCTGCGACCGTCGCGCCCTGGTTCGGCTGGCCGGCCAGGGGGTTCGGGAAGGTCACCGCGTTGGTGAGCGTCCCGCCCAGCTCCTGGCAACCGTTGTCGCGGAAGGTCGTGCCAGCCACGCCGGCGACACTGAAGAAGCCCGGATTGCTGGCGCCGGTGAAGCCCGCCGCGGTGCCCGCGGGCCCGGCGAAGTCGAACGAGCGCAGCGCGAAGTCGCGCTTGTGGATGTCGAGGCGCGAGCGGTGGCGGTAGCCGGCCGTTAGCAGGACGTTGCCGTTGTCGAAGACCTTGCCCCACTCGGCGTTGGCGTTCCAGTCGCCGTCAGAACCGTCGATGACGGCGTACTCGCCATCGACCTCCAGCCCGTCCAGGTCCTTGCGCGTGATGAAGTTGACCACGCCGCCGATGGCGTCCGAGCCATAGGTCGCCGCGGCGCCGTCCTTCAGGATCTCGATCCGCCCGACGGCGGCGGTGGGGATGAAGTTCAGGTTCGCGCCGCCGCCCTGGAAAGCGGCCGCCGGGCTGTCTGCGAGGCGGCGGCCGTTCATCAGGGTGAGCGTCCGCGCCGCGCCGAAGCCGCGCAGGTTGATGGTCGCGGTGCCGGCCCCGCCGTTGTAGCGGTTGGACTCGCCCAGCGCCGACTGCGAAGCCGTGACGGTCTTGACCAGTTGGACAATCGTTGGCGAGCCCTGCTGCTCGAGATCCTTGGCCGACAGCACGTCGACCGGCAGGGCGGCGTCTTCGGGCGTACCGGCGATGTACGAGCCCGTCACCACCACTTCGGCGACCTCGGACGCTTCGCTGGTCTGGGTCTGGGCCGTCGCCTGCGAGCCAAGGCCAACGGCTAGAGCGACGGCCAAGACAGAGCCGCCGCAGAAGTACCTGCGCTTGATCATGCTTTTCCTCCCCCTCGGGTTCCCCCCGCATCTCGCGTGCGTGGTTGGAAGGCCCGTGGCGGAGCGATGATCCGTCGACTTTTCCTTTCACGCCAGCAAATTCCGCGGCGGAAACGTACCGCAATTGCGAACCGTACCTATGTTACTAAAAGGCTTGGGAAATTTTGGAATCCCCAGTCAGGTCAGAGGTTTGGGGCCCCGATAGGTTACCTCTGATCACTCTGGCGCTAGGGAATTTACGGTGTGCTGGGCATTGCCCGCGGGATACACACCGACCTCCGGTCGGCGAGTTTCGGCAACCCCTTGCGGCATAAGGAAAAGGGGCGCCGGCATGGCCGGCGCCCCTCACATCTCCGCCCGCAGGCGGAGCGCTCTCCAGGTCGCTTAGAAGCGGGTCTTCACCCCGAGCTGGATGGTCCGGCCCAGGAAGTAGGCGTTCGTGTAATCGTAGTTGTACTGGCTGCGCGTGAACGGCGGGTCGCGGTCGAAGATGTTCACGATGCCGGCCGTCACCTGCACGTCACGCCAGGGCAGCGTGCCGGTGTAGATCAGGTCGTGGGTGATCTCGTCCTTGGTCTTCAGGATCGAGGCCCCGACGATGTTGTCGGTCCCCGCCTTGTACCGCGTCGTCCAGCGCAGGTTGTGGCCGTTGCGGTTGAACTGCACGTAGGCGTTCCCCCGCAGCTCCGGGTACGAGTAGAAGGCGCTGAGCAGCTCGGACTTGCCCGCCCGATCCAGCGCCGGGGCGATGGTGAAGCCGTCCAGGGTGACCAGCGCGCCCCGCTTGTACTCGATCGTGTAAGTGCCCTCGACGCCCAGGGTCACGTCGCCCTCCCAGGCCAGTTCCGGGAAGACGTAGGTCGCCTGGAAGTCGATGCCCGAGGTGTCGACGCTGGGCCCGTTGATCAGGTTCGCCGTCACCCCCAGCAGCTTCGCCGGCGTGCAATCGTCGGTGGCGGCGTTGCCGTCGTCCGAGAACGAGAAGCGCTGGCGGAACGTGGCGTTCGAGCACTGCCAGGTGGACGGCGCGGCGCTGGGGAACATCGTCGAGACGATCGCGGCGGCCGTCTCGTTGGTCAGCTCGTCTTTGAACTTGAACTTGAAGTAGTCCACCGTGGCCTTGAAGTTCCCGAGATTGACGATGACGCCCACGTTGTAGGTGTCGGCCGTCTCGGGCTTCAGGTTCGGGTTGTTGTTGGTCAGCACCGGCCGGTACAGCGAGCCCACCCCCGGCAGGTTGAACTGCGCCAGGTTGCGCACGAAGCCCGGCGTCACGTCGCGTTGCAGCGGCGCGCGGAAAGTCGAGCCCGCCGAGCCCCGCAGCGCCAGCCAGTCCACCACCTGCCAGCGCGCCGCGATCTTCGGGTTGGTGGTCGAGCCCACCGAGCCGCCATACTCCTCGTAGCGGATGGCGCCTGTGATCTCGAAGTTGTCGAACAACGGGATCTTCACCTCGCCGAACAGCGAGGTCACCGTCCGGTCGATGTCGATCTCCTGCACCGCCGAGTAGAAGGTGTGCGCCCCGGTGCCGCCCGAGCAGGTTGGTAGGCCGTCGCCGAAGGGAACGCTGTCGACGCAGGGCGTGGCGTTGATGTCGTAGAAGTCCGGCACGTTCACCTGCAGCCGATCGTAGCGCCACTGGGCGCCCACGGCCCAGCCGATGCCGCCGCCCGGCAGCTCGATGGGCAGCTCGCCGTTGAACACGGCCTCGCCCACCGCCAGCTCGGTGTAGGTGTCGGCCACCAGCGGCTGACGGAGCCAGTTCAAGAGATCCTTGTTGTTCTGGACGTTCGAGTTGAAGAACGGGTTGTCCAGGCCCAGCGCCGGGTTGCCCGCGTACCCGTTGGCGAAGGGGTTGAACCACATGCAGCCGCCCTGGCCGGGCGCGCCGCTCACCGGGTTGCAGCCCGGGCCGCCCAGGCCGCGCAGCGCAAGCTGCAGGCGGGTGACCGAGATGTCGGGGCCGGCGCCGCCTTCGCCGTGGTTGCGCTGGTAGGTGGCCGACAACGAAAGGCCGATGTCGTTCCACACTTTGCCGCGCAACGCGCCCGCCACGCGGAAGGCGGTGGCCGAGCGGCGCTGCTGGTCGGCGCCGTGGTCGAACAGCGGATTGCCGCCGTAGCCCTCCGGCCGCCAGAGGGTCTGCGAGGTGATCACCCCGTTGGCGAGCGCGTTGGCGCAGATCGCGGCGCTGGCGCCCGCGCAGTTGGCCGGGACGCCCAGGTAGGCCTGCAGGCCCGGGTTGTTGGCCGGGATGTAGAAGCGCGACTGCTGGTTCAGGCCCACCGCCGGGTAGGGCGACGTCCCGCCGCCCGGCGATCCGCCCGAGGCCAGGATCGGCGTCGGAAACTGGGTTGTCGACTGCGCGGGCGACACCCGCTCCGCGTCCACCGTGTGGCGGGCCCAGAGCACCTCGCCGTGGAAGTTCCAGTCGTCGGTGAGCTCGAAGTTGACCTGGCCGAAGACCTGGTAGTGGTCCTCCTCGTTCACCAGGTTGTCGAACTGGGTGAACTGGAAGCGGCAGCCGGCGGCCGGGTTGGCGGCGTTGACCAGCACGCCGCCCATCTCGGTGCAGCCGTTGTCGAGGAACGACTGGCTGAACGTGCCCGACGCCAGCTGCGCCGCCGTGCCCGTCTGGAACACACCGGGGTTCGAGGCCGTCGACCAGCCGCCGAAGTTGTTCTCGGCGAACGGCCGCAGCGCCCAGTCGCGGTCGGTGGTGCGCAGTTCGCTGCGGCGGCGGTAGGTGGCCGTCAGCAGGGCGTCGCCGCGGTCGAACTGCCAGCCGTGGGCGAGGCTGACGTCATAGTCGCCCTTCGACCCGTCGATGTGGGTGTAGTTGGCGGTGGCTTCGAAGCCGTCCAGGTCCTTGCGGGTGATGAAGTTGACCACGCCGCCCACCGCGTCCGAGCCGTAGGTGGCCGCGGCGCCGTCGCGCAGGATCTCGATCCGGCCGATGGCGATGTTCGGGATGAAGTTGATGTCCACCGATTCGATGGCCACCGCCGCCGGCGAGTTGGCCATCCGCTGGCCGTTGAACAGCACCAGCGTCCGCGCCGAGCCGAAGCCGCGCAGGTTCACCGTGGCCGCGCCGGCCGCCGTGCCCAGGAAGCGGTTGGACTCGCCGATCGAGCTCTGGGCGGCGGTGAGGTTCTTGACTAGGTTCACCGTGGTCGGCGAACCCTGCTTCTGGAGATCCTGGGCGCCGATGACGTCCACCGGCATGGCGGCGTCCTCGGGCGTGCCGGCGATGAACGAGCCGGTGACGATCACTTCCTCGACCTCGGACGGAGCGCTCGAGGACTGGGCCTGGGCGGCGGCCGGTGCGGCGAGGCCCATGGCGACAGCGACGGCCAATAACGAGCCGCCGCAGAACTGACTGCGTTTGTTCATGGCTTTGTTCCTTCCCTCCCGAGGTCCCACGGCCCGCGTCTGATGCGCGGGTCCGCCGCCCGGGAACCAAGGCCATGATTCAACGGCTCGGCCAAAAAAGATACCGATGTTTGGAAAAACGGCGATGTCCCAAAAGCATCGGAAATCCAAGGCTTCACAAGGAAAAGGCGCCGCCGGTCACCCGGCGACGCCTTCGAAGTTCGGTTATGGTGACGCTTCTAGAAGCGCTTCTTCATCGACAGCTTGAATGTCCGGCCCAAGGCGTTGCCCGTGAACGGATCGTAGTTCAGGTCGAGGCGGGCGAAGGACGGGTCCTC
>NZ_DASWTE010000224.1:0-5971 GCF_036402295.1 Phenylobacterium sp.
CGCCACTTCCCGTCTTGTCCCTGCACGATGCGTCTGAATCGGTCGTAGGTCTTGAGCGCGTAGCCGCCGGTGGAGACGAAATCGACGACCTGCTCGAAGTCTTCCCAGGGCAGGTCGCGGTAGGGGCCGGCCGAGCGCACCTCGTCGTAGAGCTCCAAGAGATCGAAGGGCTCGGAGACGGCGCAGCCCATGACGTGCTGGGCCAGGACGTCGAGGGCGCCGACCCGCGGCGGGTCGCCGTCGAGGCGGTTCTCGGCGATGGCCTCGCGGGCGGCCTGGCATTCGAGCATCTCGAAGCGGTTGGCGGGAACGAAGAGCGCGCGGGACGGTTCGTCGAGGCGGTGGTTGGCGCGGCCGATGCGCTGGACCATGCGCGAGGCGCCCTTGGGGCTGGCGAGCTGGATGACGAGGTCGACGTCGCCCCAATCGATGCCGAGGTCGAGGGTGGAGGTGCAGACGACGGCGCGCAGGTCGCCGCGCGCCATGGCGGCCTCGACCTTGCGGCGCTGCTCGGCGGCGAGGCTGCCGTGGTGCAGCGCGATGGGCAGGCCGTCGTCGTTCAGCTTCCAGAGCTCCTGGAACGCGAACTCGGCCTGGAAGCGGGTGTTGACGAAAACGAGCGCGATCTTCGAGCGGCGGATGACGTCGTAGACCTCGGCCATGGCGTGCTGGGCGGTGTGGCCGCTCCAGGGGACGCGGCCCTCCGAGAGCAGGACGTCGACGATGGGTTCGGCGCCGGCCGGGCCGCGGACGAGGGCGATGGACTGGGGGCCGTGCGGTCGCAGCGCGCCCTCCACCACTTCGTGGTCCGCCCCCGCAAGCGAGGGAGGAACTGGGGCGATCGATCCGCTTAGTTCCTCCCCCGTGACAACGGGCGAGGTGGCAGCGAAGCTGACGGAGGGGGCGCTGGTGTGGCTCGCCATCCAGGCTTTGATCACCTCGGGGTCGTCCACCGTCGCGCTCAGCCCGACCCGGCGCATGTGCGGCGCGAGCACCTGCAGCCGCGCCAGGTCGAGCGCCAGGAGGTCGCCGCGCTTGGAGGCGTGCAACGTATGGATCTCGTCCAGGATCACGCAGCGCAGGTCCTCGAAGTAGGGGCGCGCGCCTTCCCAGGCGCAGAGCAATGCCAGTTGCTCGGGCGTGGTGAGCAGGATGTCGGGGGGCTTCACGCGCTGGCGCTGACGGCGACTGATGCCGGTATCGCCGGTGCGGCTCTCGGCGACGATGGAAAGGCCCATCTCGGCGATGGGCATGCCGAGGTTGCGCTCGACGTCGACGGCCAGCGCCTTCAGCGGCGAGATGTAGAGGGTGTGCAAGCCGCGCGGGGTATTGGCGGGCGGGCGCTCGGTGAGCTCGATCAGGCTGGGCAGGAAGCCGGCGAGCGTCTTGCCGCCGCCAGTGGGCGCGATGAGCAGGGCGTCGCGGCCCGCCTTCGCCTTCTCCACCATCTCGAGCTGGTGCGCGCGCGGCGCCCAGCCGCGGCCGGCGAACCATGCCTGGAACTTCGGCGGCAGGAGGTCGGCGGCGGGACCGGAGGCGTCGGCCATGCAGGCGCTATAGCATGTTCCCGTTTGGTTTCACGCGTTGAGGTGACCGAAGGACAGCCCTCCCTCCTCGATGGAGGAGGGTTGGGTGGAGGTGTGCCTGCCGAGGTGAAGGATGTGGCGCCTGTCGGCGCCCACGCCTCACGCGTCAAGTCCTTCGCCACCCTGTGCACACCCCCAATCCCCGCCCCTTCCGCCATCGAGGAGGAAGGGGGCGAGAAGGAATGCGCGCCCTGCCCCCTAGCGCGGCGCGGCGATTTCGGCTGGAAAGGGGCCGATGCGTTTCAGCCTCCCCCTCCTCGCTGCAATGTTCCTGCTGGCCGCCTGCTCGCCGCCGGGCGAGGGGCAGAGCGCGCCGAAGGCGGACGCCCCGGCCAAGCGCGACGCCCTCGGGTTCCCGATGGCCGACCGGCCGGTGGCGGGGATCGTGGCGTCGGAGTGGTCGAACGGGCCCGACCGGGACGCGGCGGATGAGTCCGGGCAGCTCGTGCGCGGGCTGGAGATCAAGCCCGGCATGGCGGTGGCCGACATCGGGGCGGGCTCGGGCTACCATACATTGCGCCTCTCGCCGGCGGTCGGCGCTTCAGGCGTCGTCTATGCCGAGGACATCGTCGAAGCCTATCTGTCCGGCCTACGGCGCGAGGCCGAGCGGCGGAAGCTCCGGAACGTGAAGATCGTGGTGGGGACGCCTGACGATCCCAAGCTGCCCGCGGGCGCAGTGGATCGGGCGGTGATGGTCCATATGTACCATGAGATCGAGAGCCCCTACGCCCTGCTCTGGAACCTGGCCGGGTCGCTGAAGCCCGGCGGCCGGGTGGGCGTGATCGACCTGGACCGGCCGACGAACAGTCACGGCACGCCGCCGGCGCTCTTGAAGTGCGAATTCGAGGCGGTGGGCTACAAGCGGCTGAGCCACGGGCCGCTGGAGGGCGGGATCGGGTATCTGGCGGTGTTCGAGGCGCCGGCCGCGCGGCCCAAGCCCGCCGACATCAAGCCCTGCAAGGCGCCGCCGGCGGCGCGGTAGAGGTTTTTGGCCGAGCGCCGGATGCGCGCGGCGCAGCGTTACCGGGAATTCATTTCGGGCGGGGCGGCGGGGGCTCTAAGCCTCGCGTCACATCATCTGTCTCGGGGTTACATCCGCATGTTCCGCACCGCCTGTTCCGTCCTGGCGCTGGGCGCCGCTTTGCTGGCTGGGCCGGCGTTGGCGCAGCCGCCGGCGGCCCCCGCGCCCGCCGCGGCGCAGTCGGAGGACGCCAGGCTGGCGGGGTTCTTCCAGGCCGCGTTCATGGAGCAGGCGCAGCTCAGCCCCGAGACCCTGACGCAGCTGGGCATGAAGACGCGGTATTCCGAGCTGGGCGACTACACCATGGCCGGCCAGAAGAAGGCCGTGGACCTGGGCCACGCGCAGGTGGCGCGGATGAAGCGGGAGTTCGACCGCTCCAAGCTGTCGGCGGCCTCGCAGCTCTCGTACGACCTGTTCGCCAAGGCGGCGGACATCCAGGCCACGCTCTTCAAGTGGTACTGGCAGAACTATGCGGTGAGCTCGACCGGCAGCACGCTGGACGGCCTGCCGGTGATGCTGATCAACGCGCACAAGGTGGCCAACGTCGCCGACGCCGAGGCCTATGTGGCGCGCCTGAAGGCGTTCGAGCGGGTGGCGGGCGAGGTCGCGGCCGACATCGACGAGCGGACCGCCAAGGGCTTCCTGCCGCCGCAGTTCGTGTTCGGCCGCGTGATCCCGGACGCCCAGAACCAGATCAAGGGCGCGCCGTTCGACGGCGGGGCCGACCATGCGATCTGGGCCGACTTCAAGACCAAGGTGGACGCGCTGAGCGCCGACGCGGCGGTGAAGTCGAAGTTGAAGGCCGACGCGGAAGCCGCGCTGAAGGGCGAGTGGAAGCGCGGCTACGAGCGCTACATCGCCGCGCTGAACGCCATGTCGAAGAAGGCGACCACGGTGAACGGGGTGTGGGCGCTGCCGGACGGCGCGGCCTACTACGCCGACTCCGTGGCGTTCTACACGACGACGCCGCTGACCCCCGACCAGATCCACGCCACGGGGCTCTCCGAGGTGGCGCGCATCCGGGCCGAGATGGAGCAGATCAAGGCGAAGGTGGGCTTCAAGGGGACGCTGGACGAGTTCCTGACGAAGGTCCGCACCGATCCTGCGCTGAAGTACCCCAACACCGAGGCCGGCAAGCAGCAGTACCTGACCGACGCGAAGAAGATCATCGCCGACTACATGGCCGTCGCGGACAAGCAGTTCTCCACCCTGCCTAAGCAGGCGCTGGAGGTGCGCGCGGTGGAGCCGTTCCGGGAGAAGACGGCGTCGACCGCCTTCTACAACCAGGGCACGCCGGACGGCTCGCGGCCGGGGATCTTCTACGTGAACCTGTCGGACATGACCCAGGTGGCGAAGGTGCAGCTGCCGGCGATCGCCTATCACGAGGGCGCGCCGGGGCATCACTTCCAGATCGCGCGCGCCCAGGAGCAGGCCGACCTGCCGCTGTTCCGGCGGTTCTCGTACCAGGGCGCCTACATCGAGGGTTGGGGCCTCTACGCCGAGAAGCTGGGCAAGGAGGCGGGCTTCTACCAGGACCCGTACGACGACTTTGGGCGGCTGAGCCTGGAGATCTGGCGGGCGGTTCGGCTCGTGCTCGACACCGGGATCCACCACAAGCGTTGGACCCGCGACCAGTCCATCGCCTACATGCGGGCGAACACGCTCTCCTCGGACCTGGACATTGCGCGTGAGGTGGACCGCTACTTCACCACGCCCGGCCAGGCGACGAGCTACAAGGTGGGGCAGCTGAAGATCCTGGAGCTGCGGGAGAAGGCGCAGAAGGCGCTGGGACCGAAGTTCGACCTGAAGGCCTTCCACGAGGTGATCCTGGCCGCGGGCCCGCTGCCGCTGGACATCGTGGAGCGCCGCGTGGACGCGTACATCGCCGGGGCGAAGTAGCGGCGCCCTAGTTCCGCTTCGGGATTACCACGGGGAGGGTTTCGTAGCCCTTCACGAAGGTGGACCAGGTGCGCCTGGGTTCGCCGGTGACGACGATCTCGGGGAAGCGGGCCAGGATCTCTTCCCAGATGATCTGGAGCTGGAGCTCGGCCAGGCGGTTGCCGACGCAGCGGTGGATGCCGAAGCCGAACGAGATGTGCTGGCGGGGCCGCTCGCGGTCGATGATGTAGGCGTTCGGGTTCTCGATCACCGTCTCGTCGCGGTTGCCCGAGACGTACCACATGACGACCTTGTCGCCGGCCTTGATGGTCTTGCCCTGGAACTCGACGTCCTCAACCGCCGTGCGGCGCATGTGGGCGAGCGGGGTCTGCCAGCGGATGGTCTCGGAGACCATCGAGGGGATCAGGTCGGGGTTGGCGCGCAGCTTGGCGTACTGGTCGGGGTTCTGGTTCAGCGCCAGGACCGAGCCCGAGATGGTGTTGCGGGTGGTGTCGTTGCCGCCGACGGTCAGCAGCACGACGTTCCCGAAATACTCGCGCGGCTCCATGTTCCGGGTAGCCGGGTTGTGGGCCAGCATCGAGATCAGGTCGCCGGCGGGCGGGGCGTTGACCTTCTGATTCCAGAGGCCCGTGAAGTAGGCGTGGTACTCCTGGAAGATCGCCATCTTCTGCTCGAGCGTCTCCACGATCGCGCCCGGCATCGGGATAGCGGTCACCACGTCGGACCAGTAGGTGATCTGGCGGCGGTCGGCCTGCGGCGCATCGAACAGCGTCGCCAGCGTCATGGCCGTCAGCTCCTTCGAAACGAGGTCGACCCAGTCGAACTCCTCGCCGATCGGCAGGCCGTCCAGGATCGCGCCCGCGCGCTCGCGGATCTCGGGCGCCATGACGGCCAGGGCCGGCGGCGCGACGGCCGGCGACACGGCCTTGCGCTGCACGTCGTGCTTGGGCGGGTCCATGGCGATGAACATCGGCAGCGGGTCCATGTTCTGCTGGCCGCCGCCAATGGTGATGCCGCCCTTCAGGAAGTCGGAGGAGAAGCGCTGGTGATCGGTGTCGATCGCCATGATGTCGTTGTACCTGGTGATCGACCAGTACGGGCCGAACTCGTGCTCCTCGGTGTAGTGGACCGGGTCCTCGGCGCGCAGGCGCTCGAAGATCGGCCACATGGCGTCGGCCTGGAACAGGGCCGGCTGGGCCGGGTCGAGCTTCTCGAGGGGCAGCGACCAGGCCTCGGCCCGCGCCTGTTCCTTGCTGATCTGCGCCACGTGCCCGTCGGCCATCGAACTTCCTCCCGAATATGGGTGACAGTGAACGCCGATAAGCTGGGTTTGGCCAGAGGCGGTGACGCCAGCGTCACGTTCGCTCTGCGAATCCGCAGAGCTCCGCGGCGAACTCGCGGACTGGCGCCGCGCGCGCGCTGGGCGCAGCCTTCGGGGCATGACCGAGCGCCTGCACCACATGGC
>NZ_DASWTE010000225.1:0-3589 GCF_036402295.1 Phenylobacterium sp.
GAACGTATCCATGGCAATCCGAGAAACGGGGTCGGTTCGGGCGCTTGCGCTCGTCGGCCCCACGAGCTCCGGCAAGACCGCCCTGATGGAGGCCCTGCTGGAAGCCGCGACCGGTCATCCGGTGCGGCCCGGCGAGGTGGGAGACTCCAGCCCCGAGGCCAAGGCCCGCGGTCATTCGGTCGAGCTGAACCTCGCCGGTTTTGAGTTCATGAACGACCGCTACGTGGTCGTCGATTGCCCTGGATCCCTCGAATTCTGCGCTGAGATCGACCCGGCCCTCCCGGCCGTGGACCTGGCGATCGTGGTGGCCGACCCGGATCCGGCCAAGGCTGTGCTGCTCCAACCCACCTTGCGCGAACTCGAACGTCTCGGCGTTCCCCACGCGCTCTTCATCAACAAGATGGACCAAGCCCGCGGCTCGCTTCAGGAGTTGCTCGACGCGCTGACGCCGGTCTCGTCAGCGCCGCTGGTGGCCCGGCAGATCCCCACCTGGAGCGGCGACAAGGTCACCGGCTACATCGACCTCGCCCTCGAGCGCTGCTTCGTCTACCAGCCGCACAAGCCGTCCGAGCTGGTCGACATCCCCTCCGATCTCCAGAAGGAGGAGGCCGACGCGCGCTTCCACATGCTGGAGCAGATGGCCGACTTCGACGACGAGCTGATGGAACAGCTCCTCTCGGACATGACGCCCAGCCGCGACGCGGTCTTCACAGACCTGGTGAAGGAGATGAACGAGGGCCTGATCGTGCCGGTGTTCTTCGGCTCGGCCCAGAACGGCTTCGGCGTTCGCCGCCTGCTGAAGGCGCTGCGCCACGAGACCCCGCCGGCCGAGATGGCCGCCAACCGCATTGGCGTCACCAACGGCGCCTATGTGCTGAAGACTGCCTATGCCGGTCAGTCGGGCAAGCTCGCCTATGCGCGCGTGTTCGGCGGAAAGCTGCCGGACGGCGCCGAGTTCGTCCTGCCGGACGCTTCCAGGAGCCGGGCGGGCGGCCTGAGCCAAGTCCAGGGCTCGGCGCTCAAGAAGATCGGCGAGGCCCCGGTCGGCGACATCTGCGCCATCGGCAAGGTCGAGCAGGCGGGTGCGGGCCAGATCCTCTCCACCACCGGCCAGCCGCAGGCCGTGCGGGCCGCGGCCCGGGCGCGTCGGCCGCTGTTCGCGGTGGCGCTCGCGGCCAAGAACCGCAACGACGACGTCCGCCTCTCCGGCGCGCTCAGCAAGCTCATCGAGGAGGATCCCGGCCTGTCGCTGACGCATGACAACGAGCAGCGGCAGATCCTGCTGGCCGGCCAGGGCGAGGGCCATGTCCGCCTTGCGCTCGAGCGGCTGAAGCGCCGGTCCGGCGTCGAGATCGACACGGTCCAGCCCAAGACGCCTTACCGCGAGACGCTGGCGCGCGGCGTCCAGCAGCGCTCGCGGCACAAGAAGCAGTCCGGCGGCCACGGCCAGTTCGCGGACATCACCGTGGAGGTGAAGCCGCTGCCCCGCGGCTCGGGCTTCGTCTTCAGCTCGAAGGTCGTGGGCGGCGCCGTCCCGCGGCAGTGGATCCCGGCGGTCGAGATGGGCGTGCGGGACGGGCTGACGAAGGGGCCGAAGGGCTTCCCGGTCACCGACCTGGAGGTCACTCTCCTCGACGGCCAGACCCACAGCGTGGACTCGTCGGAAATGGCGTTCCGCACCGTCGGGCGGTTGGCGATCGAGGAGGCCATGGGCCAGACCGGCACCATTCTCCTGGAACCGATCGAGAAGCTCACGGTCTACTCGCCCTCGCCCAGCGCCTCCAACGTCACCTCGGCGCTCACGGCCCGGCGCGGCCAGATCCTGGGCCTGGCCCCGCGCGAGGACTGGCGCGGCTGGGAGCAGATCGAAGCGTATCTGCCGCAGAGCGAGCGGCAGGGCCTCATCGCCGAGCTCCGCGGCCTCACCCAGGGCCTGGGCGCCTTCGAGGCCGACTTCGACCACATGAGCGAGCTCCACGGCAAACTGGCCGACGAGGCGGCGCAGGCGTCGCGGCCGCAGGCGTAAGCTCCCGCGCGGTTCCTCACCTCCCGCCGTCGCGGCAGCGACGGCGGGAGGGTGGAGGGGGCGAGCCTCATCAACTGCGCTCAACGCAGCCGATCGATCCGTCGAGCCTGTGGCTCGCCTCCTCCACCAGTCGCTCTTCGGCGACCGGTCCCCGTCCCGCCGCTTCGCGGGGGAGGTAAGAGGCGGTAGGGGAGAGTCATGCCTCAACGCCTCACCCTCACCGCCCTCCTCGTCCGCGACTACGACACGGCGATCGACTTCTACGTCCGCAAGGTCGGCTTCGACTTGGTGGAGGACACCGACATGGGCGGCGGCAAGCGCTGGGTGGTGGTGCGGCCGCCGGGGTCGGAGGGCGGGCTGCTGCTCGCGAGGGCCGTGGGCGACCAGGACCGCGTCGTCGGCGACCAGGGCGGCGGGCGCGTGTTCCTGTTCCTGCAGACCGACGACTTCGGCCGCGACCAGGGGAGGATGGTCGCGGCCGGCGTCAGGTTCCTGGAGGCCCCTCGCCACGAGCCTTACGGGACGGTGGCGGTCTTCGAGGACCTCTACGGGAACAAGTGGGACCTCATTCAGCCGGCACAGGCTGCGGCTGCTGGGGCATGAGGGCGTCGTCTATCTGGTTGGCGCGGATGGCCGCCGGACGCGCCTGCAGCTTCGCCACATAGGCCTCGAAGACGGGCCGCTTCTCGATCGTGCCGAAGCTCATGCCCCAGCCTAGGTGGGCGCCGATGTAGAGGTCGGCGGCGGTGAAGCTGTCGCCCACGAGGTAATCGCGGCCCTTCAGGGCGCCTTCCAGCGCATTGTGCACGTCCTCGATGCAGCCGAAGCCGACCATCGCGCGCTGATCTTCCGGGACGGCCACCTTGAGCGCCTGGAACGCGACCGCCTGCTCGATCGGTCCGGCGCCGAAGAACAGCCAGCGATAGTAGGGCCCGCGCAGCTTGCTGCCGTGCGGCGGCGCGAGGTTCGCCTGCGGGAAGGCGTCGGCCAGGTAGGCGCAGATCGCCGCGCACTCGGTAACCACCGTCCCGCCGTGGACGATGGCCGGCACCTTGCCCATCGGATTGATCGCCAGGTACTCGGGCGCCTTCGCCGCCCCGCTCTCCCACGACAGGATCTTGGTGTCGTAGGGCTGGCCCACTTCCTCCAGCATCCAGCGGATGATGCGGCCGCGCGACATGGGGTTCGTGTAGAAGACGAGGTCGGTCATTGGGGGGCCCTTCTCACTCGTTAGCGGAATGCGGACATGGAACACCCTGGCTGCTGACAGGGCCATGTCAGCAGTGTTGCCCCCGACCATTCGTCACCGACGAAGGGTCGACTCCAAGCAAGAGTATCGAACGATCGGCGACTGCCGATCGTTCACGCCGTGGCGACCGTGCGGCGAGTCATCCCGCGGCGAATGTAGAGCTCGGCCAGCAGCAGGTTGGGGATCCACGAGATCCAGGCGGTGGCCACGTAGATCTGCTCGAAGGTCAGGCCCGACATCACGCCGATCGGCAGATAGAGCCGCAGCGTCACCGCCGCGAAGGTCAGCGAGAACGAGCGGATCATCCAGCGCCG
>NZ_DASWTE010000226.1:0-5444 GCF_036402295.1 Phenylobacterium sp.
GAACGCCCCGCCGGCCACGCCGGAAGTGCAACGCGCCGCGCGCCAGGCCCCACGGCCCGGCGGCACGGTCATGGACCGCCGCGACGACGACGATCGTCGCCGCG
The DNA here is from genome assembly GCF_036402295.1 of Phenylobacterium sp. Lineage (GTDB taxonomy): Bacteria > Pseudomonadota > Alphaproteobacteria > Caulobacterales > Caulobacteraceae > Phenylobacterium. The sequence continues at coordinate 105 of NZ_DASWTE010000226.1, forward strand.
CGGCCGAGCCCGGCAAGGGCGCGATCAGCCGCGCCAAGGGCGCGCCGACCCGGCGCGAAGGCCGCCTGACCATCCAGACCGTGGCCGGCGACGCCGAGGGCGCCGAGCGGATGCGCTCGCTCGCGTCCGTGCGCCGCGCCCGTGAACGGGAACGCGAGAAGCGCAAGGGCGGCGCGGTCGAGCAGGCGCGCGTGGCCCGCGAAGTGGTCATTCCCGACGTCATCACGGTGAGCGAACTCGCCAACCGGATGGCCGTCCGCGGGGTCGAGATCATCAAGTTCCTGATGCGTCAGGGCGTGATGCTGAAGATCAACGACGTCATCGACAACGACACCGCCGAACTGGTGGCCACCGAGTTCGGCCATACCGTGAAGCGCGTGTCGGAAGCCGACGTCGAAGAGGGCTTCATCGGCGGCGAGGACATCGACGATCACCTGGAGCCGCGGCCCCCGGTAGTGACCGTCATGGGCCACGTCGACCACGGCAAGACCTCGCTGCTCGACGCGCTGCGCTCCACCGACGTGGTCAGCGGCGAGCACGGCGGCATCACCCAGCACATCGGCGCCTACCAGGTGCGGCTGGAGGGCGGCCAGGCGGTCACCTTCCTCGACACCCCGGGCCACGCGGCCTTCTCGGCCATGCGGATGCGCGGCGCCAACGTCACCGACATCGTCATCCTGGTGGTGGCGGCCGACGACGGCGTGATGCCGCAGACGATCGAGGCCATCCAGCACGCCAAGGCGGCGGGCGCCCCGATCATCGTGGCGATCAACAAGATCGACAAGCCGGACGCCGACCCCACCCGCGTGATCAACGAGCTCTTGCAGCACGAGATCGTGGTGGAAAGCCTAGGCGGCGACACCCAGGCGGTCGAAGTTTCCGCCACCCAGAAAATGGGCCTGGACGACCTGATCGAAGCCGTCCTGCTGCAGGCCGAAGTGCTGGACCTGAAGGCCAACCCCGACCGCACCGCGGACGGCATGGTCATCGAGTCGAAGCTGGACAAGGGCCGCGGCGCGGTGGCGACCGTGCTGGTGAAGCGCGGCACGCTGAAGCGCGGCGACATCGTCGTGGCCGGCGCCAACTTCGGCCGCGTTCGCGCGCTGCTGAACGAACGCGGCGAGCAACTCGATGCGGCCGGCCCCTCCATTCCGGTGGAGATCCTGGGCCTCGACGGCACGCCCGATCCGGGCGAGCCCTTCGCCGTCGTGGAAAACGACGCCCGCGCCCGCGAGCTGGTCGACTACCGTACCCGCCTGAAGCGTGAGAAGGCCGGCGCCCCGGTCCAGGGCGCGTCCCTGGCCGAGATGATGGCCAAGATCACCGACAAGAAGGTCTCGGAGCTGCCGCTGGTCATCAAGGCCGATGTGCAGGGTTCGACCGAAGCCATCGTGGGCTCGCTGGACAAGATCAGCACCGACGAGGTCCGCGCGCGGATCATCCTGTCAGGCGCCGGCGCGATCAGCGAGAGCGACGTGATGCTGGCCAAAGGCGCCGGCGCAGCGATCCTCGGCTTCAACGTCCGCGCCTCGAAGCAGGCGCGCGACCTGGCCGAGCGCGAAGGGGTCGAGATCCGCTACTACGCGATCATCTACGACCTGCTCGACGACATCAAAGGCGTGCTCTCGGGCATGCTGGCGCCGATCCAGCGCGAAACCTTCCTGGGCAACGCCGAAGTCCTGCAGGCCTTCGACATCACGAAGGTCGGCCGGGTCGCCGGCTGTAAGGTCACGGATGGCGTGGTCCGCAAGGGCGCGCGCGTCCGGATCATCCGCCAGGACGTGGTGGTCCTCGAGCTGGGCGTCCTGCAGACGCTCAAGCGCTTCAAGGACGAGGTCAACGAGGTGCCGTCCGGCCAGGAATGCGGCATGGCCTTCCAGGGCTTCCAGGACATCAAGGCCGGCGACGTCATTGAGTGCTTCAACCTCGAAGAGGTGAAGCGGTCGCTTTGAAGACCATCGCTCCCTCCGGGGAGGGTGGCGAGTGAAACGAGACGGGTGGGGATGTGTGGATCGTCCCCACCCGTTTGCGTCTGGGCTCACACTTCCCCACCCTGGCCGCTGTGCGGCCCGTCCCTCCCCGGAGGGAGGGATTATCCAGGCCTTTGCATCTCGAAGTACGCGCTCAGGACCTCGAAGCCCATGTCGCGGTCGGCGAGGCGTTTCATGCCGATGCGCTCCAGCACGCGCTGCGAGCCGAAGTTCTGCGGGTCGGTGAAGGCGATGATGTGGTCGACGCTGGTGTTGGCGAAGGCCCAGTCGGCGATGGCGCGGGCCGCCTCGGTGGCCAGGCCCTGGCCCCAGTAGTGCGGCTTCAGCACATAGCCCAGCTCGAGCTCACCCGTGGGTTCCCACAGGCTGATCCCGGCGCGGCCGACGAACGTCCCGTCGTGCAGGTTGGCCACCCACTTCGCGTGGCCGAACTGGGCCTGTTCCGCGATGAAGGCCGCCAGCGCCTCGGCGATCCGCTCGTCGGGCCAGACGCCCCCCATGTAGCGCCCGACTTCCGGGTCGCGGTGCAGTTCCTCGAGCAGCGACCGGTCGTCCCGTGTGAACGGGCGGAACGTCATGCGCGCGGTGGTGAGGATCGGACGATCCCTTACGGCCCCAGATCCGTTCATCTGCGGTTGTGCCTCCCTATGGGAGACGTTTTAGCGCAGCTTGCCCGGAGAATGCCTATGCGCGGTTTCGTGATCGGCCTGATGGCCCTCATTCTCAGCGGGTGCGCCACGGTGCAGAAGCTGGACGCGGCCTCGGACGTGCATGCGCTGCTGATCTCCATCCGCGACGGCGACCGGGTGAGCTTCGATGCTCTGGTGGACGAGCGCGCACTCAAGTACGAGCTGCGGGCGCGGCTGGTTGCCGAGGCGGGGCGCGACGGCCGGGTCCCGGCGGTGCTGGCGGCGGTGCTGGCCCCGAGCATCGCCGAGGTCGCCGGCGAGGCGCTGATCCGGCCCGAGGTGTTCCGCGCCGTGGCCGAGTCGTACGGCTATCGCCGCGACATGAAGATCCCCGGCGTGATCGGCATCTCCACCCTGCTGCAGCCGCTGGACCCGGGCCGGGTCTGCGCGGTGACGAGGAAGGGCGGGCCGTGCCAGCTGATCTTCACCCAGGGGCCCGACGGCCGCTGGCGGCTCTCGGGCTTCGCGGGCGATCTTTCCCTGCTGCGCCTGAAGCGCTGACCGGGCTAGGCTCCCCGCAGTCCGGGGAGAGCGGCATGGGTCACGAGGCGGCGCTGAGCGCCTACACGAAGTTCGACTTCGAACACGGCGGGCGGCGCTACCCGGTCTACCGGCGGGGCTCCGGGCCGGCGGTGATCGTGATGCACGAGATGCCGGGGCTCAGTCCGCTGGTGATCCGCTTCGCCGACCGGGTGGCCGCGGCGGGGATGACCGTGTTCTGCCCCAGCCTGTTCGGAACGCCCGGCAAGCCGGTGAGCCGCGCCTACGTGGCGGCCACGGCGCTGGGCGTCCTGTGCATCCGGCGCGAGTTCTATGTCTGGCGCGGCGACCGCTCGAGCCCGGTCGTGGACTGGCTGAAGGCCCTGTCGCGCCACGCGTACGCCGAGTGCGGCGGCAAGGGCGTGGGCGCGGTCGGCATGTGCTTTACCGGCGGCTTCGCGCTGGCGATGATGACCGATCCGAGCGTCGTGGCGCCGGTGCTGTCGCAGCCTTCGCTGCCCTTGGCGCGGGGCAACGCCAAACGAAGCGCCCAGATCGGCGCATCGCCGCAGGAGATCGCCTGCGTGAAGGGGCGGCTGGCGGCCGAGGACCTGTCCATCGTGGGCCTGCGGTTCAAGAGCGACGAGCTGGTCCCGGACGCGCGGTTCGAAACCTACCGCCGCGAGTTCGGCGACCGCTTCGAGGCGATCGAACTGGAGGACGAGGACGCCCAGCCGGCGTTCATCCCGCCGCACGCGGTGCTGACCCTGCACCTGAAGGAGGACGGCCCGACGAAGGCGGCGGAGCAGCGGGTGATCCGGTTCTTCCGGGAGCGGACGGGGGCGTGAGCACGCCGCACGTGACACGCCGGGAGAGATGAACTAGAAGCCGCCGCTTTCCTGCGCGTCGCGTCCGATCCGCCCGCCAGGTTCGTAAGGCTGATTTCCATGAAACGACCCCACCCCAATGGCCGCGCGGCCCCCAAGGGCCCGACGCAGCGGCAGCTTCGCGCGGGCGAACTGGTGCGCCACGCGCTGGTGGAGATCTTCCGCGAGGAGGAGATCAACGATCCGGTGCTGGCCGGCGTCTCGGTGACCGTCACCGAGGTGCGGGTGAACCCGGACCTGCGCCACGCCACCATCTTCGTGGAGCCGCTGGGCGGGGAGAACGCCGACGAGGTGGTCAAGGCGCTGAACAAGCACTCGAAGTTCGTTCGTGGCCACCTGGGCCGGATGATCGAGCTGCGCTTCACGCCCGACCTGCACTTCCGCCACGACGAGAGCTTCAACGAGGCGGCGCGGATGGCGCGGCTGTTCGACGACCCCCGCGTGGCGCAGGACCTGCGGCCGCAGCCCCCGTCGGACAGCTGGAAGGACGAGGACTGACATGGCCCGGCGCAAGAAGGGCCAGGCGATCTCGGGCTGGATCAACCTCGACAAGCCCTACGACCTGACCTCCACATTCGCCGTCAGCCGCATCCGGCGGCTGTTCGACGCGCAGAAGGCGGGGCACGCCGGCACCCTGGACCCGCTGGCCACCGGCATCCTGCCGATCGCGCTGGGCGAGGCGACCAAGACGGTCCCGTTCCTGGTGGACGCCGACAAGAGCTACCGCTTCACGATCGCCTGGGGCCACACGACTGCGACCTTTGACCGCGAGGGCGAGACGACGGCCGAGTCCGACGTGCGCCCGACCCCAGACCAGGTGGCCGCGGTGCTGCCGCGCTTCATGGGCGAGATCGACCAGGTCCCGCCAGCCTATTCGGCGATCAAGGTAGACGGCGAGCGCGCCTACGACCTGGCCCGCGCCGGCGAGACGGTGGAGCTCGCGTCGCGCAAGATCATGGTCTTCGACGTACGGGTCGCCGATGTCCCGGACGCCGATCACATCACGCTGGAGCTGGACTGCGGCAAGGGCGCCTACGTCCGCGCGCTGGTCCGCGATATCGCCGATGCGCTCGGGGCGTGCGGACATGTCAGCGCGCTGCGCCGAACCCGGGTTGGCGGCTTCCGGCAAGAAAATGCCGTAACGCTGGAAAGTCTGGAGAAATTGGGCTATGAGGCCCGCCAGTCGGAGGCCCTGCTTCCGGTCGAGACCGCACTGGACGACATCCCGGTGCTGGCCGTGACCGACGAAGACGCCTTTCGATTGAAGCAGGGACGATCGATCGTTCTCGTTCC
>NZ_DASWTE010000227.1:0-5238 GCF_036402295.1 Phenylobacterium sp.
CGCCTGGATGCAGCAGCATGCGGCCTACCTGGACGATTTGCTCGACCAGGGCGTGATCGTCGCCCATGGGCCGGTGATGGATCCGGCAGGCGGCTACGGCGTGTCGCTCTATCAGATCGCCGACGATGCGGACATCGCGGCCTACACCTCACAGGACCCGGTGGTGAGAAACGGCGCAGGCCACTACGAGCACTTCGCGATGCTGCACCTGCGTTCGCGCGGCTGAGCCCGGCGGCGACCCTTCGCCTGGACCGCCAGCCGGGACTGGAGGATCGCCGCCCCAGGCCGGCCGCGCGACGTGTCGTCGGGTTCAGGCGGCCGCCGCCCGGGGCTCCCGCGAGGCGGGGGCGCGGCGGACCTTCGGCCCGGCGTCGACTGTCGAGGAGTCCGCGATCCCGAAATCACCCGAACGGCTCAGCGCGGCGTTGTGATTGGATCCGCATGCCTGTGAACGAGCCTCCAGGCCTCGGCTTCCAACCGATAGACGCTGGTGACCCGCAGGGCCACCGGCGTCGGGCCGTCCGCCTCCCCGGCCCTTTCTCCGTGTTCCACCTGGACCACAACCGCGAGGTTGTCGGCCAGGTATGTGGCCACGTCATCGGCGTCGGTGGCCCGGCCGCCCGGCATGCGCGCCGCGGCGCTGGCCAAGGTGGCCACGACCTTCTCGCGGCCGCGCGCAAAGGGACCGAACGGGTTGCCCCAGGTCACGTCGTCACGATCGGAGAGCAGCGCTACGTAGCCGCTGCTGTCCCCCTTCAACATGGCGTCGAGCGCGGCGAAATTCCCGGCCATGGCCTCTTCGAGCGTCTTTGTCATTTCGGTCTCCGTGAGGCGGATCAAACGAGCGCGCCGTGCGCTGGAACCGGTGGGCTCGCCTACAGGACGACCACCCGGTCGGAGGGCTTGGTGGCGTAGAGATCCGCGACCAGCTCGGCCTGGGAGGCCAGCACCGCCCGCTGGTTCACATTGCCCTTGTCGGTGACTTCCCCGGCGCCGAGCGAGGGCGGCGCCGTGAGAACGGCGAACGCCCGGATGCGCCGGGTCGCCCCGGCGTTCTGGTCGTTGTAGGCCCGCAACTCCTCGGCGATGCGCGCGCGCAGCGCGGCCTCCAGAGGTTCACCGCTCAGCCCGTCGAGGGCCAGGTCCGCACGGAGCGCCGGCGCCGCCCAGACCAGGAGCCGGACATCGTCCTGGTCCTGGCCGGCGACCACCGCCTCGGCGATGGCCGGCGCCGCGGCGATCACCGCGGATCGCAGCTCGCCGGTGATGACCCAGGATCCGTTCGACAGCTTGAAGTTCTCGCTCAGGCGTCCGGCGAAGCGAAGGCCTGCCCGCGGATCGCGGGGATCCACGAAGGTGACCGCGTCGCCGACCTTGTAGAAGCCTTCCTCGTCGAAGGCCGCCTCGTTGAGATCCGGCCGGCCGAGATACCCCGGCATCACGTTCGGGCCGCGCGCGCGGATCTCGTAGCGGTCGCCGGCGGGAACCAGCTTCACCTCGACGCCCGGGTGGGGCAGTCCGATCTCGCCCCGCCCTTCGCAGGCCCAGTAGGTGCTGCAGATGCCCGGCGCCGTCTCCGTCGCCCCGTAGCCGGAGGTGACCGCAATCGGGCGCCCGCGCGTCGCGATCGAGAGGGCCTGGAGGCGCTCCCAGGTGTCCCGCGGCAGCGCCGCGCCGGCATAGAGGAGCCTGCGGATGCGCTGGAAGAAGCTCGCCCGAAGCTCTTCGTCCTGCGCCATCGCCTCCACGAGCATCTGGATCCCGGCCGGCACGTTCTGGACGAACGTGACGGGGATCTCCTTCAGGTTCCGGATCGTCCGGCCGATCAGGTCCGGCGTGGGGCGCCCGTCGTCCAGGTAGAGAGAGCCGCCGCCCCGCAGGATGCCGTGAAGGGTGTTGTTGCCCCCCATGGTGTGGTGCCAGGGCATCCAGTCCACCACGACCGGCGGCTCCTGGTCCGTGACGAGCAGGCTCGCGCTTCGGATCGCGCTGCAGAGCATCCGTTGCGTCTGCGGCACCCCCTTCGGCGTCCCCGTGGATCCGGAGGTGAACAGGACCTTGGCCACGTCATCGGGTCCGGCGCCGGCCAGCCTCGAGTCCACCTCGGCCGTGGCCTCGCCCGTCTCCAGCGTCGCGAAGCTCGTGGTGGTGGCGTCCGGCTCGACGCTGACCCACTCGGCGTTCGCCAGGCCCGGCAGCGTCCTGACCCGGTCCAGGCCGCGCGTGGACTGCACGAAGACCATCGCGGGCTTGAGGATCTCGGCGATGCCCGACAGCCGCATCAGTCCCTCGGGATGCAGACTGTAGGCCGGCGAGATGGGCGCGACCGGCACGCCAGCCACCATTCCGGCGAAGGTGATGAGCGCGTGCTCGATGGAATTGCCGGTCAGGATCGCAATGGGCTGATCCTGGGTGAGGTCCCGGTCCAGAAGGGATTGCGCGATGGCGCGGACGCGGCGCCAGGCCTCCGCGTAGGTGAGCCGCCGCCACGCGCCGGCGGCGTCGCGTTCCGCGAGGTATGTGCGCGCAGGCGCTTCCTCCGCCCAATCCCGCAGATACTCGCAGAGGTGCGCGCGGCACTCGGTCAGAGCGATGGGCGAGCGCAGGATAAGGCAGCCGTCTTCGCGGTAGCTGACCTCCACGGCCTTGGGCGCGAAGCCGCTGTCCACGTCGACGGTCGCGTTCAGGGTCTCGCCCATGGTTTCCTCACCTTCGGCCCGCCGGGCGCACGACGGCGCAGCCTCGCGGCGCGCATCGATGCTCTTGCAAAGCTGTCCGCTCTGGACGGCGGGTTCCCAGCACATCCTTAGTGCGTTCTTTTTTGGCATCCGTCAAGGCGAGCGTCTCTCTTGCCGCCGCGGCGACATAGGCCAGCCTCTCTCCTCGTGAGACGAGCTGAGGAACACGCCGCGCGCATTCCAGTTTCCCACTTGGCTTGGGGTCAGGCCACCGCGGCAGACCCCACGGCCGCCGCCGCTGGCGGACCGCGGGGCGCGGCGCCAGTGAAGGTCGGCCTGGCGGCGCCGAGGACGGCGCTGCCGACCAATTCACGCCTGCGCAGCCGCATCGCGGCCCACGCGTTGCGCGCCGGCGGGCGTGGGATCAGGCGACCGCGGCCTTCGCCCGTCGCTTCGGGCTGGCGCCCGCCTTGGCCTTCGGCTTGGTGTCGCCACCGCTGCCCGCCCTCTCCTTCGCCGGCCCGCGGCGGAGCGCCTCGGCAAGCTCGATGGGCAGGTGTTGCGGGTGGCGGGCGCCCGGTCCGGGCGCGGTGCGAACCTCGCGCGGATCGAGCACCTCATGACATTCCGAGCAGACCATCACCGGATCGAACTGGCAGTTGCACCTGAGATGCTGGTGCAGCAGCGGCCGGCCCTTCTTGCCGGCCATGTGCACGTCGCCCCAATGCACGATCGACATGACCACCGGGTAGAGGTCCAGGCCCTTGGGCGTCAGGCGATACTCGTACCGCGTGGGATTGGTCTGATAAGCCACCTTCGTGAGCACGAAGGCGTCCACCAGCTTGTTCAGACGGTCAGACAGGATGGGGCGTCCGATCCCGAGCCGCTCCTGAAAGTCGTCGAAGCGGCGGACCCGCAGGAAGCAATCGCGCAGGATCATGAGGGTCCAACGGTCGCCGATCACCGACAACGTGCGGGCCACAGAACATGCTTGATCCTCAAGCTCGCTCCACTGCACGGCCAATCTCCATTTCAATACCTAACACCCCGACCAATATGCCGGGAGCGAATGCCGAATATGAACCCATATAGCACGTCCAGCGCTGCATTCCACCCTCGGTGGCGGTCCAGGCCGCAGCGACCGCCGCCCGACGCACGCATGGTTCCGGCGACATCCCTTGGAACGGAACCCGACGCCTCTCCCCGTGAGTTCTGATTGATTCGCCAGCGGGCATCGGCGAGGCGCCGGCGACGCGGCGCTTCGGAAAACGCAAGCTTCAGATCCGAGCCCGTCCTGGCGCGGCGAGCGCCGCGCCCGCCGCCCGGTCCAGAAGGGCTTCGAGCGACGCGACGAGATGCTGCTGCGCGGACTCGTCGCCCATCATGCGGCGCGCATCCGAGTAGCCGAGGAAGTAGCTGCGCAGCTCAAAATAGGCCGTGCGCGCCTCGTCCTCAGTGAGCGGCGGGTCGCGAAGCCGCCGAACTTCGGCCGCCACGGCCGTCCGGAATTCGGCGAGGCGCGCCTTCAGGAGATCGCGCGCCGGGCCGGGCCGGTCGTCGAGGTCGGCGCTCAGCGCCTTCAGCGGACAGCCCGTCAGGCGCCACACCTCGTCCAGCGACAGGGCGTGGAGCGGCTCGTGCGTCACTGTCTGGGCCGCCGCTTCGAAGGCTGCATCCAGCAGTGCTCCCAGGGCTCCCGCGCCCAGCTCGCGCACGCCGCCCCGCCAGGCGTCCTCGAAGTCCGCCTCGAGGACGACGGCGCCGAATTCGACGGACCGCGCGCGGAAGGTGACGCGATGGCTGCTCGGCGGGGCGGCCCCCGCCGCACGGCCGGCTGACGGACCGGTCCAGGCCGCGATCGTGCGCTGGAAAGACCGCGGCGGCGTGCTGGCGGGCGTGGTCATCTCTTCCCTTCCGCTGCAGGCGGCGTCCGCCCGCCCAATCATAGCGGCCGGATGAATCATGACAAGGTTCCGTTTTCCCACCTTTTCGCAGTCGTGCCGCATGCCCTGCGACGATCGCCGGGTACGCCCTGCTCCGACAGCCGGCGGGTGGCGCTTCGCGCAGCTGGACCTGTACGCAACGCGCGCACCTCCACGCCGCACGCTTGTACGTTCTATTTTGACACTATCGCGGTCGCGGATTTGGTTCTACCGTAGGAAAAGCCTGACGCGCACGCAGCGCGACGGGAAAAGCAAGGAGGAGCGAAGATGCGGCTCGCGGGCGTCCAGAACTTTCCGCCGATGGACCGGGTGATCTTCGGGCAACCGGCGCCCGAGGCGGTCCTGGCCGAGGCGCTGCGCCTCGGCGCGGCGCGCGTCTTCCTCGTAGTCAGCCGCACCTTGAACACGACGACCGACGAGATTGAGATGATCCGCCGGAAGCTGGGCGAAAGCTGCGTCGGGGTTTTCGACGGCGTGCCGCAGCACACGACCCGGGCCAACGCGGTCGAAATCGCCAGGGCGGCGACGGCTGCGGGCGCCGACCTCCTGGTGGCCGTGGGCGGCGGCTCGGTGGTCGACGTGGTCAAGATCGTCGCGATGTGCATGGAACACGAGAT
>NZ_DASWTE010000228.1:0-25751 GCF_036402295.1 Phenylobacterium sp.
TGAGCCCCTCGGCGCCGCGGGTCTCGTCGGGGCTGAACTGGCGGCGGTCGGCCGGCGGCGGGTAGGGATCGTTGTCGACGCCCCGGTGGACGGCGAGCTCCACGTCGGGGCCCAGCGCGGCGGCCAGGCCTTCGGCGAGGGCGCGGGTCTCCTCCGTGGCGACCTGCGAGCTGCCGCCGCCCTGGAACATGGTGCGGACCGCGTTCGGCCCGATCAGCGCCACCCGCTTCAATCCCGGACGCAGGGGCAGCAGCCCGCCGTCGTTCTTCAGCAAGGTCATCGCCTCGCAGGCCGCCTCGAACGCTACGGCCCTGTGCCGCGGCGTCCGCAGCTCGCCCGCCGGCCGCGGTCCGTCCATCAGCCCCGAGCGCACGATCAGCCGCAGCACGCGCCGCGCATTGTCGTCGATCTGGCCCTCGGCGACCTCGCCGGCCTCCACCGCCGCCAGCAGCCTGTCGCCGAACCACTTGGCCGGCCCCGGCATCTCCAGGTCCATGCCGGCGTTGGCCGCCGGCGCGGTCGAGCGCACGGCGGTCCAGTCGGAGACCACCATGCCCTCGTAGCCCCACTCGTCCTTCAGGATGCCGGTCAGCAGGCCGCGGTGCTGCGAGGCGTGGGTTCCGTTCAGGCGGTTGTAGGAGGCCATCACGGTCCAGGGATCGGCCTCGCGCACCACCCGCTCGAAGGCGGCGAGGTAGATCTCCCGCAGCGTCCGCTCGTCGACGCGGGCGTCCACCTCGAACCGCTCCAGCTCCTGGTTGTTGGCCGCGTAGTGCTTGAGCGAGGCGCCCACGCCCTCGCCCTGCAGCCCCCGAACGTAGGCCACGCCCATCACGCCGGCCAGGTAGGGGTCTTCCGAATAGGTCTCGAAGTTCCGGCCCCAGGTGGGGATGCGCATGATGTTGATCGTGGGGGCCAGCACCACCTGGTCGCCCAGCGCCAGCGCCTCGCGGGCGATGGCGGCGGCGACGGCGCCCGCGGTGTCGGGGTTCCAGGTCGCGGCCACGGCGACGCCCACCGGGAACACGGTGGCGGGCGTGCCCTTGATCGAGCGCACGCCGGTCGGGCCGTCGGTCATGTTGAGGCTGGGGACGCCCAGCCGCTCGACCCCGTGCAGCGAGAACGAGCTCGCGCCGGCCAGCAGCCGCACCTTCTCCGCAAGCGTCAGCTGCGCCAGCAGCTCGTCGGTCCGCGCATCGAGAGAATTTGCCGCCATCTCGCCTTCACATCCCCGCCCGTTTCGGAAATGGTGCCCGCCGCCGAACGAGTCGAGGGAAATTGCGATGAAGACGCGCGCCGCCGTGGCCTTCGAGGCCAAGAAGCCGCTGGAGATCGTGGAGGTGGACCTGGAAGGTCCGCGGGCCGGCGAAGTGCTGGTCGAGATCAAGGCCACCGGCATCTGCCACACCGACGCCTACACCCTGGACGGGTTCGACTCGGAGGGCATCTTCCCCTCGATCCTGGGCCACGAGGGCGCGGGCGTGGTGGTGGAGGTGGGGCCGGGCGTGACCTCGGTGGCGGTCGGCGACCACGTGATCCCGCTCTACACGCCGGAATGCCGGCAGTGCAAAAGCTGCCTCAGCCGCAAGACCAACCTCTGCACCGCCATCCGCGCCACGCAGGGCAAGGGCCTGATGCCCGACGGGACCAGCCGGTTCTCCTACAAGGGCCAGCCGATCTACCACTACATGGGCTGCTCGACGTTCTCGAACTACACCGTCCTGCCCGAGATCGCGGTGGCGAAGATCCGCAAGGACGCCCCGTTCGAAACCGCCTGCTACGTGGGCTGCGGGGTCACCACCGGTGTCGGCGCCGTCGTGAACACCGCCAATGTCGAGCCGGGCGCCAACTGCGTGGTCTTCGGCCTGGGCGGCATCGGTCTCAACGTCATCCAGGGCCTGAAGCTGGTCGGAGCCAACATGATCGTGGGCGTCGACATCAACCCCGACCGCGAGGAATGGGGCCGCAAGTTCGGCATGACCCACTTCGTGAACCCGCAGCGGGTGCAGGGCGACCTCGTGGCCCACCTCGTGGAGCTCACGGGCGGCGGGGCCGACTACACCTTCGACGCCACCGGCAACACCACCGTCATGCGCCAGGCGCTGGAGGCCTGCCACCGCGGCTGGGGCCAGTCGATCATCATCGGCGTGGCCGAGGCGGGCAAGGAGATCGCCACGCGGCCTTTCCAGCTGGTCACGGGCCGGGTCTGGAAGGGCACGGCCTTCGGTGGGGCGCGCGGCCGCACCGACACGCCCAAGATCGTGGACTGGTACATGGACGGGAAGATCCAGATCGACCCGATGATCACCCACAAGATGCCGTTGGAAGACATCAACAAGGCCTTCGACCTGATGCACAGGGGCGAGAGCATCCGCAGCGTGGTGGTCTATTGAGCTGCCTTAAATCGAGGGAGAGAACGACAATGGCTGGGTTTACCCATGTCACCGTAGGCACCAATGATCTCGCGAGAGCTCGCGCCTTCTACGACGAGGTCCTCGCGACCCTGGGCTGGTCGCGGGTCGCCGACCTTGGTGATAACGGCTCGATCTGGGGGGAAGGCAAGCCCAGCTTCTTCGCCCTCAAGCCCGCCAACGGCAGACCCGCGACGGTGGGCAACGGCGTCACCGTGAGTTTCGAGGCGCCCGATCGCGCTGCGGTGAAGGCGTTCCACGCGATCGCCCTGGCCTTGGGCAGCCCGGATGAGGGGGCGGTCGGCCCGCGCGGCTGGGCGCCCAACGCCTTCGCCGCCTACACGCGCGATCCCGACGGCAACAAGCTGGCGGTCTACAGCTTCACGCCCGAATAGCCGCGACACCGGCCTGCGGAGGGCGCCGCCGTGAGCTATGCCGGCACGCTGGTCGATGGGGAGGGGGCCTGGACCGTCTCTCGGCGCCAAGCCCTTCGTCGATCTGGCCACGGCGAGATTCTAGGCGATGCCCACGGGTCGACGCCTTGCAGCTATCGACCATACCAACCGCTGCCGGCCGGTCTCGCATCGCAGGCTTTCATGTCCAGCAGGGGCGCTCTGGCCCGTAGGTCTGCCGGCCAGCGTGGAGCCTGCACCTACCTGAAGCCCGGGCGCCTGCGCCACAATTTCACGTCGACATAGGCCGCCTCCGCCTTTCGACACCCCTTCTGGCCGTTCCCTCTTTCGCCGACCTCGGCGCCCAGCACGCCGGCGGATCCGTCCCCTGAGGCGTCGCTCGTCGGTTGCCGCATTGGCGAACAGCTGCCGCCCTAATAAGTATCATATGCTAGCGAAAAGGCGGCGTCTCTCGGAGTCGGCCTGAGACAACGGCTGAGGTGGTGCGGGAAGAAAGATTAGGAGTTTGCGTAACCTGCGGGCAGAATTGGGGTCGACGTCGTCCGCGCAACCCTCTTGCTAAGAGGTAGTAGATACTATTATAACGCGTCGTTCGCCGACAGGGTCCGACGAGTAGCTCATGGCCTCCTGGCGGCAGTCGATCCGGCAAGGACGCCGCAAGGGAGGGGAACGTGAGATACGAACTGATGGGGTGCGCCTCGGCGCTGGCGCTGTCTCTTGCGGGAGGCGCTGCAGCGGCCGCCGCCGATGCACCGGCCACTGAAGTCGGCGAGGTGGTCGTGACCGGATCCTTCATCAAGGGGACTCCGGAAAACGCCGCTCTGCCGGTCGACGTCATCTCGGCAGATGAGATCGCGCGCCAGGGCGCTCCATCTCCCCTGGAGATCATCAAGGCGCTCCCGGTGAGCGCCGGGGCCTTGGGCGAAGCTGACCAATTCACCACCAACCGCGGCGCGAACGCCGACGGCCAGACCACGGTGAACCTGCGTGGCTTCGGGCCGGAGCGCACCCTGGTCCTGCTCAACGGCAAGCGTCTCGCGCCCACGGACAAGAGTTACGTGGACGTGAACACTATGCCCTTGGCCGCCATTGGACGTATCGAGGTGCTGAAGGACGGGGCCTCAGCCGTCTACGGCTCCGATGCGATCGGAGGCGTCGTCAACTTCATCACACGCAAGAATTTCGACGGGCTCGAGCTGGCGGCCGACTATCGTCACATCCGCGGATCGGATGGCGACTATACCGGCAGCCTGCTCTGGGGCTGGAGCGGCGAGCGCAGCAGCATCCTTCTGGCGGCGAGCGTGCAGCAGCGATCCGCTCTGCCCCTCGTCGAGCGCGATTGGGCGATCCGCGATTACAGTGCGAACCCCCAAGGGGGGTGGACCGGCGGCGGCAATCCCGGCCGCTTCACGCCCCTGAGCGGCTTCACGCCTGTGGGACCCTCCACCGTCGATCCCGGCTGCACACAACTGGGCGGCGTTCAGAGCCGGCCGGCCGCGACGCCCTCAGGCTTCGGCATTTGCCGGGTGCAATACACGCGCTGGGACAACCTGGTGGAGACGCAGACGCGCTACCAGCTCTTTGCGCAGCTGGACACGAAGCTTACCGACGACATCACGTTTCACCTCGACGCCCTTTACGCCAGCGCCGACGTTCCGCACGCCAACACATCGCCCTCCTACGTCCCTTCGCGCGATGTGCCGGCCAACATCCTGCCGGCCGGGTTCCCGGATGTGAACACCGCCGCCTCGCCGCCGACCGCAGGGGGCTACTACGTGCCCGGCGACAATCCGGGTCTGGCCGCCTTCCGCGCGGCGAATCCCTCTGTCTTCCCGGCGGGCACGGACGGCGTCCTGTTGGAGCTGGGCACTTGGCGCCCGTTCCTGGCCGGCGGGACGCCGTTGAACGGCTACGGTCCGGCCCAGGTCCACTTCAATCGCGAACAGGTCCGGGTCTCGGGCGAGCTGCAGGGCAAGCTGCCCGACAACTTCGTCGGGCACGACATCGAATGGACCTTCGGCGTGACCTACGGGAAGTACGTGTCGCTGATCGAGACGCAGGACGCGGTCAACGTGCGGCTTGGGCTCGCTTTGCGCGGGCTCGGCGGTCAGGGCTGCGACTACCGCACGGGCGTCCCGGGGGTCGGGCCCTGCAAGTGGCTCAACCCCTTCTCCAACGCCGTCCCCGGCGCGCCTCGCAATGGCCTGACCAATCCCGGGTACAATCCGGCCGTCGCGAACAACGACCTCGACCTGCTGAACTGGATTTATCCCCGCGGCGGCTACGAGTTCACCAACCAGCTCCTGCAGTGGGACGTGGGCCTCACCGGCACGACCGGCATCGAGCTGCCCGGCGGTTCGGTCAAGTGGGCGGTGGGCGGCCAGGTTCGTCAGAACGACTTCCGCGCGACGTACACGACCTTCTTCAACACGCAGCTGTCGCCCTGCGTCGACACGCCTCTGAACGGCAACGGCGCTTGCTTTCCCTCGCCATCGAGCCCGCTGGTGTTCGAAGCCTACGGGACGCCTGTGGACCTGAGCCAGGACGTCGGCGCGGTCTATGGCGAGGTGAACGTCCCGCTGCTCGAGACCCTCAACCTGGCGGTCGCCGCGCGCTATGAAGACTATGGGCGCGACGGCGGCTCGACCTTCAATCCCGAAGCGCGCGCCAAGTGGCAGGCGACGTCGTGGCTCGCATTCCGGGGCTCGATCGGCACGACGTTCCGGGCCCCGCCGCAGCTGTCGCTCGCCCCGATCAGCGAAGTCACCGGCCAGAACATCTTCGGCACCTTCATTCCCGTCGAGATCCGCGGCAATCCCGACCTCAAACCGGAGAAGGCCCGCTCCTTCGGCCTCGGGGCCATCGTCGAGGCGGGCGGGTTCCGCGGGTCGATCGACTACTGGAACTACCGCTTCAAGGACTCCCTTACGAGCGAGCCGCTGAACAACGTCCTCGCCGCCGCCTTCGGCCCCGACGGCGGGCCCTGCACCGGGGATTCTGCCTTCATCGAAAGCCATTTCGGGTTCAGCTCGGGGTGCGATTCGAGCACCATCACGCGCGTGACCACGACCCAGATCAACGGGCCGCGAATCAAGACCTCCGGCTTGGACTTCATCGGCGAGTACACCTGGCCGGAGGTGGCCGGCGGTGAACTGACCCTGGGCGGCACCGCAACCTATGTGCACGAATACAAGATTGGCGCCCTGGTTGTCGGCGGCGTGGCGGACGAGAGCTCGGCGTTCGACGCGGTCGGCAAGGCGAACATCGACACCGTCGCGTTCCCTTTGCCCCGCTGGAAGGCGCAGGCCTATCTCGAGTTCACGCGCGGGCCGCACAATCTGCGGATCACCGGACGCTACACGAGCAGCTACCGCGATCAGCGCGCCGAGCTGTTCCAGTACACGCGGTCCTTCCAGACCGGGACCATGGCCGAGTGCGGCGGCTTGACGGCCGCGGGCATTCCGGCCGTGACCTCGGCGCGCTGCGGCACAATCTCTGCCGGCCAGAAGCTCCGCGCTGCCCTGCTGTTCGACCTTGCCTATCAGGTCAAGCTGCCGTGGGACACCACGGTCACCGCCGCGATGACCAACGTCTTCGACCGCGACCCGGGCTTTGCCCGCACGGTCCTCAACTACGACAGCCTGACGGGAGACCCGTTGGGCCGGACGTTCAAGATCGGCGTCCGGAAGTCGTTCTGATGATTGGGCCGGTGAGGCGACGCACTCGGCTCACCGGCTCGTGCTTGATGCCGCCACTTCGGTGGCGGCGGCGCTTGCGCCGACCCTCAGGCGCGTTCGTGTGATGCGCTCGGCCCGCCTGCCACCGAACGGGGGAGGGTGCGTGCGGTGAGTAGGCGGAGGGGATCCGCTCGTCTGTTCAGCTCGGCCCGACCACTTGGACGCGCGCGGGCGCAAGGGGATCGGCTGGAGTGGACGGGACAGGAGCGGCGATGAGCGCACCCCACATCGTCATTGTAGGTGCGGGTCACGCCGGCGGGACCGCTGCGGCGCTCCTGCGTCAGTACGGCTACGGCGGGCCGATCTCTCTGGTCGGCGAGGAACCCATCCCGCCCTACCAGCGCCCGCCGCTCAGCAAGGCCTGGCTGAAAGGTGAGGCCGACGCTGGCTCGCTGGCGCTGAAGCCGCTGGCGTTCTACGCCGAAAACGGCATCGACTTCCGTCCCTCGCTGCGCGCCACGTCGCTGAACCGCGGCGAGAAGACCGTGGCGCTGTCGGACGGCTCGGCGGTTTCCTACGACACGCTGATCCTGGCCACCGGCGCGCGGGCGATCGCGCTGCCGATCGAGGGCAAGGACCTGGCCGGCATCCTGTTCCTGCGCACGGCCGCCGACGCGGAGGCGCTGAAGGCCACCGTGGGTCCGGGCAAGACGCTGGCCGTGGTGGGCGGCGGCTACATCGGGCTGGAGGTCGCCGCCTCGGGTCGCGCGCTGGGGGCCGAGGTGGTCGTGCTGGAGCGCGAGGCGCGGATCCTGGCGCGGGTGGCGTGCAAGGCGCTCTCGGACTTCTTCACCGGCTATCACGAGAAGCACGGGGTCACCTTCGAGCTCGGCTGCTCGGTGGTGGGCTTCGAGGGGAGGGACGGCCACGTCAGCGGCGTGAAGCTGGCCGACGGCCGCGTCATCGCCTGCGACGCCGTGGTGGTGGGCGTGGGCGCCCATCCGAACGACGAGCTCGCGCGTGACGCCGGACTGGAGTGCGCCCGCGGCGTGGTGGTGGACCTCGACGCCCGCTCGGTCAGCGACCCGAACGTCTTCGCTATCGGCGACGTGGCCCACCGGCCGATGCCGATCTACGACCGCATGTTCCGCATGGAGAGCGTGCCGAACGCTCTGGAGCAGGCCAAGCAGGCCGCCAGCGCCGTCACCGGCCGGCCGCGCCCGTTGGGCGAGTGCCCGTGGCAGTGGTCCGACCAGTACGACCTGAAGCTCCAGATCGCCGGCTACGCCTTCGACGTCGACGAGATCCTGATCCGCGGCGATCCCGCGACGGCCAGGTTCGCGGTGTTCCACCTGAAGGGTGACCAGGTGCAGTCGGTCGAGGCGATCAACGCGCCGCCCGAGTTCATGATGGGCAAGATGCTCATTCTCAACCGCAAGCCCGTGAATAAGGCGAAGCTTGCGGACACTTGCGTTTCCATGAAAGAGGTCACCGCCTAGGCGCGGTCAAATGGGCAGGCGCAGCGACAAGACCGAAGACCATTCCGCGACGCGGCCGGCCGCACGAACGACCCCCGCGCAGAGCCGCGCGCGCCGCACTGTTGAATCGATCTTGAGCGCGGCGGCCGAGCTTCTTGGAGAAGTGGGGGTCGAGCAGTTGTCGACCAACCTCGTGTGCCGGCGCGCGGGCATGACGCCGCCCGCACTCTATCGCTACTTTCCGGACAAGTATGCGATCCTCAGCGAACTCGCCCGACGGCTTCTAGACGCCCAGGCCGAAGCTGTGTTCGCCTGGGTGGACGCGGGCGGGCTCGAGCCTTCCCACGGGGAGGACGCCGTCGCGAAGGCCGAACGCCTGCAGCAGCGGCTCAACGAGATCACCCGCCACGCGCTCGGCGGAGTCTGGATCCTGCGTGCTCTGGGCGCCGTCCCGCGTTTGCGCGACATCCGCATCGCCGCGCGTGACGAGGTCGCCAGGCACATCGCCGCGCAGCTCTCCCAAGCCTACCCAGGCGCGCCGGAGAGCGAACTCCTTCGCGCCGCTCGTTTGACGGTGGAGCTTTCGTACGCTGTCTCTGAAATGGTTCTCGTCGAGCCGGTCTCCGAGGAGCCGCGCATCAACCAAGACATCGCCTGGATGGTGACCACCCACTATCAGCGGCTGGCGCGTCTGGCCGTGGACAGGAGCTAGGCGCCGCCCACGGCCCGACGGCTCAACCGAGGCGCTCGTTCGGCGGCAGGCTCGCTCGCACGCGGTTGAGCGCCGCGAACGCCTTGTCGGCCGCCTTGAGCGTCGTTTCGACGTGTTCGTCGCCCATTGCGGTGTTGATGAACATGTTGTGCCAGGGATGCAGGTAGACGCCTTGCTTCAGCATTTCGGTGCACCAGAAGAAGCCGGCGCGGAAGTCCGGGTCCTCGGTGAACCGCATCAGCGGCATGGTCACCGGCCCCGTTTGGTTGAAGCCCACCCCATGTCGCGCGGCCACTTCGTCCAGGCCGGTGCGCAGCTTGCCGCCGATGTCGTTAATCCGATCGAGGTAGGCGCCGTCCTTGATGCGATCCATCACCACCAGGCTCGCCGCCATCGAGGCCGCCGCGAACCAGTACGAGCCGGTCACGAAGATCTCTTCGATTCCCGGCCGGGCCTTGGCGTTGCCCATCACCGCCGAAAGGCAGTGGCCGTTCGCGATGGCCTTTCCCCAGGCCGACAGGTCGGGCGGCGCGCCCAGCACGTCCCAGATGCCGTCGCGCACGACCCGGAAGCCACTGCGCACCTCGTCGGTGATGAGAAGAGCGCCCGCCGCATCGCAGATCGCGCGAGCGGCCTGGGCGTACTCGGCGCTCGGCATCTCCTGATCCAGGAAGGTGTTCTGGTTGACCGGCGTCGCGATGATGGCGGCCAGGTCACCGCCCGCCTGCGCCGCGGCGGCCCTGAGGCTTTCGACATCGTTGTAGTCGAACCACACCTGGTGGCCTCGATCGGCCTCGGTCGTACCCGCTGGCCTCGGCGTGCACCAAGGCGCAGTGCCGTGATAGGAGCCTCGGGCGCGCAGGATCGTCGCACGCCCAGTAACAGCCCGCGCCGCCATGACCGCCGCGGTCGTGGCGTCGGTGCCGTTCTTGCAGAAGAGCGCCCACTCCGCGTGGGAGACCTGCGCCACCATGGCTTCGGCGAGCTCAACGAGGAGCGGCGTCGGACCCGTCAAGGTGTCGCCAATTCGCAGCTGAGCGATGTAGGCGTCGTCGATCTCCCGATCGCCGTACCCGAACAGGTTCGGACCGAAGGCGCACATGTAGTCGATGTAGCCGCCCCCATCGACGTCCCAGATCATGGCGCCCTCCGCGCGGGCGAAGAACTGCGGATAGGCCTCAGGCAGCATCCGGGTCGACAGGTGACCGTACACGCCGTTCGGCACGACGGCCTTGGCACGCTGCCGCCAGACCGCGTCCTGAGAATTCGCTTTGTTCAACATCATCCCTCGCTTTCTGTGATAGCAAATGCTATCATAGACCTCTCGCCAAAACCAAGCGCGGATTCAGACGCTGGGCGAGGCTTTGAAACGAAGGCCGCCTGCCGGCCCCGGCGCATGCCGGTCGTGCGGGCAGCGCGATAAAGCCGCCGCCGGCGACCAAGAGGTCAGCGCACGTCGGCGGGAGAGGGAGGGAACAGTGCTTGAGCTTGCGGTCCTGGCCGATGATCTGACGGGAGGCATGATCATCGCCAGCAAACTGGAATCGGCCGGCGTGATCTGTCCGTTGGTGACGGACGCCGAGCATATTGCCGACCTTCCGACGAATGCGACGGCGGTCGTCCTCGCGCGCAAGATCCGCCTCGTAGCGCCCCAGATCGCGCGATATGAGGCCAAGGTGGCGGGCGCAGCTTTCGCGATGCGCGGCGCCAAGACCGTGTACTTCAAATACAGCGCGCTGTTCGATTCCAACGACCAGGGCAATATCGGCCCGATCGCCGACGCACTCATGTCCGTGACCGGAGCGCCACGAACCCTCTTCTGCCCCGCTTATCTCGATCGCGGGGTGACCATGTACCAGGGACACATCTTCGTCGGCTCGACACTGCTGTCGGAGTCCGCCAAGCGGCTCGATCCGGTAAGGCCTGCGACCACCTCTGACATCGTCGCCAAGCTGCGCGGTCAGACGAGGCGGTCCGTCGGACTCGCCGACCGCCACATGCTGAACGCTGCGACGCCCTCGATCGGCGAAGCGCTGGAGGCGCGACCGGACACCGCATTCTGGGTCATGGACGCCATCGATGATGCGGACATCTCGCGCATCGCAGCCCTCGTCCGCACATGGCCCCTCGTCACGGGCGGCGACTCCCTGCCGCCCGCGATCGTCAGCGATCGCCGCGGGGGCGCAGCCCCGCAAGCCGGCAGCGGCCGTCGGCTGCTCCCGCAGGCCTCGGGGCATGAAGCGGTCATCGCCGGCAGCTGCGGTCAGGCGACGAGGGACCAGCTGTGCGCCTTTCGTCAGCGGCATCCCGTCTGGCACGTCGACCTCGTCCGGGACAGCGACAACCCCGCGCTCGTCGAGACGATCGTGGCCTGGGCGGCTGAGCGTCTGCCGGTCGGGCCCGTCGCGATCGCCACCTCCGCCGATCCGGCCGGGGTGATCGAGGCGCAGGCGAAGTTCGGCGCCGAGGGGGCTTCGGAACGGGCCGATCGACTGCTGGCCAAGGTGGCGGTTCGCCTGCGCGACCTCGGCGTGGGCAAGCTCGTGATCGCCGGCGGCGAAACATCAGGCGAGATCCTCGAGGCGCTGGGCGTGGGGCGGCTCGAGGTCGCCCGCTACGACGAGCTGTTCGGAGGCTACTGCCATGCGCCCGGCCCGCGGCCGATGTCGTTCGTGCTGAAGCCCGGCAGCATGGGCGATCCGCAGTTTTTCTTCACCGCGCTTGAGCGCCTCAGAGAGGCCGAGCGCCAGTTGGTCGAGGGATGAGCACCATGTTCAAAGGTTCGGAGAAAGAAGCGCGGGCGGAGCTCGTAAGAGCTTACAAGGAGGTGGTCGACCTTGGGCTGACTGAGCTCTCGTCGGGCAATGTCAGTCTCAGATTCGGCGAGGGGATGCTGATCTCGCCGACGGGGGCCAGCGGCGACACGATCAGCGAGGACAATGTCGTCTACATCGGCCCCGACGATAGCTGGGAAGCCGGGCAGAAGCCCTCCAGCGAATGGCAGCTCCACGCGCGCGTCTACCGTGGCAGCGGCGACACCAACGCCATCGTTCACACCCATTCGGACTACTGCGTCGCGGTCGCCTGCCACTGCAAGCCGCTGCCGGGCTTCCACTACATGGTCGGCATCTTCGGGGGCGATGATGTCCCCTGCGTGCCGTACAACACCTTCGGCAGCGACGAACTCGCCCGTGATGTGGCGGAGGCCCTGCAGACGCGGTCAGCCTGCCTGATGGGTAACCATGGCGCAACGGCCCGGGGCCGGACGATGGACGCGGCGATCAAAGGGGCCCTTCGGCTGGAGATCTCCTGTCGTCATTACATCCACTCCCTGGCGATGGGGGAGCCGCGACTCCTGACAAAGGACGAATGGGCCGGATTCCACCGGCGGATCGGCAATACCGGCTACGGGAAATAGCGGCCTCGTCCAGCTGGCGGCGCGGCGCGTCCGTCGCTTCGGCGCTCGGGCGGGCGGCGCGCCTTCCGTGCGATCCGAGGTCGGAGTTGCAGCCCGGGCCACCCCCTCAGCGACGGCGCGCATCTCGCGGGTCGGTTTGCGGCCATGGCGATGGCGCGGTCCATGCTCGACGCGCTGATAGGTATCGGCCTCGACATCGGGAACGCGTCGGAGGTCGAGGCATGGCTCCGCGGCGACGTCATGCGCCAGCTCCCGCGCCTGCCGGTTGTCGGCCGGCGCCGACCTGGGGGACGCAGCCTGGCGGTTGACCCCAAAAAATGGATGTGATTACTTCCATTTTGTGTGGAAGCGGGCCGGCCGAGTGCTTGAGCCCCGAAGAAGGTTCTGGGCCTCATGATCGCAGCCGCCCCATTCTGCGCGCCATCGCGGCCGATCCAGAGGTTTCGCCCCGTGGCGGCGTACGGCCATTTCCGCAGGCTGATCGCCGACAAGGAAGACACGGCGCAGGTTTTCTATATGGGCGAGTGCCTGCCCAGCCGCCGGTTTCGCAGCCTCGCGGAGGCGTTCTGCGGCAGCGAGGCGGGGCGGGCGCTCATGGCGTCCGAGCCCGATCTGGCGGACCTTCTTGACGACCACGAAGCCCTTCTGCGCCTGCCGGCCGGCAGCGTGGCCCACGCCTATGTGGACTTCATGCGGCGCGAAGGGCTGTCAGCGGCGGGGCTCGTGGAAGCCAGCACCGTGCCGGGCATCGCGCGGCATGCCGACGGGTTGCAGTGGTTCACCGACCGCCTGCGCGACCTGCACGACCTGGCCCACGTCCTGACCGGTTACGGCCGCGACGCGCTGGGGGAGCAATGCGTGCTGGGCTTTACGAGCGCGCAGTATCACGACCGCACCGAGTGGATTATCGCCTGGCTGGGTGCGCTGGAGATGCGCTTCGCCGTGAAGACGACGGCGCCCTTCCTTGCGGCCATCCACGAGGCGCGCCGGCATGGCGCGGCGGCCGCGAAGATCTATGGGCAGGACGTCCGGGCGCTGCTGGCCGAACCCCTGGACGAAGCCCGGGCGCGGATGAGCATCCGAAAGCCTCGGCAGTATGACCTGGCGCATAGGCGCCTGCGCGAGAGCGGCCTGGATCCGTACTCTGTGTTGGCGCTCGCCGCGACCTGATGGCCGCTGCGCCCGGATCAGGCCTGGACGTACTGCTGCAAAAGGCCGACCAGGATCCGCTTGAGTTCGGCGACCAGAAGGTCGGCGGCCGCGGGCTCCGATTGCAGGGCGATGTCCAGCAGTCGATTGGCGGTTTCGATGATCGCCAGGCAAACGATCTCCAGCCGGCGGTCGTCGAGCGAGACCCCCAGTTCGCGCAAGCCGGTCGCCAGGTCGTCCTGCAACTCCTGGCTGACCCGCTGGTCGATCGCCCGCAACTCCGGCGAGGCGAGGCTGGCGGCCCGCAGCGCCGCGTAGCCCCGGTGTCGTCTCGCCGCTTCGTAGTAGCCGTCGATCGCCCGATCGACCCCGGCGCGCCAGTCCGAGCCCGACTGGCGGCGCAGGTCGCCAATCCAGCTGCGCTCCAGCACGCTCGCGCGCTCCGCCATCGCCACCAGGATCGCCCATTTGTTCGGGAAGTAGCGGTAGATCGCGCGCACCCCGACGCCGGCCCGCTGCGCCAGCAAGTTGGTGTTGAAGCCGTCTACCCCGACGTCTTCCAGCAGTTCGGCGCTGACCCGCAGCAGGCGCTCCATCGTCGCCTGACTTCTGGCCTGCTGCGGCCGGGTCCGAAGGGACAACTCGGGAGCGGACATGCCGGGGCGTTACCACTCGATTGTCGGAGGGCACAACGGCTATCGGCGCCAACGGCATTCGGAGATCACCGCGGCTGAGCCATCCGCACGGGTCGATCGAGATCCCAGGGGTATTGTTCCGCGTCCCCAGAGCCTCAGCACAGAGGCCCGTCAGGTCTTGTGCGGAGCCCGCGCTTTGAGCGTCGGTTCGGGGGCGAAGCCCTGACGCCGACCCCGGGTGCTCGCTGGTTTTGAACGGCGGGCGAGGGGCGCCTCAAGGGGGAGGGCCATGGGCGAGCGCGACATGTTGCAAGCCCGGAAGAGGCCTCTAAGCGCAGCGCCTCATTGGCCGTAAGGCGCCGCTTCTACCAAAGCACACTGGGTCGTCGCAGCTCGGACGCAGCAGAACGGGTCAAGCGGAAATCGATGTTGTTGCAGTAGTAAATGCTATGATAGAGATCGGCTACCCGTCAGCGATGCTGACGACGAAGCGCGGCGGAATGGGCAAGGTGCGAGGGAGAGCGAGATGTCGGAGACTGCGGGGACCGCCACACCCGAGGCGCTGGATATCGGGTCGCTGCCGTCGCTTTCGGACTACGGTTACGACGGAGGCCGCGATGCCTACCGGCGCTTCTGCGCCAACGTCTTCAAGTCGGACCGACCCCGTTTTCTGCGCAGCGACCGCGGCGAACTGGTCATGTTCCGGCACGCCGATCTCCGCGCCATATCGACCGTGCCTCAGCTCACGACGCTCGCGCCCACCCAGCTGTTCGGCGGCCTGCTCGCCGGGCCGCCTGCGGAAGACCCGCCGCTCGGCCTTGCGATGGCTGACCTGATCAAGAACCAGCTCTTCAGCGCCAATGCGCCGCTCAACCCGGTGCTCCGGCGGATCCTTCTCAACCAGATCGGTCCCAAGCCGACGGCGGCGCTGGCCGAGCGCACCCGCCGCCTGGCGGCCGACATCCTCGAGGCGCTTCCGGAGGGGGCGCCGGTCGACCTGGTCCGTGACGTCGCGGAACCATTGATCGGCCGCTACTGGGGTGGCCTGATCGGCATGACCGACGAGGAGGCGCTCCGCGCGGCCGCCGAAGCCCGCAAGATGACGCCGATGCTGTTCCTGCGGCAGACGCCCGAGTCCATCGCCGAGGCCGATGCCGCCGCCAAGGCTTACAGGGCGACGGTCGAACAGGCGTCGGATCGGAGCCTGGCCGCCGGCAGTCCCGTCATGACGAAGATCACCGAGGACTTGGCCGGCGTCGACATTCCCGACGACCTCGACCACGTCGGCTATGTTCCCCGGACCGCGGGCGCCTTCCTCGCCGGCAACCTGTTCGACGGCTTCCACACGGCGGCGCTTGCCGCGACGAACACGATGTATGCCCTGCTACGCCGTCCGACGATCCTGGCGGAGCTGCGGTCCTCGCCGGAGAAGGTCGCTGCCGCCGTGAGCGAGTGCCTTCGCCTCGAGCCCCCGGTGATCCACCTCAACCGCTTTGCGCACGAGGACATCCTCTACGACGGCTACCTGATCCCGAAAGGGACGCGCGTCCTGATCATGTGGGGCGTCGCGGGGCGCGACCCGGCGGCTTTCCCGGACCCGGCCACCTTCGACCTGTCGCGATCGCATCAGGGGTCCACCTCATTCGGCGGCGGGCCGCACATCTGCCCTGGGCGGTTCGCCGCAAGCCTCATGGCCAAGAGCCTGGTTGAGGCGGTGCTTCAATCCGGGCTGTCGATCCGTCTCGTCGAGCAACCCGACGACTGGATCGACAACAACGCCATGTGCCAGCTGCGGCGCTTACCCGTCGTCCTGGAACGCCTGGCGAAGGCTTAGGCGCACGCCTGATCTGAGCTCTCACACAGAAACACACCGGGGCCTTGAGCCCCGACGAAGGGGTGTCGAATGCGGATTGGGACCGTCACCGAAATCAAGAAACTCGAACGCCGGGTGGGCCTGACGCCCGCGGTCGTCGCCACGCTCGTCGCCCGCGGCCATGAGCTGTTCGTCCAGGCCGGCGCCGGCGCCGGCGTGGGCCTGTCGGACGGCGACTACGCCGCCGCCGGCGCCAAGATCCTTCCCGATGCGCCGGCCGTGTTCGAAGCCGCCCAGATGATCGTCAAGGTGAAGGAGCCGCAGGCGTCCGAGATCGCGCTGCTGAAGCCGCACCACGTGCTCTTCACCTACCTGCACCTCGCGCCCGATCCGGACCAGACCAAGGGCCTGATGGCCTCGGGCGCCACCTGCATCGCCTATGAGACCATCCTCGACGAGAAGGGTGGCCTGCCGCTGCTGACCCCGATGAGCCAGGTGGCGGGCCGCATGGCCGCCCAGGTCGGCGCAGCCTACCTGCTGGCCCCGGCCGGCGGCCGCGGCCTCCTGATGGGCGGCGTCCCCGGCGTGGCGCCGGCGAAGGTGATCGTGCTGGGCGGCGGTGTCTCCGGCTTCAACGCCGCCGAGATCGCGGTGGGCATGCGCGCCGACGTCACCATCATGGACATCTCGCCCTCGCGCCTGGCCCAGCTGGACGCCCACTTCGAAGGCCGCGCCCGCACCATGCTGTCGTCGCGCGGCGCCCTGCTGGAACTGCTGCCCACGGCCGACCTGGTGATCGGCTGCGTGCTCGTGACCGGCGCCGCCGCGCCCAAGCTGATCCGTCGCGAGGACCTGAAGCTGATGCGCAAGGGCTCGGTGCTGGTGGACGTCTCCATCGACCAGGGCGGCTGCTTCGAGACCTCCAAGCCGACCACCCACGCCGAGCCGACCTACGAGGTCGACGGCGTGGTGCACTATTGCGTCGCCAACATGCCGGGCGCCGCCCCGCTGACCTCCACCTATGCGCTGGGCGCGGCGACGACACCGTACGTGCTCGCGCTGGCGGACAAGGGGGTCGAGCGCGCGCTGGCCGAGGATCGCGGCTTCGCCGCCGGCCTGAACGTGGTGGGCGGCCGCGTCGCCCACCCGGCGGTGGCAGGATCGATGGGATTGCCGCTGATGCCCGCCTAGCGAGGACGGGCCTCGCCGCACAGCGCGGAAGGGAGCCTGAGAGGAGGCGTGCGGCCATCCTCGCGATGGGTCTAGCGGTCCGTCTCGACGAGACCCGCTCGTCCCTCGCTCAGCGCCTCGCGCGCGGCCTTGGTCGCCGCATGGGCGCCACGGCCGAGGAACAGGCCGTCGCTGCCGACGGTGATCAGCTGAAAACCCATCTCCGCCATCCGCGCGCCGTAGGCGGGGCTCATGTTCTGGATGCCGGCGAGCCGGCCCCGCGCCTTGGCCAGGTCGAGCAGGTGTCGGTAGATGTCGAGGATCTGCGGTTCCTCGCGATCGAGGGCAGGCGGCAACCCCAGCGAGAAGGCCAAGTCGGACGGGCCCACATAGATGCCGCTGATGCCCTCGACGTCGAGAATCTCCGCGGCGTTCTCCACGCCCTCCGCCGTCTCGATCTGCGGCAGGATCAGGATCTCGTCATTGGCGATGCTCTGGTAGGGCGAGAGGGTCCCGTAGGCCGCAGCGCGGACGGGACCGTTCGACCGCATGCCCATGGGCGGATAGTAGCAGGCGCGGACGAGGGCGCGGGCCTCTTCGGCCGTGTTGATCATGGGGACGATCACGCCCCAGGCGCCGGCGTCCAGGACCTTGCCCAGGATGCCCGGCTCGCTCCACGGCACGCGAACGAGGGGCGTCACCGGATACTTCTGGCAGGCCTGGATGCAGGCGACGGCCGAGGCGTAGTCGTGAAGACCGTGCTGCATGTCGAAGGTGATGCTGTCCCAGCCCCCTTGGACCAGGAACTCGGCCGCGAACGTCGAGGGCAGCAGCGACCAGGCGTTCAGCGCCACCTTGCCGGCCAGGAGGTGCGCCTTAAGCGGATTGCTCACGTGTCGTTCCTTTGCGTTGCGGTCTGGCGCGGGTTCAGAAGTAGGTCCGAATGGACTGGACGACCTGGTAGTCGTCGTCCACGAGGTGCAGCACGCGCCACTTGTCGAAGGTCAGGCAGGGGTGGGAGACGCCAAAGCCCACCAGGTCCCCCACCTGCCAGGGGCTGTCTTCCGGCACCGACATGATGCAGTGCTGATCGTTCAGCGCGAGCACCTTGTGGTGATCCGGCGCAGCCTCGACCTTGCGCGTCTTTCCCTTGGGCCGGCACCAGCCCACCGGCACGGGAAGGTGGTCGTAGGAGATGTCCCGCTTTCCGAGCGCCACGATGGCGCGCCCCGGCTCCGGCCGCGACTGGACATAGGCCCAGACTTCAAGGGCGGGCTCGAGCTCGCCCAGCCGGTCCGCCAACTCCGGCGCGCGCGACTTCAGCTGGTGGAACAGCTGAGTATACATCACAGAGTCATGGGTGAGGTAGCAGCCGCTCCGCAGGATGACGGCGTGTTCCTGGCCGATCTCGATCGCCCCAAGCCGCTTCGACACCAAATCGAAGAAGGCCGAGCCGCCGGCGGTGAAGATCACTAACCCGGGCGCGAACAGCTTCTCTTGCGCGCACGCCTGCGCCAAATCGACCATCTGCCCGAGGAACGCCTCCACGCGCGCAATGGTCTCCGGCTCCGTCGGGCCGCGGATTATCCCTTCGAAGCCCTCGACGCCCGCAAGCGCGATCACATCGCTCAGTTGCGCGGCTCGGCGGGCCACCGTCAGGGCGGCCTCGACGCTCCGGCACCCGGTCCGGCCACCCTCGAACCCGATCTCCACAAGAACGCGGAGCGGGCGGTCGAGCGCCCAGGCGCGCGCCGCAGCGGCGAGCTCTTCCAGGTTCTCGAGGGAATCGACCAGGCAGTGGAATTCGAACGCAGGATCCCGCTGGATCTCCGCCATGACCCAATCCATCGCAGACCGGCCGACGAGCTGGTTGGCGAGCAGGATACGCTGGAAGCCGAACGCACGGCCGACATGCAGCTGGTGTGGCGTGGAGAGGGTGATGCCCCAGGCGCCGTCCTCGATCTGAAGCGCAAACAGCGCCGGGCTCATCGTCGTCTTCCCGTGCGGTGCGATCCGGCAGCCGGTGACGTCGAGAAAGCCCTTCATCCATCGGCTGTTGTTGTGCAGGGCCGCCCGCTTGATGACTGCCGCTGGCATCGGCAGATCCTCCCCCAGAAGGCTCCACCGCTGTTCTGAGACCTGATCGAGCGCGACCTCGACCCGGCCGGGCGCGCCCTTGTCGCAGGGCTGCAGGGGCAAATCGGCCGCAAACCGACGAAGCTCAGTCATGACGTCTCAGGGGTAATACATATCTAGTCTTTGCTATATATGATTTGAGGGGGTGCGCAAGACGTTGGGCCGTCGGTGGTTTGCCGACCCTGGACGGGGCCGAATGTCATCGGGAGCCGACGTGACATAGTTTTATGTAGATGCGTCTGGGCGCGTTCGGCTACCGTGAGGTTCGACGCGGTTCGGATCGACCCGAGCCCCTTGCCTCCCGGAGATCAGTCAGCATGGGCAACCTCAGGACCCTTCAATCCGACCTGTCCTTCGGTGAGGCGCCGCGGTGGCGTCCGGGAGAGGGCCTTTATGTCTCCGATATTCACGCAAACCGGATTCTCCGGTTGAGCGAGGAAGGTGGGGCCGAGGTGGTCGCCACGTTCGACGGACCGGTGTCCGGCCTCGGCTGGCTTCCCGACGGCACGCTGCTCGTCGTCTCCATGCATGACCGGCGGTTGCTACGGCGTGAGCCGGGTGGGACGTTCAGAGTGCATGCGGACCTCTCGGGGATTGCGACGTGGCATGCCAACGACATGGTCGTGGCGGCGGACGGCACGGCCTATGTCGGCAACTTCGGATTCTCACTGACGCCCAGGCTGGAGGTTAAGCCCGCCAAGCTCGCGAAGGTCACGCCGGACGGCCGCGCGAGCGTGGCAGCCGAAGGCCTGCTCTTCCCGAACGGATCCGTCATTTCGCCGGACGGCCGTACGCTGATCGTTGGCGAGAGCGCCGGACGGCGCCTGACCGCCTTCACCATCGACGACAATGGCGAGCTCAGCGACCAGCGCGCCTGGGCCCCTATGCCGGAGGGCGCGTTCCCGGACGGGATCTGCCTGGACGCCGAGGGCGCCATCTGGGTAGCGTCGCCGCCAACGCGGGAGGTGCTGCGCATCCGCGAAGGCGGTGACGTCCTGGAACGGATTCCCACCGAGCAGATGGCGATTGCGGCGATGCTCGGCGGCGCCGATCGCCGCACCCTCTTCATCTGCACGGCCGACAGCACCGATCCCGAGTACTGCCTCGCCAACCACACGGCGCGAATCCTCGCCGTGGAAGTGGACGTGCCGGGGGCCGGCTATCCTTGAACGGCCTCGCCCCGACCCGCGAGCTCAGCGCGAGGCCCGTCGCTGGTTCAGGTTCGCGGCTCCGGTCACCTCGCCCTGATCGACGAGCGCCTTCAGCATCCGCGGGTTGGTGCCCACCATCCTCACGGTACGGGCGCGCTGCGGGGGCATGA
The DNA here is from genome assembly GCF_036402295.1 of Phenylobacterium sp. Lineage (GTDB taxonomy): Bacteria > Pseudomonadota > Alphaproteobacteria > Caulobacterales > Caulobacteraceae > Phenylobacterium. Next base: position 20,334 of record NZ_DASWTE010000228.1, read on the forward strand.
AGACCTCGATCTTGCGCCTGTGCATCGCATCGAGCACCACCTCGGCCACGAAGTCCGCCGTCACCGAACGGGAAGAGAAGCAGAGCGGGGCTTCGTCACTCGCCGCCTCCTGCTCAAGCATCGGCGTTTCGGTCGACGTCGGGTGAACGATCGTGAAGTTCAGGGGCTCCTTCCGCTGCTCGAGCGCCAGGGCGTGATGGAAGGCGCGGAGCGCGTGCTTGGCGGCGGCGTAGCTCGCCAGCCCCGGGAACGGCAGGAAGCCGGTCATGCTGCAGACGGTGACGAAGTGGCCTCGGCCGCGCGCCTTGAACCGCGGCAGGGCGGCGAGCATCCCTTTGAGGGGGCCCATGAAGTTGACGTCGAGGGTCTGCTGGTGTCCTCGCACGGGCACGTTCTCGGCCCGCCCGACGTGCACGACCGCGGCGTTGTTGATGAGGACGTCGAGCGGCCCGAACCGCTGCTCGACCGCGTCCAGAGCCCGCTGCCAGGCCGCCTCGTCCGTGATGTCCAACGTCACGGCCATCGACGCCTCGCCTAGCTCGTCGGCCAGGGCGCTTACGCCGGCCGTATTGATATCCGCGAGCCCGACACGGTGCCCCGCCGCCACGGCTTGGCGGGCGATCGCCGCGCCGATGCCCTGCGCGGCGCCCGTGACGAGCAGGGTCCGAGATTCGATCTTTCTTGCCATGGCCGTCCCATTTCACTTCGTACGCAGCGCCGACGGCCGTCGTTTGGGCTCAGAGCCCAACGCCACGTCCCCGAGCTGAACGCTATCAGCAATAGGGGCCGGAAGGGTACATAGCAATCACTATATGAAGATTCTCTAGCAGCGCGAGGCCTGCCGCGGCCTGCGGGGCTAGGCTGACTTTTCCCTCAGCGAGCGACTTGGAGGCGGCCTCACGACCCTCTCCTAGCCGGGCTAGCAAAGGCTAGGTCGGTTCGTCGCTGATGAGCGAGAGGGTCATCATTCGCGCCGCCTCGCGGAACAAGGCCTCCCGAGGGAGCCGATCCTCTTCCAACGCCAACTCGTCTACCATCCAGCCGAACTCGGAGCGGATCCGGAGCCTCTGCCACAACAGGTCGGCATCCATGTCGGGGAAGGCGCGCCGGTACACCTGGAAAAGCCGATCCGTGTTCATCCGCTGTGACTCGAGCCGGACGTGGGCCAGGTTGGGGAGCGCCTTGAGGGCCCGCATCGTCCAGATGGCGCCGGGCTCTGTCGCGACGATGTCGGCGGCGATCCGGAACCAATCCGCAAGAGCCGCCGTGCGCCGCTCGGCATCGAGCCAGCCGCCTTGCTCGAAGAGCCAGATCGCATATGCGTCGTTCTGGCGCTTGAGCAGCCGGCGAGCCAGGACCTCGAGGATCTCATACTTGTCCCGGAAGTAGTGATAGAACGCCGGTGGCGTCACATTGGCGCGCGTGCAGATCGCGTTGGAGGTCAGCCGCTCGAACCCGACCTCTCCCAATATCTCGCCCGCGGCCTGGACGAGCTTGTCGTAGGTTTCCTTTGGCTTGCCGGACAGGGGCGGGGGCCGCGGGGGCGTGCGCTCCTGCGACGTCTCCGCCACCTTGCCCGGCGATCGCTTTCGTCTCGTCGCAGTCATGAAGTCTCAAAGATTCCTGTCGGGTTGCCCAGAGTGGACCATTGATGCCGTGGGGCCGCAACGCCCCGCCGTCGGCGAGGTGCCTGACCCGGTCTTACCGGGATTGCCACGTCCCTCGCCATCTGCGCCTAAACGACCGCGGATCGGCCCAGGCGGACGTGGCCGCACGCCCCTACGCCCAGTCCGGCCAGGATTTCGCCCGCGAGCCCGCGCTCTTCGCTGGGCACATAGCGGTCGTAGGCGGCCTGGTTGGCCGGTCCCAGGCCATGCTCGCCACTGAAACTCCCCCCGAACTCGTGCACGGCGAGGTCCAACAGCGCGTCCCGTACCGAATGGAGCTCGTCCTTTGAGGTGGTCGCCGGCGCCACAAGGTTGAAGTGTACCCCGCCGTCGGCGACATGGCCGAAATCGCAGACTTCGGCGTCGGTCCCCAGCTGCGCCAGCAGCCGCAGAGCCGCCTGGCGGAACGCGAAGACGCGATCGCGCCGGAAAGCCAGGTCGAGCCCGACCACTTGGCCACCGCGACGAAGCCCCTCGCTCAGACTGTGGCGAAGGGACCAGAGCGCGGAGGGTGGAGTCACCAGCACGTCCTGAAGGAGCGTGTCGGGCCCCTCGACCAACGGGGCCAGGACCGAAAGAAGCGCCTCGTCAAGCTGCAGGGTGGAAGGCGAAAGGGTCGTCGAAAGCTCCAGCAGCAAGGCGTAGGCCGGCGCAGGCCCGCCGAAAGGGTTGCGAAGGCCGGGAACTTCGTCGAGCGCCCGGCCCATGGCCGCGCCCGACATGCCTTCGAGCGCGGAGATGAGTTCTCCGGCCTCGCGCTCGAGGCGCGCAACGATCTCCGGGGTCTTCTCCGGGTGCGACGGGACGAGCAGGGCGGCAGCCGTCTGTCGCGGCAGGGGATGGACCTGCGCTGTGACCCTCGTGATCACGCCAAAGGCGGCTCCGGCGCCCACCACGAGGTCCTTCAGCGACAGGCGCGTGTTGTCCTTCCGGAGCCCCGCGCCGAGTCTCACGACGGGCGCATCGTCCTTAGCCAGGACGATCTCGAGATCCAGCACCTGAGCGCGCATGTCGCCGTAACGAAGGAAGCGAGCACCGCCGGTGTTGGTCGCGGCCATGCCGCCGAGCATCGGATCGGCGCCCAGATCGATGGGCAAGAAGAGGCCGTAGGGTTCCAGGGCGTCGTTGAGAGCCGAAAGCCGCACCCCGGCGTCCGCGGTGACCGTGCGGTCGAGCGGACAAATGTGGTGGACGGTCTTCAGACGATCCACGGACAGAACAATGTCCTGTCCGGAAGCGTCCGGGGTGCCGCCGAGCGCGAGCCCCGTGTGTCCGGCCTGGGGGATCACGCGCAGTCCCCGGGCAAGACAGTAGGCCAGCACCGCAGACACCTCCGCCGCGTTCGCCGGGCGCACGACTGCAGCGGCGATGCCGCTGGGGTAGCGCGCCGGGGTTTCATAGCTGGCTCGGGCCGAGTCCGTGACGATCCCGGCGGCCCCGACGCGACGTTTCAGCTCTTCGATATCGCGCTCATCAGGCGTGTTCACCACTTCCGGGCGCATGCCGTCCTTCCTTACCCACTTCCCGCCGGGCGGGCCAGCGAGCTCACACTATAAGGCCGCAACATCATGTAGCAATTGCTACCAGCATCGCGTCGCGCTGCACGCGGATCGCCGCCCCTTGGACGCTGCTCGACGCTTCGCACGGAACGTAACGACGAAGGCAGCACGAGGCCGGCGCGCGGAACCGGACCCCAGGTCCTGTCTTGACAGGGGTTGAGGCATAGTAATGACTACATGGATCGCCCATATGGAGTCTAACGGATGCAGGTCGCCGGTGAACGCGAGCCTGGCGCAGATGGAGCGCTGGCCTGGATCGGACCGCGGCCCACCGGGCTTGAGATGGTCGCCATCCTCACCATCGGCACCATGGGCATGCTGATTTGCGGGGTTCAGCCGGTGCTGCTTGGGGCGCTTCTCGCCGACCAGCGCCTGAGCGCCGCCGAGCTCGGCTGGGCCACGACATCCGAGTTCCTGAGCCTGGGCGTGATGATCACCGCCGCGGGCGCGGTTCTCAAGCCCACGCATATGCGGTTGAAGATGGCTGCCGCCGCCAGCGTCGCCATCGTCGCCGACATCCTGGTCCGCCAGCACTCCGGTTTCGCCGTCGTCCTCAACCGGGGGGTCGCAGGCCTCGCCGAGGGCCTGATGGTCTGGTGCGCCGCCTCGATGATCGCGCGATCCTCCGCGCCGGCGCGGTGGGCCGCTGTGTTCCTGACCGCGCAAGGCGTCACGCAGCTGGCGTTCGCGGCGGCTGCGCCCGTGACGGTCATCGCCGCCTTCGGCGCGAACGGAGGATTCTATGCGATGGCGGCGACAGCCGGCCTTGCGCTCCTGATGGTTCCGTTCATCCCGAACAGCTTTGTGGACCTGCCTCCCGCGCCCAAGCGCGAGGGGTCCGTTCGCGGCTATTCGGCGGCCTCATTGCTGAGCCTGGCCTCGGTGTTCCTGATCGCCGCCTTCTCCATCGGCCTGTTTGCCTATCTCGCCCCGGTCGCGGCCCAGGCGAAGATCGATGGTCCGGGCCTGGGCCTGATCGTCTCCGTCGTCCTCGCAACCTCGGTCGCCGGCTCCACCGTCGCAGCCTTCGCGGCAGCCCGGATTTCGTTTTTCTCGGTCTTCGTCATCTGCCTCGTCGTGAACGCCATCGTCCTCCTGGTCCTGGCCCAGCTCCCAGGGCTCGTCCCCTTCGCGATCGCGGCCGGGGTCTTCGGCTTCTTCTGGCTCCTGTTCCTTCCCTTCCAGCTCCCGTTCGTCATCGAAACCGATCCGACCCGGCGCATCGCCGTTATCGTGCCGGGGGCCCAGCTGCTCGGCGGTTCGGCCGGGCCGCTCTTCTGCTCCTTCCTGGTGAACGACGTGGAGACGAGGGGCGCGCTCGTGGTGTGCGCAATCTGTTTCGGGACGGCGTTCCTGATGTCGCTGGGCGTTCACTTGCAGCATCTGCGGACCGTGCGTTCGGCCGGGGTCGCGCCGGCGACCTGACACGCAGCCCTGGCCCCTCGACGGCCTTCTCCTTCCTCCGCACTCCGCAGTCATGGCGCGGATGCGAAAAAACTGCCCGGGGCGTCGGCCACGGGCACCTTTCTCGAACGGCTTCCAGCCGACTGCGCCGGACCTGACCGGAGGCGCACGCCATCACCCGGGAGATCGAGCCCGTGGCCCAAGAAGAGGAGCCAGACCTATGTCCGAAGCGCGCCCGAGCGACGGGAGCCCAGCTGGAGGAGTCGGCCCCTATCAGCGTCTGACGGCGCTGGGCCTGACGCTGCCGCCGCCTCGGCCCCCGGTCGCGAACTTCCGCCCCGCAGTGGTGGAGGGCGACCTGGTGTTCCTGTCGGGCCAGGGCCCGGTGGATGCGACGGGCATTGTGTTCAAGGGCAAGGTCGGGACCGACCTGACGCTGGAGGACGGCTACAAGGCCGCGCGCCTCACGACGCTCAACCTGCTGTCAGCCTTGGAGGTCGCGGTCGGCTCCCTCGAACGCGTGAGGCGGATCGTCAAAGTGTTGGGCATGGTCAACGCCGCGCCGGATTTCACGGCCCATCCGCCGGTGATCAACGGGTGTTCCGACTTCCTGATCGAGGTGTTCGGCGAGGCCATCGGCGCGCACGCCCGCTCCGCCGTGGGAATGGGTTCGCTCCCAGGGCAGATCGCGGTCGAGATCGAGATGATCGTCGCCGTTCATCGGGACTGAGCCCTCGCCGCCGCGCTGTGTTGTGGAGGGCGCGTCCCGCGGCCAGGGGCGCCTCAGC
>NZ_DASWTE010000229.1:0-22062 GCF_036402295.1 Phenylobacterium sp.
GGGCAGGATGTCTTCCTTGATCTGCCAGATGGCGTTGCCGATGTCGCCGATCACCTCGTACTGCGGGAAGTAGACCGGATCGACCTCCGCCGAGCGGAAGTTGATGTGGATCACCTCGGCGCCGCCGCGCTGCATGAAGAACGGCGGCTTCTCGATCACGTCGTGGCCGACGTTGATGATGAGGTCCGACGCGCCGATCGCCCGGTGCACGAAGTCACCGGCCGACAGCGCCGCGCAGCCCATGAACTTCGGATTGGTCTCGTCGACCACGCCCTTGCCCAGCTGGGTCGAGACGAACGGGATGCCGGTCTTCTCGATGAACTGGGTGAGCATCCGGCTGGTCATGGTGCGGTTCGCGCCCGCACCGATCACCAGGATGGGCGACTTGGCCTGCTCGATGCGCTTGGCCGCGGCGCGGATCGATTTCTCGTCGGGCACCGGCCGGCGCGCATTGCTCTTGGGCAGCGCGGTGGAGTCGGTCTCCTCGTCGGCGACGTCCTCGGGGAATTCTAGGTGCACCGCGCCCGGCTTCTCCTCCTGCGCCAGGCGGAACGCCTCACGGATGCGGGAGGGGATGTTGTCGGCCGACGCCAGCTGGTGCGTGTACTTCGTGATCGGCTTCATCATGTCGACCACGTCGAGGATCTGGAAGCGACCCTGCTTGGACTTCTTGATGGGCTTCTGGCCGGTGATCATCATCATCGGCATGCCGCCCAGCTGGGCGTAGGCCGAGGCGGTCACGAAGTTCGTGGCGCCCGGGCCCAGCGTGGCCACGCAGACACCCGCCTTGCCGGTGTGCCGCCCGTAGGTCGCGGCCATGAAACCGGCGCCCTGCTCGTGGCGGGTGAGGATCAGCTTGATCTTCTTGGAGCGCGAGAGGCTGTCCAGGAAGTCGAGGTTCTCCTCGCCGGGGACCCCGAAGACGTACTCCACGCCTTCTTCTTCCAGGCACTGCACGAAAAGATCAGACGCCTTGGTCATATCGATAGCCCCCATCCAACAAGAACGTGTTGTCGCAAATTCCGACGACTTGTGAAGGGCGAAACGTGCGTGTGGGCATCTCGCCGACAATTGCCGTTAGACCGCAACGAAATCGCCGCTAAGGTCGCGCGGGAATTGGGCCGGGCGAAGGGTCGCTCGGGGCAATGGGGGTTTCATATGGCAGTCAGCGATCACGTCGACCTTCCGACCTTCATCGAGGGCGTGAAGCGCCGCAACCCGGGCCAACCGGAGTTCGTCCAGGCCGTCCAGGAAGTCGCCGAGGACATCTTCGACTTCATCCAGGACAAGGAGAAGTACCACGAGGCGCAGATCCTGCGCCGCATCGCGGAGCCGGACCGCGTGGTCAGCTTCCGGGTCTGCTGGCAGGACGACAAGGGCAACGTGCGGGTCCAGCGGGCCTGGCGGGTCCAGAACAACAACGCCATCGGCCCCTACAAAGGCGGCATCCGCTTCCATCCGTCGGTCACGGAGAGCGTGCTGAAGTTCCTGGCCTTCGAGCAGACCTTCAAGAACGCGCTCACCGGTCTGCCCATGGGCGGCGGCAAGGGCGGCTCCAACTTCAACCCGAAGGGCAAATCCGACGGCGAAGTGATGCGCTTCTGCCAGAGCCTGATGACCGAGCTGTACCGCTACATCGGCGCCGACGTCGACGTGCCGGCCGGCGACATCGGCGTGGGCGCCCGCGAGATCGGCTACATGTTCGGCCAGTACAAGCGCCTGACCAACGAGTTCACGGGCGTGCTGACCGGCAAGGGCCTGGAGTACGGCGGCTCGCTGATCCGCACCGAGGCCACCGGCTACGGCGCGACCTACTTCCTGCAGAACATGCTCAAGAACCAGGGCAAGGACATCGCCGGCCACACCGTGGTGATCTCGGGCTCGGGCAACGTGGCCACCCACGCGGCCGAGAAGTGCACGCAGCTGGGTGGTAAGGTCGTGACGCTCTCGGACTCCGAGGGCTTCATCTACGACCCCGACGGCATGACCCAGGAGAAGATCGACTGGGTGAAGGACCTGAAGACCAAGCGCCGCGGCCGGATCTCGGAATACGCCAAGGAGTTCAAGGGCTCCGAGTTCCACGTCGGCAAGACGCCCTGGGGCGTGCCCTGCGAGCTGGCGCTGCCCTGCGCGACCCAGAACGAGCTCCTGGGCGACGACGCGCGCACCCTGGTGAAGAACGGCTGCATCGGCGTCTCCGAGGGCGCCAACATGCCGACCAACCTGGAAGGCGTGCACGTCTTCAAGGACGCCCAGATCCTCTACGCGCCCGGCAAGGCGGCCAACGCCGGCGGCGTGGCGGTCTCCGGCCTCGAGATGAGCCAGAACTCGGCCCGCATCTCGTGGAAGGAAGAGGAGCTGCAGCGCCTGCTGGTCGACATCATGGCCGGCATCCACTCGAGCTGCCTGGAGTACGGCGGCCGCCCGGGCTCGAAGATTCCCGACTACGTGAAGGGCGCCAACATCGCCGGCTTCAAGAAGGTCGCCGACGCCATGCTGGCGTTCGGGGTCGTCTAGACCTCCGCCGACATCGCCGGAACGCGAAACGCCGCCTCGGGAGACCGGGGCGGCGTTCTTCTTGCGGCCCCGCGAAGCGGCGGGAGGTCGCCTCAGGCCCCGTCGCCCCGCCGCGCCACGGTCTGGGTCCAGCGCAGGGTCTCCAGCGGCGGATGGCCCGGCTTGGGCGTGGCCTTACCCGGCGCATGGAAGCTGTGGCAGGTGGCGCAATCGGCGTCGTCGGCGGCGGCGATCTTGGTCGTCGGCTGGCCGTGGCACGTCGCGCACTTGGCGAGATCCGGGATCAGCACGTCCGACGTGCGGTCCGAGCTCCGCGCGCGGTGGCAGTCGGCGCACTTGAAGCCGCCGGCCTTGGCCTGCCCCGGCCCGCCGTGCTCGGGCACGCTGTGGTCGAAGCCGCCGCGCGGCAGGTAGCGGTTGGCCAGCTTCACTGGCGCCATCTGCACCGTGTCGCCCGCCCAGTTGATGGTGTGACAGTCGTAGCAGGTCCCGCCCGGCGAGAAGGTGGCGCGATAGGCGCTGGCGCCCGTGGCCGAGAACATCGTCGGGCGGATCATACCCGGACGCTGCCGGTTGACCGGCGGCGAGCCCTGGATCGTGCGGCCGGCCAGCGTGTCGACCACCTTCTGCAACTCGCCGTGCGGCAGGTTCTTCACCTCGCCGTTCTCGCGCGTGAAGGCCAGGCTGTGGCAGCCGCCGCAGTCCTTCTCCATCTCGATCGGCAGGAAGGCCTGGCCGCTCTTGTCGCGGCGGTGGCAGTCGGCGCACTCCAGCGGCGCGCCATAGCCGCGGCCCTTGCCCAGCTCGATCGCCTGGCGGGCGACGCCGCCCAGCCGGTCCAGGTGCATGCGATGCGGGAAGATCAGGCCGTTGCGCTCCTGCGGCGCGCTGGAGAGCGCCACCCGCTGGAATGTCGGCTTCGCACCCGGGGCGGTCATCACCAGTGGCCGGAAGCCCGGATGCTTGCTCCAGTTCGGCGTGTCGATCAGGTCGGTCTTGCCCAGGCGGCTCTTCATGCCCGTGTGGCAGGTCTGGCAGTCGGTCACCACCACCAGCTTGGGCTTGTCGGACGGCGGGGCCGCCGCGTCGGCGCCTTCCACCTTGCCCGACTTGGTGTGCTCGATGTGGCAGCTCGCGCAGCGGTCGGTGGGATGGCCCACGGCGCGCTGGAAGACGGCGCTGACGGCGCCCAGGCCGGGCGGCAGCGGCGTGGCCTTCTCCAGCTTGTCGTGCGCCGCGTGCTCGGGGACGAGGCGGGGCTGGAACGGGCTGCCCAGGTTGCGCGCCTTGGTCAAGCGCGCCGCGGGGTCGTGGCCCGCCTGGTGGCACGACAGGCAGGCGTCGTCGCGCACCGCTTGGAAGTTCTTCACGTGGCAGGTCTTGCAGTCGGTCTCGAGGAAGGCGTGGGCCTTGGTGAGCGCGCCCGACGACCACTGCTGGTCCGGATGGATCTTCGGCGCCAGCACCCCCGACAGGGCGAGCGGTACGAGCAGGCAGATCAGCAAGATGCCGACGCCCAGCGCCCAGGCCATGTTGCGGCGGTTGAACACCCGCGCCTGCAACGAGAAGACGCTGGGGCTTGGGTGATGGGCGTGGTCCTCCCGTGTGACCGTGACAGTGGCCCCGTCATCGGCCGGTTCGAAGGTCAGCCGATATTCGCCGAACGCCGCCACCGGGTGGCGCGAGAGGTCCAGCTCGGCGCGCGACGTCGACTTGCCGTCCACCTCGAACGGCAGGCCGCCCACGCTCTCCAGGGTCACCCGGCCGGCGCCGGCGAACCGCATCTTGGCGTGCTTGGGGTCGACCGCCAGGTCGGCCAGCACGATGTCGCTGTCGGCCGCGCGGCCGATGACAGCTTCGGGTCCGGCGACGTCGCGCTCACGGACGATCGGGTCGCCGCCGGCGGCGCGCTGGGTGATCAGCTTGAGGTGAAACGTCTGGGCCACCGGTCACCAGTAGGCAAAGACGCTGACGATGTGCGCCGTAAGCGCCGCCAGCAGGGCGAAGGTGGCCGGGATGTGCACGAACAGCCACGCTTCGAGAAGGGCGGTGATGCCCATCTGGCGGCGGGCGAGCGAAAGCGCTTCGGCCTTCTGCTGCATCAGTCCCTCGATCTTGGTGAGCGCTTCGGCCTGAGCGGCGCCGGATGGGGCGGGCAGGGCGCGCAGACGCTGCAGGGCCCGCTTGTTGGCGCAGTCGCCGTAGCTGCCGGTGAGTCGCTTCCAGAAGCTGCCGCCCAGCTCCGTCTCCTCGATGGACTGCCGCACCACCGCCGCGCCGGCGCGGTCGAGCGGCTGGGCCACCTCATGCAGCTGGGCGTCGAGGCTGGCGATCGAATCCAGCATCTGCTTGCGCGTGGTTTCGCCGCGGTTGCCGTGGAGGCGCTGGGGCAGGACGGCATAGGCCCAGATGCCCAACGCCCCCGAGGCGATCACGAGCATCATCAGCGCGTAGGCCAGCGTGTGGACGTTCCAGCCGAACTGGAAGCCTGTGTGCAGCGTCGCCAGCACGGTCAGCGACAGCCCGAGGTACACGTGGGCCGAGACCCAGGCCTTCAGCGAATAGTGGCCGGCGCTGATCACCCGCTTGCGGACGCCCAGGCAGGCCAGCCAGACGATCAGGCCGGCGCTGATCGTGCCCAACACGTAGCCCAGCCAGCTGCCGCCGCTGGGCGGCTCGGCCAGCCGCATGGCGGCGAAGAAGTAGACACCAACCGCCGCCACGCAGAGGCCAGTGGCGATCTGCGCCCAGCGAAAGCCCTTGTGCCGCAGGAACCCTTCATGGGTCCGATGCCGCACGCGCTCTGAATGCCCCCCAACCTGCGTCACGGCCTATCCGGTCTTCTCGAGCCGTGCGACCGACAGGAAGGCGTCCGGCGTCACCCGGATCGCCGCCCCCGTCGGACAGGCCCGCACACAGGCCGGTCCGCCGGCCTTGCCCGAGCACATGTCGCACTTGATGGCCAGTTTCGGTGATTCGCCGCCCTCGGCCTTGGCGGCCTTCGTGCGCCACTCGTACGATGGCTGGCCGGGGCCGGGGCCCTTGCCGAACAGCATCCATTCCCAGAGCGGCGGCTTCTTCGGCGGCGGCTTGTCCATCTGGATCACGCCGTATGGGCACGCCCGCTGGCAGTTGCCGCAGCCGATGCAGGTCTCGTTGATGAAGACTTCGCCGTCCGGTCCGCGCCGGATGGCGTTTGGCGGGCAGTCGCTCATGCAGTGCGGATGCTCGCAGTGTCGGCACGAGGTGGGCACGTGGATGTTGGCGAAGGTGGTGCCGGCCTCGCGGTTCAGGCGGCTGAGGCCATCGTGGCTGTCGGCGCAGGCCTTCTCGCAGTTGTCGCAGCCCACGCAAAGGCTCTCGTCGATCAGCAGCACGTCGGTGGCTTCGCCGATACCCTGCTTGATCAGGAAGTTGGCGACCGAGGAGTACATGTCGACCGCGCCGCCGAACTCGGTCTTCTGCTCCTCGATGAACTTGTTGATCTCGCGCCTGGCCCGCATCTCGTCGGTCATGCGCTTTGCGAGTTCAGGCTTGCGGGCCAGCAGGCGGCGGAACGGGTCGGCCGGCAATTTCACCACCGTTGAGCGGATGGCGGCCTTCACCGTGGCCACGCGCGGCGCCCGCTCGATCATGGCCATCTCGCCCGAGTAGGACCCGGCCGGGACGTACGACATGAACACCGGCTTCCCGCCAAGTTCCTTCTCCACGATCATCGAGCCCGAGCGGATGATGAAGAGGTCGTCCGAGATGTCGCCTTCCTTGATGATGGCTTCGCCGGGCTTCACATCGATCACTTCCGCGCCGGCCAGCACCTCCTGGATGTCGGCGGGCGTCAGGCCGGACTTGAAGATCTGCAGCACCTGCCGCTCGGTGGTGATGCGGTTCACCGTCTCGCGGGCCTGCGGCACCTGGCTCATCAGCTTGAGCGCCGCCATGCGCGGGATCTCCACGCAGATGGTGGGTTCGGCCGCGCGGATGGTGGCCCCGCGCTTGCGGCCCGAGATCAGGCCGACCTCGCCGAAGATCGAACCCTGGCCGATCGGCACGGTGATGTTCGTGTTGGTGGGGTCGACCTCCACCCTCACCGACCCGTCGGCGATGCCGAAAAGCGACGAGCCCGGCTCATTGCGGACGAAGATGGCGTCGCCGGCCTTGTAGGCCCTGACCGTCGAGTCGAGCAGGAACTCCCGCATCTGCAGCGGCGACAGACCGTTCAGGATCTCGACGTTGCTGCGCAGGAACTCCAGCCACTCGGCCACGCTGCGCTTGCCTGGCAGGTCCTTGAGCTTGGCCACCAGCAGCGGCTCGTCGGCCGGCTCCAGATTGGTGTTGCCGCAGATGAACTCGACGACGTCATAGCCCTGGTTCATGCAGTGCTTGATCAGCGGATAGCCCGCCAGCGCGCCGATCACATAGATCCCAGGCTTGGAGGTGCTCTCGAACGTGGGCGTCAGGGTCGGGAAGGCGGTGCGGTCCGGGCTGGCGAACTGGACGCCGGCGGCCTCCACGAACGCGCGGGGCGGAGCGGCGCCCATGCGGGCGATGATCCGGTCGCACCGGAAGCGTTCCTGTCCTTGCGGTGTGTCGACTGTCAGCCACCCCTTTTCGATGAGGGCGCCCTGGGTCTCGGTCATGACGCGGATGCGCCCGGCGTCGCGCGCGGCCAAGAGGCCGTCGACGTTGGGCTTCTTGGCCGTCGGGAAGTCGGCGCCGCGGTTCAAGAGCGTGACGGTGTTGTTCTGACCCGCGTCGGCGATCAGGCCCATCGCGTTCTCGATGCCGGCGTCGCCGCCGCCCACCACCACGATGTGCTCGTCGGTGTACTCGCCCGGGTCGTCCAGCTGGTACTGCACGTGGGGAAGGTTGGCGCCCTCGCAGCGCATCAGGTTCGGATTGCCCTGGGTGCCCACCGCCAGGACGATGTTCTCGGCCCTGATCGGGTCGCCCTTCTTGAGCTCGATCGCGAAATTGCCCTTGTCGCCCGTGATCGCCTTCACGTCGGCGTGGAACTTCACGTTCACGCCGGCGGCCTTGGTGTCGTTGCTCCACTGCTCGAGGATCTTCTCGCGCTTACCGGCGTCGAACTCGCACTCGGCGCGCAGCACCAGCACGGACGGCGTCGCCATCACGTGCTTGCCCTTCTGGTAGCGGAAGATGGTGTCCGAGAGGTGGTCAGTCTTCTCGAGCAGGATGTGCGACACACCGTTCCTGGCCGCGCGCGCAGCCGCGCTCATGCCGGCCGGACCGGATCCGATGATCGCGATCTTGTAGACTTCGGACATCGCCCCAACGCCCCCAGTACCTGCGACCGCCCGGCAACCGGCGGATCGGCCGCACCTTACACGCCTTCCCGTCTCTCCATGGCGCTATAACATTTCCGATCTTCGCCGAACGCGCTACCACGCGCCGCAGGTTGGAGGGGAGCACAAAGTCCATGTCGGCGGAAGTCGGTCAGTTCGCGCTGATTCTCGCGCTGCTGCTGGCGCTCGTCCAGTCCGCAGCGCCGCTCTTCGGCGCACAACGCGGTGACAGCGTGCTGATGGCGGTCGGACGGCAGGCGGCGATCCTCCAGGGTCTGTTCGTGGTCCTCGCCTTCGGCTGCCTGGCTTACGCCTATCTGACCTGCGATTTTTCCGTCGCCCTGGTGGCCAAGCACAGCCACACGACCCAGCCGCTCGCGTACCGATTCGCCGCGACTTGGGGCAGCCACGAAGGCTCGATGCTGCTGTGGGTGCTGATCCTGGCGATCTACGGCGCCGGCGTCGCCCACTTCGGCGGGACCCTTCGCGAGACCCTCCAGGCCCGCGTCCTGGGGGTCCAGGGCGTGCTGGGCGTGGCGTTCCTGGCGTTCCTGATCTTCACCTCCAACCCGTTCCTGCGGCTGTCGCCTGCCCCCGTCGAGGGCACCGAGCTCAATCCGCTGCTGCAGGACCCGGGCCTCGTGATGCACCCACCGCTGCTTTACCTGGGCTACGTCGGCTTCTCCGTGGCCTTCTGCTTCGCCGCAGCCGCCCTGATCGAGGGCCGCGTCGACGCCGCCTGGGCCCGCTGGGTGCGCCCGTGGGTGCTGGCCGCCTGGATCCCGCTCACCGCCGGCATCACGCTGGGCAGCGCCTGGGCCTACTACGAGCTGGGCTGGGGCGGCTGGTGGTTCTGGGACCCGGTGGAGAACGCCTCGCTGATGCCCTGGCTCTTGGGCACGGCCCTTCTGCACTCGGCCCTGGTGCTGGAACGGCGCGGCGCGCTGGCCAGCTGGACGATCTTGCTGGCCATCCTCACCTTCTCGCTCAGCCTCGTCGGCACCTTCCTGGTCCGCTCGGGCATCCTGACCAGCGTGCACGCTTTCGCTGTCGACCCGCAGCGCGGCGTCTTCATCCTGGGCATCCTGGCGGTGACGACCGGTGTCTCGCTGGCCCTCTACGCCTGGCGCGCGCCCGCCATCCGCACCGGAGCGCTCTTCCAGCCGCTGTCGCGGGAAGGGGGCGTCACGCTCAACAACCTGTTCCTGGCCGCGCTGACCGCCACGGTGTTCCTGGGCACTTTCAGCCCGGTGTTCATCGAGATGATCAACGGCGACAAGATCTCGGTCGGGCCGCCGTACTACGCCCGCACTTTCGCCCCGCTCGCGATCCCGCTGATGGCGCTCGTGGTGTTCGGCCCGATGCTGAACTGGAAGCGCGACACGGTGCGGAAGACGTTGAGCCGCCTGAAGGTCCCGGCCGCCATCGCCGCGGTGGTCCTGGTGATGGCGCTCCCGTTCGGCGGGCTCAAGGGCGTAGTGACCGCGGGCGCGCTGGGGCTGGCCGCCTGGCTGCTGGCGGGCGCGGCGACGATCCTGGGCCGCCGTTGGTGGGCGAGCCGCGCCTACCTCGGCCGGGCGATCCGCACGACGCCGCGGTCGCTCGTCGGCCTCACCGTCGCGCATGCCGGCCTGGGCCTGCTGGTCCTGGGGATCACGGGCACGACGGCCTGGGATTCCGACAAGGTGTTGAACATGCGTCCCGGACAGTCGGTGGAATTCGCCGGCCGCACGCTCACCATGACCGCCTACGAGCTGGTCCAGGGCCCGAACTACGAGGCCCGGCAGGCGCGCTTCGCCGTGAAGGGCCCGACCGGATCATACGACCTGCGCAGCGAGAAGCGCTGGCATCCGTCGGCCCAGAGCCAGACCACCGAGGCCGGCATCCGCGTGGGCCCGCTGGGCAACCTCTACGTCTCAATCGGCGAGGAGTCGCCGCAGGGCGTGATCGTCCGCCTCTGGAACCACCCGCTGATCGTCTGGATCTGGATCGGCGGCTTCGCCATGGCCATCGGCGGCGCGATCTCGCTCAGCGACCGGCGCCTGCGCGTGGGCGCCCTCGTCAAACCCCAGGTCCCGCAAGCCCAGCCGATTCCCGCCGAATGAAGCGTCTCCTGTTCATCCTGCCCGTCCTGGGTTTCATCGCGTTGCTGGCGGTGTTCTTCGCGGGCCTCGGCCGCGATCCGCGCGCGCTGCCGTCGGCCTTCATCGGCAAGCCCCTGCCGGCGTTCGCGGTCGGACCCGTGCGGCCGGGCGACACGAGCGGGCTCGCCAACACCGACTTCGCCGCCGGCGAGCCGGCGCTGCTGAACGTCTTCGCATCCTGGTGCGGCCCCTGCCGCGTCGAGCACCCGGTGCTGATGCGCCTGCGCGCCGAGGGCGTGGCGATCCACGGCCTGGACTGGAAGGAGCGCGCGCCGGGCGCCGGGGCCAAGTGGCTGTCCGACAACGGCGACCCCTACATTCGCGCCGGCGATGACCAGACCGGGCGCGCGGGCATCGAGATCGGTGTCGCCGGCGTGCCCGAGACCTTCGTCATCGATAAGCAGGGCCGCGTCCGCTACCGCCACGTGGGCGCCGTGACGCCCGACGTCTGGGAGACCAAGATCGGTCCCCTGATGGAACAGCTGAAGAGGGAATCGTGAGGCGTCTGCTCGCCATCGCCGCCGCCGTCGCCCTGCTGGGGGGACCTGCCCTCGCGGTGAACCCCGATGAGCAGCTGGCCGATCCGAAGCTGGAGGCCCGCGCCCACAAGCTCAGTCAGGAGCTGCGCTGCGTCGTCTGCCAGAACCAGTCGATCGACGATTCCGACGCCGAGCTCGCCCGCGACCTGCGCCTGATCCTGCGCGAGCGGATCGCCGCCGGCGACACGGACGAGCAGGCGATGAAGTTCATCGTCGCCCGCTACGGCAGCTTCGTGCAGCTGCGGCCGCCGTTGCGCCTCGACACCCTGGCCCTGTGGTTCGGGCCGCTCGCGGTGCTCTTGCTGGGCGGCGTGGGCGTGGCGGTCTATATGCGCGGCCGCTCGCCGGCCGCCGCGGGCGCGCTCTCCGCGGCGGAAGAGGCCGAGCTCGCCGAAATGCTGAAGCAGGACAAGTCGAGCTGATGCTCTGGATGGTGCTTACCCTGATGACGGTGCTGGCTGCGGTCGGTCTCGCCATCCCGCTGGTCCGCCGCCGCGACGCCGCGCGCGCCGAGCGGGCCGACACCGTCACCGTGCTGAAGGCCCAGCTGGACGAGATCGAGGGCCAGGCCGCGGCCGGCGCCATAGAGGGCGCCGAGGCCGAGGCGCTGAAGACCGACCTCAAGCGCCGGGTGCTGGCCGAGGGCCGCAAGGCCGACGCGCCCGCCCGGCCGCTGCCGGAGAAGACGCTGCTCTACCTGGCGCTGGGCATCGTGGCGGTCGTCACGCTGGCCGGCACCGGCCTCTACCTCAAGATCGGCCGCCCCGACGTCCCGGCGTCCCCGGCGCTGAAGGGCGGCGCGGCGGGCGCGGCCTCCATGGCCAGCGATGCCGGCCACCAGGGCGAGGTGGGCGCCATGATCGCGCAGCTCGAGACCCAGATGCAGCGCGAGCCCGGCAACGTCGAAGGCTGGCGGATGCTGGGCTGGTCGTACCTGCAGACCGGCCGCAACGCCGAGGCCGCCGTCGCCTATGGCAAGGCCGCCGCCCTCGACCCCGCCAACGCCGAGTACCTGTCGGCCCAGGGCGAAGCCACGGTGCTGGCCGCTCAGGGGCAGGTGACGCCCGCCGCCCAGGCCATCTTCCGCCGCACGCTCACCGTCGATCCGGCCGACCCGCGGGCGCGTTACTATCTGGCGGTCGCCAAGGACCAGTCCGGCGACCAGAAGGGCGCCATGGACGACTGGATCGCGCTCATCAAGTCGGCTCCGCCCGGCGCGCCGTGGGCGGGCGAGGTGCGCGCCTTCGTGGAGCGCGTCGCGGCCGAGCGCGGCGTCGACCTCGCCGGCCGCCTGCCGCCCGCGCCGGAGCTCGCCCAGGCCCCCAGCGCGCCGAGGGGACCGAACGCCGAGCAGATGGCGGCCGCCCAGGACATGAACCCCGGCGACCGCCAGGCGATGATCGAGGGCATGGTCTCGGGTCTCGCCCAGCGCCTGAAGCAGAATCCGAAGGACCGGGCCGGCTGGGAACGTCTGATCCGCGCTCGCATGGTGCTGGGCCAGTCCAGCCAGGCGGCCGCCGACTACCGCGCCGCCCGCCAGGCCTTCTCGGGCTCGCCTGCCGACCAGCAGGCCCTGCGTGAGGCCGCCCTCCAGCTCGGGGTTCCGGTGGGCTGATGTCCGAAGTCGCCGAACGAGCCGGAGCCGGGGCCGCCGCCCAGACCATCCTGGAGCTGCTGCCCGAGCCCGTGATCCTGGTCCGGGGCGGGGAGGGCGAGGCCGCCGAAATCGCCTACGGCAACCAGGCCGCCCGCGAGGTCTTCCGCATCGAACTGGCCGGTGCGCCCCTGGGCGCGGCGCTGCGCCGGCCCGAGGTGCTGGAGACCATCGAGGCCGCCCTCGAGATGGAGGCCGCGGCCGAGGTCGCCTTCGAGACCATCGGCGTGCAGCCGCGCTTCTGGCGCGCCTTCGCCCGGCCGCTGGCCCGCGAGGCCGGCGGCGAGCGGCGGCTGGTGGTGGTCTTGCGCGACGAGACCGATGCGCGGCGCACTGAGCGCATGCGCGCCGACTTCCTGGCCAACGCCAGCCACGAGCTGCGCACGCCGCTGGCGTCACTGGCGGGCTTCGTGGAGACGCTGCGCACCCATGCCAAGGACGACACCGAGGCGCGCGAGAAGTTCCTCGGCATCATGGCACAGCAGGCGACCCGCATGGCGCGGCTGGTGGACGACCTCCTCTCGCTCAGCCGCATCGAGCTGAACGAGCACATCGCGCCCTCCGGCAAGGTGGACCTGGCGCGCACGGTGCAGGACGTCTCCGACGCGCTTCGCCCGCTGACAGAGGAGCGTGGGGTCAGTGTGATGGTGAGGGTCGACGCCGAGGTGACGCCGGTCACCGGCGACCGCGACCAGCTGGTCCAGGTGATCCAGAACCTCGTCGACAACGCCGTGAAGTACACGCCCCGCGGCGGCAAGGTGCTGGTCGCGCTGCAGGCGGCGGCCACCGTCGAGGCGGCCCGCCAGCCGAGCCGCTCCGGCGTGGGCCTGTCGCTGCTGTCGCCCGACGCCGCCGAAAGCCAGCGCTATGTGGTGCTGCGGGTGACCGACGAAGGTCCCGGCATCGCGCGCCAGCATCTGCCGCGCCTGTCCGAACGATTCTACCGCGTGGAGGGCCAGCGGAGCGGCGGGACGGGCCTGGGCCTCGCCATCGTCAAGCACGTGGTCAACCGCCATCGTGGCGGCTTCATCGTGGAGAGCGCCGAGGGCGAGGGGAGCACGTTCAGCGTCTATCTGCCGATCGCCGCGCTCCAATCGTGACAGTCACAGAAGTGTCGTAGGACCGCATTAGTTTGCGCCCCGAAACCAGCGAGGGCCTGAGTGATACGTACCTACCAAGCCGAGTTGCGGCAGCTGGTCGCCGAGGTGATCCGCATGGGCGGCCTGGCCGAGGCCCAGGTCGTCGACGCGGTCGATGCGGTGGTGCGGCGCGACGTCCCCCTGGCCCAGGCGCTGATCGTCCGCGACCTGCGCCTCGACACCCTGCAGAGCGAGGTCGAACGTCGGGCGCTGGCGCTGATCGCGCGACACCACCCTGGCGAGGCCGACCTGCGCCGCGCCATCTCCACGCTGAAGCTGGCCATGAACCTCGAACGCTGCGGCGACCTCGCGCGCAACATCGCCAAGCGCAGCCTGGTGCTGTCGGCCGGCGAGCCTCTGCTGCCGCTGACCGGCGCGATCGAGCGCATGGGCCGGCTGGTCTCGGCCCGTCTGCGCGCCGTGCTCGACGCCTACGCCGCCGGCGACGTGGAGCCGGCGCTTGACGTCTGGCGCCGCGATGGCGAGGTGGACGAACACTACGAGAGCCTGTTCCGCGAGCTGCTCGCACTGATGTCCAACAGCCCGGACTCGGTGGCCGCCGGCGCCCACCTGCTGTTCGTGGCCAAGAACCTTGAGCGGATCGGCGACCACGCCACCAACATCGCCGAGATCCTGCACTTCCAGATGACCGGCGAAGAGCTGGTTGGCGAGCGGCCGAAGGTGAGCCTGCCTGAAGTCGAGGCGGAGGGCCGCGCGTGACCCCCTACGTTCTGGTCGTCGAGGACGAGGACGCGCTGGCGACCCTGCTCGACTACAACCTCATGAAGGAGGGCTTCCGGGTCGAGCGCGCCGCCGACGGCGAGGAAGCCCTGCTGCGCGTCGCCGAGGAGCCGCCGGACCTGGTGATCCTGGACTGGATGCTGCCCAAGGTCTCCGGTGTGGAAGTCTGCCGCCAGTTGCGCGCCGGCGCCGAGACCCGCCGCACGCCAGTGCTGATGCTGACCGCCCGCGGCGAGGAGGCCGACAAGGTCCGAGGCCTCGACACCGGCGCCGACGACTACGTCGTGAAGCCCTTCGCCATGAGCGAGCTCGTGGCCCGCATCCGCGCGCTCCTGCGCCGCACGCGGCCTGAGCTGGTGGAAGAGCGGCTGGAGTACGCCGACCTGGTCCTCGACCGCGGCCGCCACCGCGTCACCCGCGGCGGCAAGGACGTGCACCTGGGCCCCACCGAGTATCGCCTGCTCGACTTCCTGATGCAGCGGCCGGGCCGCGTGTTCAGCCGCGAGCGCCTGCTGGACGCGGTCTGGGGCGCCAACACCTATGTCGAGGTCCGCACCGTCGACGTCCACGTCGGCCGGCTGCGCAAGGCGCTCCGCCAGAACGACGCGCCCGACCTGATCCGCACCGTGCGTTCGGCGGGGTATGCGCTGGACCTCGAGGGGTAGGGGCCGTCACTGCTCTGTCACGGAATCCCTCTAGCGCATTGACGAACTTCGCTGTTTTGGGGAACCGCGATGACTGAGGCCAGCCCCGCCGTCCGTTGCCGGACGGCGTTCATCTCGGACATCCACCTCGGTACGCGCGGCTGCCAGGCCGGGTTGCTGCTCGAGTTCATCCGCGAGCTGGAGTGCGAGACGCTCTACCTCGTGGGCGACATCGTCGACGGCTGGAAAATGAAGTCCGGCTGGTTCTGGCCCCAGGCGCACAACGACGTCGTCCAGAAGATTCTCCGGATGGCCCGCAAGGGCGTCCGCGTGGTCTACATTCCCGGCAACCACGACGACCGTATCCGCGACTTCTGCGGTGTCCACTTCGGCGGCGTGGTGGTGGCGCGCGATGCGATCCACGAGGCCGCCGACGGCCGCCGCTATCTGGTCACCCATGGCGACGAGTTCGACGGGGTGGTGCAGAACGCCAAGTGGCTCGCATTCCTGGGCGACTGGAGCTACCGCGCGCTCATCGCGCTCAACACCCACTTCAACCGGCTGCGGAGGCTGCTGGGCCTGAACTACTGGAGCCTCTCGGCCTTCCTGAAGCACAAGGTGAAGGACGCCGTCGCCTTCATCGATCAGTTCGAGACCGCCATGGCCGACGAGGCCCGGCGGCGCGGCGTGGCCGGCGTCATCTGCGGCCACATCCACAAGGCCGAGATCCGCGACTTCGGCGACATCCGCTACCTGAACGACGGCGACTGGGTGGAGAGTTGCACCGCCATCGTCGAGGGCTTCGACGGCGAGTTCCGCATCGTCGACTGGCTGGAAGCTCGCCAGGCCCTGGCCCCGCACCCCCTCATCCTCGCCGAGCCCCTGGCCGCATAGCGCGCCGGAGGCGCCTTATAGAACCGCGGAATACGCAGAAAGACGCTGAAGGGGCCCGGCCGTCCTTCCGCGTCATTCCGCGTTTTCCGCGGTTTGCTTCTTCTGTGCGTCGGCCGGCAAAAAAAGGCCGCGACCGGGGGGCGGTCGCGGCCGGACGGCCTCGGGGCGGCCGATTGGAGAGATACGCGAGGGGTTACTGCGCCCGACGCTAGCGCTTCGCCATGTCGGGCGCGTGACGGTCCTGCGAAGCCTGGAGCGCAGTCAGCGAAGGTGGAAACATCTTCGCGCCACTGACTGCGCTTCTGGCAGCGCGCTAGAACGTGACCTGCGCGCGGGCGGCGACCGCGTCGTACTCCTGGCCGGCGCGAGCGCCGGTCGAGGTGAGCCGGTCGATGTCCACGTGCTGGTAGTCGAGCATCAGGCGCATGGACGGGTTCAGGTACCAGTTGGCGCCGACCGTAATGATCTTCTGCTCGCCGCCGCGGACCGCGCCCGCCGGACCCGCCGCGCCGGCGACGCCCTCGCGGAAGTTGAGGTCCAGCACCGAATAGCGCGCGGCGACCTCGAAGGCGCCCCAGGTCCCGGCCTGCGGGTTGAAGTTGTAGAGCTGCTTCGGCGCCTCGAAGCGACCTTCCATAGGGTTGTAAGGCCGCGGTTCGCCGGTCAGCACCCACGAACCTTGCACGTACCAGCCGCGGAACTTCGGATCCGGCAGCGCGCTGTTGCGCCGCTCGATCTCGTAGCGGAACACCTCGCCCTCGACGAGGAAGCTCTTGACCTGGAAGGCCGCCTCGCCGCCGTAGACCGTGGCGTGCTCGGCGTCGATCCCGCCCGTGTCGACGAGCCGCGTGCCGTCGAGGCGCAGTTCGGGCCGGTCGCGGATCTGGATGGGATAGCGCGTGCCCGTACCCGTCGGGCCGACCGCGTCGTTCGGCTGGATCACGTACTGCACGTTGCCGCCCAGGTGCGCCTGCCAGTCGACGCCGGAATAGGGGGCCACCGCCACGCGGGCCAGCCACGCGGTCTGCTCGTCGAACTGCTGCGCGCCGCCCAGGGCGTTGCCGGTGAAGGCGGTCGAGGCCAGCCAGCGGAAGGCCAGGCCCGTTTCGCTGCCGATGGCGTCGTTCGCGGAGAGCTGGAAGGCCACGCGGGAGTCCCCTGCGGCCACGTTGCGCGCGGCTTCGGCCGGCGCCGGACGCTCCAGGAGCGGCATCTGGCTGGTCGAGGTGGCGGCCGCGAGGTTCACGTTCGGCTCGAAGGCGCCTACCTTCAGGCGGAAGGGCTTCAGCGCCGTGTAGGTCACCGACGCTTCGTAGAGGCGGCCGGCCTCCTCGGCGCCCGAGCCGCCGAACTCGTAGACGAACGAGTAGTCGAAGTCGCCGAACAGCCGGCCGTCGAAGCCGATCCGCGCGCGGCGGAAATTCAGGCCCTCGTTGAGGTCGCGGTTGGTGACCGAGGTCGGCAGGTTGTCCTTCTGGAAGTACTTGCCGCCGTCCATCATCAGGATCGCGCGGATGTTGGCGGTGAAGCGGCCATCCGCGGTGGCGAAGGCCGGCTTGCCGTTCGACAGCGTCGTCGTCACCGCATTGGCCGCCGGCGGCAGCTTCAGGGTCGCGATGTCGGCGCTCGCCGTGTCCGCCTGGGTCTTCATCTCGGCCAGCTGAGCGGCGAAGGCATCCAGCTGCTGCTGCATCGCGGTGAGGCGGGAGTCCTGCTGGCCGGCGGCCTTCATGGAGTCCAGCTGGGCGCGCATGTCGTCGAGCTGCCGCTGCATGGCCTGCAGCTGGGCGTCCTTGGCCGACGCCGGGGCGGCGAGGGCGGTCGTCGAGGCGCTGCAGAGCAGGACCCCGGCGAGGGTGGCGGAGATCCACGCGGCGGCGCCGCGCTTCTGGGACAGGCGCATGAGAGAGACCCTTCTTTTCATCGCCGGCGCGGCGACCTCTTCGAGCGGGTCTCTAGGCTGCGTGTGCGACAGATCGCATACGAATTAAACTCAGATTTGTGACAGTCGATCTCACGGCCCCGCTTTCACCGAACTGACACATCAACGTCATGGGAGGTTCGCGGAGGGTCCGTAAACCCCGCCTTCGAAGGGACGCGTATCGGCGTCCTCCGACCGAGGGTTCACCCCATGTTCAAACGCTATCTGACCGCCGTCGCCGCAGCCGTGTCGCTGGCGAGCGCCGGCGCCGCCCAGGCTGCCGACATCTCCGGCGCGGGCGCGACCTTCCCCGCCCCCGTGTACGCCAAGTGGGCCGAGAGCTACCGCGCCCAGACGAACAACCGGCTCAACTACCAGGCCATCGGCTCCGGCGGCGGCATCCGCCAGATTTCCGCTGGCACGGTCGACTTCGGGGCCACCGACAAGCCGCTGAAGCCCGACGACCTGGCCTCAGGCGGCTTCGTGATGTTCCCGACGGTGATGGGCGGCGTGGTGCCGGTGGTGAACCTGCCGGGCATCAAGTCGGGCCAGCTGAAGCTCACCGGCGCGCTGACGGCCGACATTTTCCGCGGCGTGGTCAAGAAGTGGAACGACCCGCTGATCGCCAAATACAACCCCGGTCTCCAGCTGCCGAACCTGCCGATCACCGTCGTGCACCGTTCGGACGGCTCGGGCACCACCTTCCTGTTCACCAGCTATCTTGCCATGAAGGCGCCGCGCTGGGCCTCGGAAGTGGGGGCCAACGACGCCGTGAAATGGCCGACAGGCCTGGGCGGCAAGGGCAACGACGGTGTCGCGGCCTACACGAAACAGACCCCGGGCGCGATCGGCTACGTCGAGTACGCCTTCGCCAAGCAGAACAACCTCACCTACGCCCTGCTGCAGAACAAGGCCGGCAAGTATGTCGCCCCGGCGGCGGCGAACTTCCAGGCCGCGGCGGCCAACGCCAACTGGAAGGCGGCGCCGGGCTTCTACCTGCTGCTCCTCGACCAGCCGGGCGCCGAAGCCTGGCCGATCACGGGGGCCACCTTCATCCTGGTGAAGACCAGGCAGGAAGACGCCGCCAAGGGCCGCGAGGTGCTGGCATTCTTTGACTGGGCCTACAAGAACGGCGACGGCGCGGCCGCGCAGCTCGACTACCTGCCGATGCCGGCCTCGGTGAAGGACATGGTCCGCAAGTCGTGGACCAAGGTCACCGGCCCGGACGGCAAGCCCGTCTACCGCTGATCCAGACCCACCTCTGGACAGTGCTCGGGGCCGGTGCGATGCGCCGGCCCCGATTGCGTTTGGGCCTGACGCTACGGCAGCCGCTATGGTGGCGCAAACGAAGACAGGGAGGCCGTCATGGCCGACGGTTCGGTCCAGGGTGTGACGCACGACCGCTACGCGGTAGTCCGCGAGGCGTTCCAAGCGAACCTCGAGAGCGGCGAGGACATCGGCGCCTCGTTCTGCGCGACGGTCGAGGGCGAGACGGTCGTAGACCTCTGGGGCGGCTGGGCCGATCCGGGCAAGACCCGCCCGTGGGCGGCCGACACCATCGTCAACGTCTATTCCACCACCAAGACCATGTGCGCGCTGACCGCACTGCTGGTCGCCGATCGCGGCCTGATCGACTTCGACGCGCCGGTCGCGAAATACTGGCCCGAGTTCGCCGCCAACGGGAAGGCGGACGTGAAGGTCAGCCACCTGATGAGCCATTCCGCCGGCCTGTCGGGCTGGAAGGAGAAGCTGGTCACCGAGGACCTCTACGACTGGGAGAAGATGACCTCGCTGCTGGCCGCCCAGGCCCCTTACTGGGCGCCGGGGACCGCGCCCGGCTACCACGCGCTGACCCAGGGCTACCTGGTGGGCGAGGTGGTGCGCCGCGTCACCGGCAAGTCGCTGGGGACCGTCTTCCGCCAGGAGATCGCCGAACCGCTAGGCGCCGACTTCTGGATCGGCCTGCCGGCCTCGGAGGATGGGCGCGTCGCCGAGTTGATCCCGCCGCCGCCCGGCCAGGCCGTCGGCGACGCGCGCAACGAGACCGACCTCCAGCGCAACATGTCGAACAACCCCGGCATCGATGTCTCGGCCACCAAGACCCGCGGCTGGCGCGGCGCCGAGATCCCCGCCGCCGGCGGAACCGGCAACGCCCGCTCCGTGGCCGAGATCCACACGATCCTGGCGAACGGTGGCGTCGCAAAGGGCAAGCGTTTCATGTCCGAGGCCGGCTGCCGCAAGGCGCTGGAGCTGCAGGTCGAGGGCGAGGACCTGATCCTGGCCGGCCCCGCGCGCTTCGGCATGGGCTTCGGCCTGTCGGGCGGCGTCGTGCCGCTGCCCAACCCCAACTCGATCTATTGGGGCGGGTACGGCGGCTCGCTGATCATCATCGACATGGATGCGCGGACCACGTTCGGCTACGCCATGAACAAGATGGCCGGCACCACCCAGGGCGACTCCCGCGCCTTCGGCCTCGCCATGGCCATGTGGCAGGCGATGGGGACGATCTAGGCGGCTACTGCATCCCCGCCAGCCGACCAAGGCCATAGGTCGCAGCCGCGATCAGCCCCGACGCGGGCAGGGTGATCACCCAGGCCCAGACGATGCGGCTGGCCACGCCCCAGCGCACCGCCGACATCCGCCGCGACGCGCCGACGCCAACGATGGCGCCGGTGATCGTGTGGGTGGTCGAGATCGGCACGCCGATGTAGGTGGCCAGGAAGATGGTGAGCGCCCCGCCGGTCTCGGCGCAGAAGCCCTGCTGCGGCGACAGGCGGGTGATCTTCGAGCCCATGGTGTGCACGATCCGCCAGCCGCCGAACAGCGTGCCCAGGCCCAACGCCGCCTGGCAGGTGATCACCACCCAGAACGGCACGTGGAACTCCCCACCGAGCTGGCCGTGCGAGTAGAGCAGCACGGCGATGATCCCCATGGTCTTCTGCGCGTCGTTTCCGCCGTGGCCCAGCGAGAACATGGCGGCTGAGACCAGCTGCAGCTTGCGAAACGTCGAGTCCGCGAAGGCCGGCGTCGCCTTCACGAACGCCCACGAGACGATGAACACCAGCACCAGCGCCAACACGAAGCCCAGGGTGGGCGAAACGACGATGCCGGCCAGGGTCTTCAGCACACCCGACCAGACGATGCCGTCGAAGCCGGCCTTGGTGAGTCCGGCGCCCAGCAGGCCTCCGATCAGCGCATGCGAGGACGACGAGGGGATACCGGCCAGCCAGGTGATCACGTTCCACGAGATCGCCCCGCCCAGGGCCCCGAAGATGACCGCGTCCGAGACGATGTCGGCCGAGATGATTCCCTTGCCCACCGTGTTCGCCACGTGCAGGCCGAAGAACAGGAAAGCGATGAAGTTGAAGAACGCCGCCCACACCACGGCCACCCGCGGTGACAGCACCCGCGTGGACACCACCGTGGCGATCGAGTTGGCGGCGTCGTGCAGGCCGTTCAGGAAGTCGAACGCCAGCGCCACGAAGATCAGGAAAATGAGCAGCGAGCTCATTCCGGCGATGTCCATGCGCCGCCCTTAGAGGTGTTCGATCAGCACGCCGCTGATCCGGTTGGCCACGTCCTCGAAGCGGTCGACCACCTTCTCGAGGTGGTCGTAGATCTCGGCGCCGACGATGTAAGCCATCGGGTCGGTCTTGCCGACCTCACGGTAGAGCGCCGCGATGCCCGCGTCGTAGAGGTGGTCCGATTCCTCCTCGAGCTTGGTCACCTCCTCGGTGATGCTGTTCAGTCGGGCCGCGTTGCTCTTCATCGCGCGCAGGAGCGGGACCGCCTGGGCGGTCAGATCGGCCGTCCGCACGATCACATCGCCCAGACGCACCATGTCCGGCTGGAAGACGCGCTGCTCGAACAGCCCGGTCACCTTGGCCGTCTTGTGCATCTGGTCGATGGCGTCATCCATCGAGGTGACCAGGTCGATGATGTCGGCCCGATCGAAGGGCGTGATGAAGGTCCGCCGCACCAGCAGCATCACCTCGCGGGTGATGTCGTCGGCCTTGTTCTCGTGGTCGGCGACCGCCTTGGCGTGGATCGGCGTGTCGGGACCGCCCTCGAGCAACCTGTGCAGCGAACGCGCGCCGTCCGTGAGGGTCGCCGCATGGCTCTCGAACAGGTCGAAGAAGCGACCCTCCTTGGGCATGAGGGCCTGGAACCAGTTCACTTGAAGACCTCTGTCGGCTGTGTCGGGATCGCTCGCGCGGCTCATAGCGCGGTTCGACGGCGCCGTCATCGAACTGTCGTAAATCCTTATCCGAAGTGTCACACGGGCCGCGTAGAGCCTCCGGAAGATCGCCCAGTCCTGGAGGTGGTGCGTGTTCCGGAAGATCGTGATCAGTGTGGCGGCCTGCCTGGCCCTGACGGCCTGCGGCCAGAACCAGAAGGCGGCGGACGGCAAGGCCCCGGCGGCCGGTGTCCAGGTCGTGGGGGCCGGCGCGTCCTTCCCTGCGCCGCTCTACGCCAAGTGGGCCGAGGCCCAGAAGGCCGATACCGGCCTGACCCTGAACTACCAGGCCATCGGCTCGGGCGGCGGCATCAAGCAGATCAAGGCCA
>NZ_DASWTE010000230.1:0-18992 GCF_036402295.1 Phenylobacterium sp.
GCCGTAGAAGCAGGATGCGGCCGCCACGCCTTCGCACCGGCAGGCCACGAGCCATGTCGCAGCTCCGCCCCAGCAGTAGCCCGTGACGAACCGAGGCCCCTCCAGCGCGTCCAGCGCAGCCTGGGCGTCGCCGGCCACCTGCTCCCATGGCGTGGCCTGCGAGTACGTCACCCCCCGCTGGATCGAGGCCTCGGAGTAGTCGCAGGCGAAGCCGCGCTCGAGGCGGTCGTAGAAGGCCGGGGCGATCACTTCGTAGCCATCGGCCGCATAGCCGTCGCAGAGCTCGCGGATGTGGTCGGTGACGCCGAAGATCTCCTGGATCAGCAGGAGGCCGCCCCGCCGGACGTCCGGGGGCTTCACCCGGTAGGCGTCGAGCTCGAAGCCGTCGTGGCGGCTGGTCAGGCGGATCTGCTCGCCCATGGCGCGCCTCTCAGTCAGGCGTTGTCGAACAGCTCGAGGGTCCGGTGCCGGGCGAGGTCGGCCGCCTCGGCGTTGTATCGCTCGGGGCTCTGGTTGTTGAAGCCGTGGCCCGCGCCCTCGTAGATGTGCACCGGAACCTTGTCGCCATGGTGTTGGGCGACGGCCGCGGCCACGTCGTCGGCCGGGATGCCGCCGTCGGTGCGGCCCAGGTGCACGATCGTCGGGCAGAGCGGGCTCAGCGCCGCGTTCGCCTGCACCATCGAGCCGTAGTAGCTGGACGCCGCCGCCAGGCCCTCGACCTTGCAGGCCGACAGCCAGGTCAGCGAGCCGCCGTAGCAGTAGCCCACCACGCAGACCTTGCCGCCGCGCTGCTTGAGGAAGTCGCGGCAGGCGGCGATGTCGGAGAGCGCCTGGTCCAGCGGGGTGGCGCGCGCCTTGGCGATGCCGGCCTGGATGCCCGCGTCGTCGTGCTCGGCGTGGAAGTCGCGCTGCAGACGGTCGAACAGGGCCGGGGCGATGGCCTCGTAGCCCATCTTGGCCCAACGCTCGACGTCGGCGCGGACGTGGCGGTCGATCCCGAAGATCTCCTGGATCACGATCACGCCGCCCTTGCGCGGAGTGAAGGCGGGCTCGTGGTAGGCTGAGAACTCGAAGCCGTCCGCGCCCGCCAGGGTGATCGTCTCGCCCATCTCCGCCCTCTTGTCTTGCCCGCTACACGTTGAAGCGGAAGTTCATCACGTCTCCGTCCTGGACGACATACTCCTTGCCCTCCTGGCGGAATTTCCCGGCCTCACGCGCGCCGGCCTCGCCCTTCAGACGGACGTAGTCGTCGTAGGCGATCGTCTCGGCCCGGATGAAGCCCTTCTCGAAATCGGTGTGGATCACGCCGGCCGCCTGCGGGGCGGTATCGCCCTTGTGGATCGTCCAGGCGCGCGCCTCCTTGGGCCCGACCGTGAAGTAGGTCTGCAGGCCCAGCAGGTGGTAGGCCTCGCGGATCAGCTTGTTCAGGCCGGGCTCGCTGAGGCCCAGGGTCTCCAGGAACTCGGTGCGCTCCTCGGGATCGAGCAGGGCGATCTCGCTCTCGATCTGGGCCGAGATCACCACGTGGTCGGCGCCGTCGCGCTTGGCGCGCTCGGCCACCTGGCGCGACAGGTCGTTGCCGTCGCCGGCCGAGGCCTCGTCGACGTTCGAGACGTAGAGGGCGGGCTTGGACGTGAGGAGCTGCAGCATCCGCCACGCCTTGTCGTCCTCGGCCGAAACCCGGGCCTTGCGGGCCGGTCGGCCGGCGTTGAGCTCGGTCAGGGCGAGCTGGACCAGGCGCAGGGTCTGGGCGCTCTCCTTGTCGCCGGTCTTGGCGCGCTTCTCGAGGTTGACGACACGCTTCTCCAGGCTCTCGAGGTCGGCCAGCATCAGCTCGGTCTCGATCGTCTCCAGGTCGGCCAGCGGGTCCACCTTTCCCTCGACGTGGGTGATGTCGTCGTCGATGAAGCAGCGGGCGACGAAGGCCACCGCGTCGCAGTCGCGGATGTTGGCCAGGAACTGGTTGCCCAGGCCCTCACCCTTCGACGCGCCGCGCACGAGGCCGGCGATGTCCACGAAATTGATCCGCGCCGGGATGATCTCTTTCGACGGGATGATCGCCGCGAGCTTCTCCAGCCGCGGTTCGGGCACGGCCACGTCGCCGGTGTTGGGCTCGATCGTGCAGAACGGATAGTTCGCGGCCTGGGCCGCGGCGGTCTGGGTGAGCGC
The DNA here is from genome assembly GCF_036402295.1 of Phenylobacterium sp. Classification (GTDB taxonomy): domain Bacteria; phylum Pseudomonadota; class Alphaproteobacteria; order Caulobacterales; family Caulobacteraceae; genus Phenylobacterium. The sequence continues at coordinate 2,170 of NZ_DASWTE010000230.1, forward strand.
GTTGAACAGGGTCGACTTGCCCACGTTCGGCAGGCCGACGATGGCGACTTTCAGGGCCATGGGTAGCAGTGGTTCCTTTGCGAGGGGCGCCACCTAGCACGACGCGCCGCGCGCGCGAAGCGGCGCGCGCCAGTTCGCCCGCGACCTTCCGCTGACGTCAGGGTCCGACCCCAAATGGGCGTGCGCTGTTCTCGCTATGGGTGAATTTAATTTCTCCAAACTCAATCAGGAATAGAGCTAGCCCTCGGGAGGGTCTGGATGTCCGGGTCCGTTCGGGGGTCCCGCAGATGGAGGGTGCAATGCGTATTCGTACGATGCTTGCTGCTGCGGCGGCGCTGGCCTTGTCGGCCGGCGCATCTCAGGCGGCGCTGATAACGACGGATGTGGGCTACACTGGTCCCGACCTCGACCTGAGCGGCTACGACAACGGCAGCTACAATTTCACCTACGGGCCGGTCACCGTCGGTGAGTTCACGTTCACCCGGAGCAACACGACCAACAACTCCGGCCAGGGCGCGGTCGTGGGTCAGGGCGGCTACGGCCTGCTCGCCAACGGCTCGTTCGGCGGTGACGCGGTCTACATCGGGCTGGACGGGCCCGGCGGCTTCGGCTTCCTGCTGGGGGATATCGCCTACAGCCAGATGGGCTTCTTCTTCAACTACGCCCCCAGCTCGGGCGACGATCCCACGATCGCCGCGCTCGATATCAACGGCAACGTGCTCGAGGCGTACAACCTCGCGACCGACGCCCCGATCTCGACGCCGGGCGGCTTCAACGAGTTCCGCTTCCGCGGCATCACCCGCGACACCGCCGACATCTACGGGTTCAGGTTCGGCGGCTCGTACCTCCTGGCGACCGGAACCGCCACGGGTGAGCTGCCCGGCGGCATCCCGGAACCGGGGACCTGGGCCCTGATGATCCTCGGCTTCGGCTCGGCGGGCGCGATGCTGCGCCGGCGCCGGATCAGCTTCGCCGCGTAAGCCGTCCTGCAGCAGGGTCCCGGTCGCCCGGGGCCCTGACCTGCTCGCATCATCCCTCGGACGGCGCGGGTGCGTCGTCGATGAGGCAGCGGAAGCCGCGCCGCGCGGCACGCTGCCTGATCGCTGATCATGTTGCGCCTCATACACGCATCCTGGAGGATTCTGCGGCCGCCGAGGCGGCGGCCCATCCCTTCCAGCCGCGGTCCCTGTAGCCATTGGCTCGCCGTCAGCCGCCCGGGGGAGCCATGGATTCCGCACGTCAGACACCCACGCGCCGGCAGCTCCTGAACGCCATCGGACTGATGGGCGGGACGGCCGCGGTCTACCAGATGATGACCACCTTCGGGCACGCGGCCGAGACGCGTTTCCCGGGCCCGCCGAACCTGTCGGGCGCGCGCAAGGGCGCGAGTGTGATCGTGCTGGGGGCGGGTCTGGCTGGGATGCTGGCGGCCTACGAGCTGGAGAAGGCCGGCTACAAGGTCAGCATCCTGGAGTTCCAGAACAGGCCCGGCGGGCGCAACTGGTCGCTGTACGGGGGCGACACCTACACCGAGCTGGGCGGCGCGACGCAGAAGGTGGGCTTCGCCAAAGGCAACTACCTCAACCCAGGCCCGTGGCGGATCCCGCACCACCACCGCACGCTGCTCCACTACTGCAAGGCGTTCGGCGTGGCGCTGGAGCCGTTCATCCAGTTCAACCACAACGCCTACGTGCACAACACCGAGGCGTTCGGCGGCGCGCCGCAGCGGTTCCGATCGCTGGCCGCGGACTTCGAAGGCAACGTCGCCGAGCTGCTGGGCAAGGCGATCGACCAGAAGGCGCTGGATGCGAAGCTCTCCGCCGAGGACATGGACCTCCTGAAGGAGGCGCTCCGCGGCTGGGGCATGCTCGACGACGACATGCGCTACACCAAGGGCTACCGGTCCTCGAGCCACCGCGGCTTCGACCTGGCCCCCGGCGGCGGCGTGAACGGAGCGCCCCGGCCCTCCGACCTGTTCCCCTTCGACGAGGTGCTGAAGTCGGGTGTCTGGGGCCAGATGGCGTTCTTCATGAACGACGAGTTCCAGACCACCATGTTCCAGCCCGTGGGCGGCATGGGGAAGATCGGAGAGGGCTTCGCCCGCCAGGTCGGCAAGCTGATCACCTACAACGCCAAGGTCACGAAGCTCATCCAGGACAAGGGTGGCGTGACGGTGAGCTACACCGACACCGCCAAGGGCAAGGCTGAGACCGCGACGGCCGACTTCTGCGTCTGCACCATTCCGCTCACGGTGCTGAGCCAGATCGAGACCAACCTGTCGGAGAAGAAGCAGGCCGCGATCGCCGCAGTGCCCTACTCCAACGGCGTGAAGATCGGCCTCGAGATGCGCCGCCGCTTCTGGGAGGAGGACTACGCCATCTACGGCGGCCACTCGTTCACCAACCAGGAGATCGGCCTGGTCTCCTACCCCAACCACGACTTCTTCAAGGACGGGCCGGCGGTGCTGCTGGGGTCGTTCGCCAACGGGCCGGGCGGCTATCGGCTGACGGGCCTGTCGCCCGCCGAGCGCGTCGAGGCCGCCCTGGCGCAGGGCTCGGTGTTCCACCCCGACAGCTACCGCAAGGAGTTCCTGAACGGCGCCTCCGTCGCGTGGAGTCGCGTGCCATGGGTCATGGGCTGCTGCGCCCGCTGGAACGAGGCGACGCGGCGCGAGCACTACCAGGAGCTGGTGGCCCTGGAAGACCGCATCGTGCTCGCCGGCGAGCACGCCTCGTATGTTGGCTGCTGGATGGAGGGCTCGCTGCTCTCGGCCTTGGACGCCATCACCCGCCTGCACAAGCGTGCGCTGGAGGCCTGAGATGATCCGTCGTCTGCTGATCGGCCTCGCCGCCGCGGCCCTCTCCACCCCGGCGTTCGCGGACGAGCCGGGCCCGGGCGGGACCAAGCCGCCCGTCGCGCGCACGGGCGAGGAGGTCTATCGGACCTTCTGCCAGGCCTGCCACATGGCAGACGCCAGGGGCGCTGTCGGGGCCGCCGCCTTCCCCGCCCTGGCCGCCAACCCGCGGATGGGGACCACGGCCTACGCGGCCTACGTCATCGCCAATGGCAAGGGCGGCATGCCCTGGTTCAGGGACACCCTCAGCAAGGAGCAGGCGCGCGAGTTGATCGCATACATCCGCACCCATTTCGGCAACGATTTCAGGGAGCCGGTCACGCCCGACGACGTCGCCGCGTTCGGCCAGCCGCCGCCGCGCCGCTAGCCGTCGGCAACGACTAGCTTTCCGCCAGCGCCTTGGCGGCGTGGTCGCGCCAGTGCCGGCCTTCCTTGCGGAACTGGGCGGCCAGCTTGGTCAGGCGCTTGTCCATGTCGGCGATGGCGGCGCGAGCCTCATCGTTGCGACCGTTGCGGGCCATGAAGGCGGCATAGCGGCCGAAGGCCTCGAAGCCGGCCATGCGCTGGATCGCCTCGGCGTAGGCCGCGTCGGCTTCGGCCGCGTGGCCGAGGCTCTCGTGGGCCCGGGCCAGCGCCAGCACAGCGCCCGGCGCCAGGGGATCGACGGTCTCCCCGCCCGGGATGAGCTCGATGACAGCGACCGCCTCCTGGGGGCGCCCGAGCTCCAGGAGAGCGTTTGCGCGCCCGAGTAGAAGGGCCGGATCCTCCGCGTGGATGCCCTGGGCGGCCTCGGCGTAGAGACGCTCGGCCTCGTCGTGGCGCCCGAGCGCTGCGGCCGCCTGCGCCAGCCGCGACTGGTTGCGGACAGTTGGCGTGTCCTCGCACGCCTGCTTCGCCTCGCGATACTCGCGCATGGGGTCCAGCGCCGCGCGGGCCGACTGCTCCAGCCGCCGCGCCGTCGAGCCGCGGCTAAGCTCGGGCAGGAGGATGGCCAGGAAGTAGACCAGCCCGCCGATCGGCTGGAAGATCAGGATGATCCACAGCCAGAACAGCTCGCGGCCCGTGCGAACCACGTGCACGGCGAGCGCGATCGACAGGATCAGGGATAGGCCGATCAGCGGCAGCGAGCCGCCGAGGAGGTTGAACAGGCTCATTCCCCTCTCGCCAGTTTGCGCGGATCGAGTTTCTCGGCCGGCGCGAGGCGCATGACCTCGGCCTGGTACTTTTCGTCCTCACCCACGGCCAGCAGAGGGGCGGCGTCGGCGCAGGCCTCCAGCAGCGGCGTGACCCAGGCCAGGTCGGCCTTGTGGAAATCGCTGAGCACGTGGCTGTGCACCAGGGCCTTGTCGCCCGGATGGCCGGTGCCCAGCCGCGCCCGGCGGAAATGGGGACCCACCTGCGAGGTGATCGAGCGCACGCCGTTGTTGCCGGCCGCGCCGCCGCCCGCCTTCATCCGGAAGCGTCCGGGCGCGAGGTCGATCTCGTCATAGAAGACGACGAGGTCCGTGGCCGGGTCCAGCTTGAAGAACTTCAGCGCCTCGCCCACCGAGCGGCCGCTCTCGTTGTAGTAGGTCTGGGGCTTCAGGATCAGGGTGCGCACCGGCCCTTGCGGCGTATCGATCGCGCCTTCCGACACCTGGGCCTGGAAACGCGAACGCGCCGCGGGGAAACCCCAGCGGCGCGCAATCTCGTCAACGGCCATGAAGCCGATGTTGTGGCGGTTCTTCGCGTGAGTCGGGCCGGGATTCCCCAGCCCTGCGATGAGCAGCATGAGACCGGTCCCCTCAACCGCTCATCCCGGCGAAGGCCGGGACCCAGATCCAATGGCGCGCTGGCCGATCGGATCTGGTCTGAGTTCCTGGAACCCGCCGCTGAGTCATTCCATCTGGGTCCCGGCCTGCGCCGGGATGAGCGGGAGGTTTTAGTCCTCGCCGGCCTCTTCCGTGGTCGCTTCGCCTTCGGCTTCCTCGGTCACGGCCTTGGAGGTGGTGATCGAGGCGACGACCAGGTCGCCGTCCACCGCCGCGGTCACGCCGGCCGGCAGCTTGAGCTCGGAGACGCGGACCGCGTCGCCGATTTCCAGGCCCGTCAGGTCGACGACGATCTCTTCCGGGATCGAGTCGGCGTGGCAGGAGACGGTGACAGCGTGCAGGGTGACGCCCAGGGTGCCGCCGCGCTTCAGGCCCGGCGAGGCGTCCTCGTTGGCGAAGTGCACGGTCACGTCGATCTTGATCTGTTGGTGCTCGTCGACCCGGTACAGGTCGAAGTGCCACGGCTCATCGGTCACCGGGTGCATGTCGACGGCCTTGGCGATGACCGGCTGGGTCTCGCTGCCGTACTTCAAGGTCACCAGGTGGCCCAGGAGCTTGCCTGTGTAGAGCGCCTTGCGGAACTCGTTGGACTTCACGGCGATGGCCACCGGGTCCTTGTTGCCGCCGTACAGGATGCCAGGCACCTTGCCGTCACGACGGGTGGAACGCGCGCCGCCCGTACCGGTCTGCTCGCGTACTTCAACGTTCAAAATGATCTCGGCCATGGCCTTGCCTCAAAACGAAGCCGCCGCGCGACTCGCGCGCGGCGACGGAATTCCGTGACCTGTCGGTCGAAAGGGTGCGCGTAGATACACAAAAGCTCCGGTCCGCGCAACGGGGCCGGATGGGATGATTCAGCCCTTCTTTTTCGCGGGCCGCTTCTTGGCCGGCGCCTTCTTGGTCTGCATGCCCTTGTTGATCGACTCCTGGCTGGGCACGAAGCGCGCCTCGTAGGGCTCAGGCAGGCCGGTCGCGCGGATCATGCAGCGGCCGGTGTCCATCATCGCATGCTGGCCCAGGCAGAAGACGTCCTCGTAGTGCGGCCGCGCCACCGCTAGGCACTGATAGAGGTTCAGCTTCGACATGTTCATGCACATGCCGACGTTCGGCTCGGTGACCAGGCCCATCACGGTCGAGACGTTGGCGTCGCCGGCCTCGCCCAGCACGGCCAGGGCCGCGACGGCCAGCGCGCGGACGACCGTCTGGGTATAGGGCGGGGACACGGCCTGCGCCGCGGGCGCGGCCAACGGGGCGGCGCCCGTGGAGGCCAGCTGCAGCCGCGCCGTCTCGTCGACGCTGCCGGCCATGGCGGCGGCGGAGAGCGACTTGGCGTTGGCCAGGCGGGCCTCGCGGCCGGGGACGTCGGCCTTGGACCAGGGCTGCTTCTGGATGTCGTAGGCGGCCTGCTTGACCGACTTGCCGGTGTCGTAGAGCCGCTGGGCGTCGTTCCCGAGCGCGGAGATCACCAGGCCCGCGGCGCCGGCCGAGCCCGACAGGCCGACCGCATACGCGGGGTCCTTCAGGATCTCATAGGCCACCTGCCGCCGCTGGGCCGGGTCCTTGGCGTAGATGCGGACGCCCTCGACGAAGGCGCGGTCCTGCAGCGCCACGACGGCGCCGTAGGCGATGGCGCCTTTCGCCAGCTGCTGCGGCTCGTACTGCGCGCCGGTCCGCAGCGAGGTCGCCACCGCATCGCCATCCATGAAAGCGGGCGCGATCGCCGTGGTGTTGGTGACGTAGTGCCGGTAGGCGCTGGCCAGCTCGATCAGGCGCGGCGACAGCGACACCGTGGGCGCAGGTGGCGGAGGCGGTGGCGTGACCACCTTCGGGGCCTCGGCGCAAGCGGCGACCACCGCGGCGAGCAAAGCCGGAAGGACAAGGCGGACCTTGAACGTTTGGGGCCGGATACGGAACGGCATCAGACTACTTCCCCCACTGATCAGTGGTGATTCTAGCGTCTGCCCCCCGAAGTCCATGGATTACCCGCGGACGGCCGTTGCGGGCAAGCGCTGCCGGAACGGGCTCGCTGAGCCTCAGTCGAACAGTTTCGACACGCTCTCTTCGTTGGCGATGCGGCGGATCGCCTCGCCGATGAGGCCGGCGCAACTCACGTAGCGGATCTTGGGCGTCTGGCCGACGCGTTCGGGCGGGGCGATGGAGTCGGTCATCACCAGTTCCTTCAGCACCGATGCGTCCACGCGCTCGACCGCGCCGCCCGACAGAACGCCGTGGCTGACGTAGGCGCTGACTTCTGTGGCGCCGCCGTCGATCAGGGCCTGCGCCGCATTGCAGAGCGTGCCCCCGCCATCGATCATGTCGTCGAACAGGATGCAGCGGCGGCCCTCGACGTCGCCGATGATGTTGGCCACCTCGCTCTTGCCGGGTCCGGCCCGGCGCTTGTCGACGATGGCCAGGTCGGCGTTCAGGCGGCTGGCCACCGCCAGCGCCCGGACCACGCCACCCACGTCGGGCGACACGATCAGCAGGTCCTTGGTCTTCTCGTAGTTCTCCTTGATGTCGGCGGCCAGCAGCGGCGCGGACAGGAGGTTGTCGGTGGGGATGTCGAAGAAGCCCTGGATCTGGCCCGAGTGGAGATCCATCGTCAGCACCCGGTCGGCGCCGGCGCGGGTGATCAGGTTGGCCACCAGCTTGGCGGAGATCGGCGTGCGGCCGCCGGTCTTCCGGTCCTGGCGGGCGTAGCCGAAATAGGGGGTCACCGCCGTGATCCGCCGGGCCGACGCGCGCTTCAGCGCGTCGATGCAGACCAGGAGCTCCATCAGGTGGTCGTTGGCGGGATAGCTGGTCGACTGCAGGATGAAGACGTCCTCGCCGCGGACGTTCTCGTCGATGGTGACCCAGACCTCGTTGTCGGCGAACCGCTTCACCTGGGCCCGGCAGAGGGGCAGGTCCAGGTGGCTGGCAACCGCCTGCGCCAGGGTGCGATTGGAGTTGCCGGCGAGCAGCTTCATCGGGGCCTCAGGGCAGGAGTCGCGGGTTGATGGGCGCGCTTGTAGGTAGCGGCTTAGCCTGAGTCCAGAGCCGCTAGGTCAGCATGATCGCCGATAGCAACCGGCCGTAGTCGGCGTCGCCGCGCTGGAACGCCCGGCGGTTGGAGAAGAACAGCTCGGCATCGGCGCAGGTGTCGTGCCCGATCCATTCGCAGGCCGAAACGCCGGCGCGCTGCAGGCGGTCCAGCATGTAGCCCGGCAGGTCGAACATCTTCCGGTCGGCCTCGCCGTCGTTGAAGAAGCGGGTCGCCTCGGCGCTGTCGGCCACGAAGCGGTCGTAGAATTCCGGGCCCACCTCATACGAGCCGGGACCGATGCACGGGCCGATGGCGGCGACGATCCGTGCGCGCCGGGCGCCCAGCACCTCCATGCGCTCGATGGCGGCCTCGGCGACGCCGGTGAGCGCGCCCTTCCAGCCGGCGTGCGCCGCGCCGACGACCCGGGCCTCGGGGTCGGCCAGCAGGATCGGCGCGCAGTCGGCGGCGAGCACGCCGCAGGTCACGCCGGCCGTGGAGGTGACGACGGCGTCGCCCTCGGGCGGTCCCGAGCCCCAGGGCCCCTGGACGGCAAAGGCGGTCGCGGAATGGACCTGATAGGCGGTCACCAGCTCGCCGCCGAGGAAGTGGGCCGCACGCCGGCGGTTTTCGGCGACGTGGATGGGGTCGTCGTTGGAGCCCGCGCCCACGTTCAGGCTCTCGTACAGACCCTCCGACACGCCGCCCTGGCGCGTGAAGAAGGCGTGCCGGATCCCCGGCAGGTCCAGGAGCTTCGAGGTGAGGACGGGCAGGGACATCAGAACTTCACTCATCTGGCGGCTCCTAGGTCCCGGCTCGGCCTACGCGGGTTCGCCGCTCCGTTGGCCGGGATGACGGGTTTACTCGGTCTCGAACGCGGGTGGGACCCAGTCAGGAGAATAGAGGCAACAGGCCTTGAAGAGTTCCCCCATCTGGTCCCCGCCGACCAGGCGATGCAATTGCCGGCCGACCAGGGGCGCCTTGTCGGGCCGCGCGCGGACCAGGGCCTCGGCGCGCTCGCCGACACCCATGCGGGCCAGGAACGCTGCCTGGGTGAGGACGGCGGCGGCGGCGCCCGCCCGCTCGGCGGCCGCCATCACGGCCGGGAAGTCGGCCCAGACGGTGAGGTCGGCCTCGCCGGGCCGGGCCAGCGGATCCACCTTCTCGTGGCGGCTGAGCGCCTGCAGGGTGTCGCCAAAGCCCGGCTGGTCGCGACCGTAGTCGATCAAGAGCGCCGCCCCGCCGTCGAGGGCCAGCCGCTCGCCCAGCGCGGCGGCGAGCGCCTCCTGTGGCGCGGACACCTCGAGGACCGCGCCTTCGCGGGCGTCCGGCAGGGCCAGCGGCGCGGGCACGCGGCCGAAGGTGAGCGCGCCATGCCGGTCCAGGCCCACGACCTGCTCTGTCCAGCCGGTGGCGGCGCGGACGAACTGGCGGGCCGGCAGGCAGTCCAGTAGCTCGTTGGCCACCAGCAGCATCGGCTCGCCGCCGGGGACCTCGTCCAGGCTCTTCGCCCAGCGGACGCGGTCGCCCAGCTTCTCCGCCTGCAGGGCGGCCAGCGGCCCCGAGGTCTCCACCAGCCAGACGTCCGCGGCCTCCAGGAAGCCGGGCAGGGCGCGGCCGGCGCGCAGCAGGTCGTCCATCAGCGTCCCGTCGCCGGGACCCATCTCGACGAGCACGAACCGCTCAGGCTCGCCCATCAACCGCCAGGCGGAGGCGGCCCAGACGCCGATCAGCTCGCCGAACATCTGGCTGACCAGCGGCGCGGTGACGAAGTCGCCGCCTTCGCCCAGCGCCGGCCGGGTGGCGTAGTAGCCGAACTCCGGGTCGTGCAGGCAGGCAGTCATGTACTGGGCGACGGTCAGCGGCCCGGTCTGGGCGATCTGCGCCGCCAGCTTGTCATGCAGGCTCATCAGCTGGCCGGCCCGGGTTCGCCGCCGCCCCTTCGGCAGGCAGCGGCTCGTTCATCCCGCGCCAGATCAGGTATCCGCCGGCCAGGATCATCGGGATCGACAGATACATGCCCATGGTCAGGCCCAGCGGCAGGTTCTCGAGCCCGGCGTCGGGCTGGCGCACAGTCTCGATGGCGATGCGGAAGACGCCGTAGAACACGAGGAAGATGCCGGTGATCACGCCGCGGCGGTTGCCCAGCTTCGCGCGGTGGGTCGCCCAGAGCAGGATCAGGAACAGGATCAGCCCTTCGAACAGCGCCTCGTAGAGCTGCGACGGGTGCCGCGCCACGAGGCCGGCGGGGCAGTAGCCGTAGTCTTCCTTGATCTGATCGTTGCAGAAGACGATGCCCCACGGCAGGTCGGTGGGCCGACCCCAGAGCTCGCCGTTGATGAAGTTGGCGCAGCGGCCCAGGAAGTGGCCGATCGGATAGGCTGGGGCCACCACGTCGGCGATCCGCAGCAGGTCCAGCTTGTTGCGCCAGGCGAAGAGGACCATGGCGATCGAAACGCCGATCACCCCGCCGTGGAAACTCATCCCGCCTTCCCACACGCGGACGATGCCCACGGGGTCCGAGAAGATCATCTCCGGCGTGTAGAAGATCACGTGGCCCAGCCGGCCGCCGCCGATCACGCCCAGCGCGATCCACAGGATCAGATCGTCCATCTGCTCGGGCGTCATGGGCGCTGGGCGGTGCGTCCAGAGCGCGGTGTTGCGCAAGAGTCCTGTGGCATAACGCCACCCCAGCAGGATGCCCGCCACATAGGCCAAGGCGTACCAGCGGATGGCGAAGGGCCCGAGCTGAACGAGGATCGGGTCGATTTCGGGAAAGGGCACTGCGAAGCGGCTCCAGCGTTGTGCCTGACGGACTTAGACGAGAAGCCCTTCGCTTTCATCCCCCGAGAGGCCATATACGCAAGTGGACGGGCTCACCGCCCACATGAAGACCTTGGAATGCAGACCCAAAACCCCATCCTCGACGAGATCGCCAAGCTCTCCACCGCCGCCATGGGCCTGGCCCAGGCCGCAGGTGAGGAAGCGAAGGCCGCGTTCCGCAGCCAGACCGACCGGCTGGTGGCCGAAATGGACCTTGTTCGCCGCGAGGATTACGACGCCCTCAAGGCCGAAGTGGCCGCCCTTCGCGCCGAGATCGAGGCCCTCAAGGCCGCCAAGCCTGCGCGCAAGAGCGCTAAGTCGGCTTGACGACACTGCACGCCACGCGAAAGCCGCTCGCCCAGGACAAGAACCTGCTGACGCTGCGTTTACAAATCAGTCTAGGTTTCGAAATGCGGACGATTCGGGGGCGGCGTTCTGCCCCCCGTCCGACTCATAAGGGGTCGTGATGGACACCTCGCAGACCGACGACAGCGTCGTCCTGACGAACGACCCGCTCGATGTTGTCGAGCACGTTCTCACCGCCGAGAACCTCCCCTTCGACCGTACGGAAGACGGTGACCTGGCGTTCACGCTGGCCGGCGACTGGAAGGACTACGAGCTCTGGTTCGCGTGGCGCCCCGAGGGCGACACGCTGCAGCTCTGCCTGTCGATGGACCTCACGGTTCCCACGGCCCAGCGCCAGACGGCCCAGGAACTCATCGCCACGATCAACCCGCGCGTGTGGCTCGGCCACTTCGAACTCTGGGACGAGGGCGAGATCATCTTCCGGCACGGCATGGCGCTGATGACCGGCGAGCAGCCCAGCCTGGCCCAGGCCGCGGCGATGATCGACGTGGCCGTGGAATGCGCCGACCGGTTCTTCCCGGCCTACGACTTCCTGCTCCGCGGCGCGAAGACCCCGCAGGAAGCCATCGCCGCCTGCATGTTCGAGACCGTCGGCGAGGCCTGACGTCTTCCGCCCGTAGGACTGTAGCGGCCGCCGGTATCCCGGCGTGTGTAGTCGTGCCGGCGCAACCGACGCGTGCTTGTTGTCAACGAACAGTAGAGTATTCGTTCGCACTTGATCGTGCTGAAGCGTCACGATTCATCTCTCGATGAGCAGATGACCGGCTTCGGCCGAAGTCTCCGAAGCCCTCGTCCGCAGCACACCGCGTTAATTAGCCTCAATCGTTTCGCGGGAGGTCCTGCGGTAATTTCTCAGCTCTCGCCCGCCCCGCGTGGGCGACTTCTGCGGAAGGCGTCAGCACCCCGAAGCAGAGCCAGGGCCCCGGCGACGCCGGGGCCTTGTGCGTCGAGCGCCCGTCGCTGCGAGGTTGGCGCCGTGCTTGCTGTTCGATCCGCAACTGAATCAACAGCATCCAAAAACGGGACACCATGAACACGAAGTTTGGCGCACTGATCGCTACCGCGGGCGCTCTGATCATCGGCCTGGCGGCGACGCCGGCTTCGGCGGCCATGACCCTGGCGGTCGGCGAGGAGGACTGCGACCTCTACAGCGCGGCCGGCTGCCTCTTCACCTACGAGAAGGGCGACGGCAACATCTTCGACGACGCCTCGGCCTACGAAGGCGCATGGAATGGCGTGCACCTGGCCAATCCGGCCCCGGAGACGCTGGAACTGGGCGATCTCACCGAGAAGTTCGAGTTCAGCGGCGCCAATCTGTCGGAAGCCATCAACGCGGACTTCGCGGTCAGCTTCTACGCCGTGAAGACCAGCTCGACGCAGGTCGTGCTCTACGGCCTGAACCCGGCCACGGAGAGCTTCACCGCTTTCAACACCCGCCTCACCAACAAGAACGGGCAGCTGCAGGGCATCTCCCACGTCACGGTGTTCGGGACGGCCGGCGGCGGCAACGAGGTTCCGGAGCCCTCCACCTGGGCGCTCATGATCCTCGGCTTCGGCAGCGCCGGCGCGATGCTGCGCCACCGCCGTCAGGGGCTTGCCCGCGCTTCTGCGTAAGCGACCTCAGCTCACCACCGAATTGTCGGGCGCGGCCTGCGGCTGCGCCCGTTTTCGCATCAGTAGCCGCCCGGCCCAGGCGGCCAAGCCGGCGTAGGCGCCGCCCAGCACCATCGAGATCAGCGGGTTGTCGGTGATCTTCTGCAGCGGCAGGACGGCGGCCTCGCCATCCTCGGCCACGAAGCCCAGGCCGTTCACCTCCACCGCCACGCCGTCGCGCGCCAGCTTCAGGTCGACGACCCGCAGGGTGGGCCGGCAGCCCGCGTCCGGCACGTCGGTCGTGGTCCAGGCGATGGCGCCGCGCGCCGCGCCGCAGGCCTCCAGGCGCTTGCCCTCGTCGGCGACCTGCACGTCGAGGGTTGCGGCGCGCAGCAGGGCCGGCCGGTCGGGCGCCGTCACCTCGCCCATGCGGAAGTCCGCCGCGCCGACGCTGGCCTCGGGCAGCCGCAGCACCGCGTAGGCGCCGGGCGGCACGACCACCTCCACCGGGAAGCCGCCGGCGCCGCTCATCCGCACCTCCCAGGCGCGGTTCGGGCCGAACAGCTCGGGCTCGGGCGCGGCCGGGTCCAGCGAGGCCTCGAGCCGCAGGATCATCCGCGCGTCGCGGGCGCGCAGCACCACCTCCGCGACGGCGCCGTGGCCGGTGGGCGTCAGCGTCAGCGCCGGGCGCGGTCCGACGGGGTCCAGGCTGACGCCGACGGCCGCGCGGCCCGATCCGCCCGCGTGCGACACCCAGCCGGCCGGCGACTGGGCGGCGGTGTCGGCGAACCCCAGGGCGGCGAGGTCGCGCCGGGTCTCCTCTCCGAACCGCGCCTGGTCGAACCAGACGCTGACGTCCTTGCCCGGCGGTCCGTTGAGCGAGAGCACCGGCCGCTCCGGTCCCAGCGTCTCGGGCGCCAAGCCCACGGTCAGGGCCTCGCCGCGCATGGCCTTCCAGCTCGACGCGGCTTCCACGCGGGTGGCGACCGGCAGGTTGGTGAGCACGAAGATGAGATAGGCCGCCGACAGGAACACCAGGACGGCCAGCGCGCGCGGGCCCCAGTCCCGCACCAGCGGGGGCAGGTTCATCCTACGCCGCTCCCTTCGGGCGCTTCGAAGGATCGATGTTGGCCCTCTGAAGCCTTGGCGAAGGAGGGCTCACGGGATCTCCACCACGTCGCGCGAGATGGCCGCCACCCAACTCTCGTCGCCGTCGGTCTCCCACCCGCGGACCCGCAGCCGGTGCAGCCCCCGCGAGCCGCGCTGCTCAGTGCGGTCGACACCGTCCCACACCCTCGGACCGTAGACGCCGCGCGGGCGGCTGCGCTCCTGGAAGACTGAGACCGGCGTGACCGTGATCACCGTGCTGCGCCCTTCGCGGCGGCCCTGGTAGCGCAGGATCTCCATACCGACCCGGTTGAAGGGCGAGGTCGCCGCATAGCCGAACCGGGCGTAGTCCTCGCCCACCCGCCGGGCCGACGGCTGGAAGCTCAGGCTGTTGATCGCCACCGAGCCCACGGCGCGCGGCCCGCAGCCCAGCCCCATCAGGGTGATGTCCTGGGGGACCTCGGTCCCGTCGCGCCGCCAGACCGACGAGCGCAGGACGAACAGGGCGGGCGTCGAGCGCTGGGCGGCGTTCCCTTCGTACCGCAGCTTCACCTGCTGGCGGCCGCCGGGGAGGGCGATGCTCCAGTCGCGGTCGCCGACCGTGATGGTGAGCGTGGTGTCGGCGCCCTCGGCCGTCTCGTAGTCCAGCACGACAGGCCAGTTGTTGCGCACGAAGCCATAGGCCGTGAGCGTGCCCAGCGCATGCTCCTCGGGGATCTGCGGGCCGTCGCGCAGCAGCTGGTCGCGCAGCGCGTCGGTCTTCTTCGTGTCCTTCTTGCAGTAGGCCGCGCAGAGCGCCGCGCCGCCGATGAGGCCGATGATCAGCGCGGTGCCGAGGCCGCCGCCGTCGTCGCCGCGCCGGACCGGCGGGGTCCACGGCTGCTCGCTCGGCGCGTCGCCGGTCCGGCCCCGGTCGCCGCGGCGGTATTGCGCGCCGGTCTCCAGCGGCCAGGCGATGCAGAGCGCGCCGGCCAGGAGCGCCGGCAGCAGGCGATGCGGCTTGCGAAGGGCCATGACCCTTACCCCAGCACGGGGACGAACCCCGAAAGCCCAGCCTGCGCTCAACTTGCGATAGGTGCAACGGTGTTCGCCTGCACGCTGGCAGGGAATTCGCCGGGGCGCGTCAGGCTCCGAACAGCCAGCCCGCGGGCAGGGTGGCGAGGGAGACATTGGACAGCACCAGCGTCGAGGCGCCCATGCGGATCAGCGTGTCGGGCCCGACCTGCTCGAGCGTGTAGATCGTGCCCGGGTCGAGCATCACCCGGTCGCCTTCGGCCGCGTTGAAGTCGAGCACCGTGTCGGCGTCGGCCTCGCCGAAGCTGTGGAAGATGTCGGCGCCCGCGCCGCCCCGGATGACGTCGCTGCCGCGGTCGCCCGAGAGCCAGTCGTTGCCCGCGCCGCCGTCCAGCACGTCATCCGCCTGGCCGCCGCGCACCGTGTCGTCGCCCTCGTCCCCGTTGCAGATGTCCGAGCCCAGGTTGCCGTAGACGATGTCGGCGCCGACGCCGCCCGAAAGGGTGTCGTTGTCCTTGCCGCCCACCACCCAGTCGCCGCCGCCGTGGCCGTAGAGCAGGTCGTCGCCCATGTTGCCGTTGATGTCGTCGAACTGGCCGCCGCCCTGGATCTGGTCGTTGCCCTCGTCGCCGCGCAGGTAGCCCGCTCCGGAGATGTAGTCCGCGCCCGCGCCCCCGAAGACGCTGTCGGGGCCGTCGCCGCCGCCGAAGAGGAAGTCCGCGCCGGCCGAGCCCGTGATGAGGTCCCCGGCGTGGAAGCTGCCCGTCACGTACTCCACGCCGCTCAGGGTGTCCGTGCCGATCCCGGTGGCCAGGTTGACGACCACCGCCTGCGCGGCGCCGCCGTAGTTGACCTGGTCGACCCCCGCGCCGCCGTCGATGAGCTCGTGCTCGCCGAGCAGCAGGATGGCGTCGCCGCCATCGCCGGCCGACACCCGGTCGACCCCGGCGCCCCCGTTGATGAAGTCGTCGCCGCCACCGCCGGTGATCGTGTCGGCGCCGTCGTTCCCGAACAGGGAGTTCTGTACGTCGTTGCCGGTGATCCGATCGCCGAAGGGCGTGCCGAACGCGTTCTCGATCCCGCTCAGCGTGTCGTATCCGGCTACGCCCCGAACCAGGTCGATCTCGATCGCGGCGGTGGCGAACTGATAGTCCACCGCATCGACGCCATCACCGCCGACGATGACCGAGCGGGACTCGCCATGGTGGCCCGTGGTCGCCCCGTAGACCGACACGATCGTGTCGTCGCCCGCACCGCCGTCTATGGAATCGTGGCCACCGCCGCCGGCGAGCGTGTCGTTGCCGGCCAGGCCCAGCAGAATGTCGCCGACGCTGGATCCGCCGATCCCGGTCTCATTGGTTCCGCCGACGATCTGGTCGTTCCCGCCCAGCAGCAGGCTGCGCAGCGCCGCCGGATCCCGCGAGCCCAGCACCGCCATGAACTGGGACACGGGAACGCTCAGGCCCTCGAAATAGACGAGGAAGCCGAAGTTGTTCGCGAGCGTCGCGCCAGTCACCAGCCCGCTGCGCGGCACGCCGTTGCTGTCGAAGTCCGCGAACCCGGTCCCCCGAAGGCGCAACTGCATCGCGTAGGTGTGCTGCTCAGGCACGCTCGCGAAGGCGTAGGGGTCGAAGCTTGACTGGAAGTAGAGCTCGCCGCCGGTGCTGTTCACCTGGCGCAGCTCGGCGACGCTCATGCCCCGGTAGGCCCACGCCTGCATGTCCAGCTTGTTGGGCGTGCTGTTGATGATCGACACTGGTGCGCTTCCCCCCAAGGCCGCGCGCCATTAGGGCGCGTGGGCCGGCAGAACACAACCCCGCGTCTATTCGATGCCAAGCACCCTCTTCAGGAACACGACCTCGGTCGCCCGCACCGCTTCCTGGTTGGCCTTCTTGGCGATGCCGTGGCCCTCGTCCTTGGCCAGCACGTACCAGACCTCGGTCCCCTGGGCCCGCAGCTTGGCGACCATCTGCTCGGACTCGCTGCGCGGCACGCGCGGGTCGTTGGCGCCCTGGAAGACCATCATCGGCTTCTTCATCCGGTCGCTCATCCGGATGGGCGCGATCTTGTCGAAGACGGCCTTCATCTTGGGATCGCGCTCGTCGCCGTATTCGGCCCGGCGATTGTCGCGGCGGTAGCCCTCGGTGTTTTGCAGGAAGGTGACCCAGTCGGAGATGCCGTAGAGGTCGATCGCGCCGGCGATGCGGTCGTTGTAGTGGCCGGCCACCGCCAG
>NZ_DASWTE010000231.1:0-3070 GCF_036402295.1 Phenylobacterium sp.
GCCGTCCTCGAGCACCAGCACGCCCGAGCCCTGCACCTGCAGGAAGAACAGCTCCTCGGGGCGCATCCAGGCCAGCGGCGCCTCGGACGGCCCGGACTCGATGGTGGTCCGGTCGGGGTAGGGCGCCTCGGTCCCGTCGGGCAGCACCTGGACCACCGCGCCGCCCTCGATCGGCTTGAGATCCGCCGGCTTCGGCAGCACCGGGGCGCTGAACTCGGGATCGGGCCGACGCCGCGCCGCGTAGACCGGCGCGAAATAGGCGGTCAGCACACCCTCGCCGCCGACCCGCTCGGCCTCGAACGCGAGCTCCAGGAACGTTCGCCCATCACCCCGGGCGATCGGGCCGACGGAACGAGCCCGCGCGCAGAGGTCGGCCATGGCGCGGTCGCGGGCGGCGTGGCAGGTCGAACGCCAGGCCTCGAAGGCCGCGTCATGGTCCTCGGCCGCCCAGCCGGGCAGCTGAGAAAGCTCGATCCGCCGAGGCGGTTCGGGCGGCGCCGGACGCGGCGGCGCTGGCGCAGGACTCGGATAGCCGGGCGGCGGGGGCCCGTGCTCGGACGGGGTGGCGCAGGCGGCGAGACTGAGCGCGGCGAAGACCGCCGTCAGAAGCCCCGCTCGCATGTCCGGTTACGCCTCGGCGGCGTCGACGTGGACGAGCAGCCAGTTGGGGTCGCGGCTCTTCAGCCGGCGCTCGAAGGTCCAGAGCTCGGCGGTGCGGCGGTCGTCCACGCCCTCGCCCTCGGGGCCCTTGGTGCGGCTGCGGAATTCGGCCAGGAAGCGCACGGTCACCCGCGCCAGGTCGCCCTGGGTCACCTCGGCCCGCTCCAGGTCGGCGCGCGGGCTATGGAAGAACTCCACCTGCTCGGTGCGGCCCTCGGCCTCGCGCTGCGTGATGGCGCTGTCGAAGCTGTCGAACACGCTGGGCGCCAGGAGGTTCTTCAGGGTGGCGCGGTCGCCCTCGGCGAAGGCCTTGACGATCATCTCGTAGGCCGACTTGGCGCCCGACAGGAACCGGGTCACGTCGAAGGCGGGATCCTTGGCCCGCACGGCCGCCAGCCCCGTCAGCTCCACGCCGTCGTCGACCGTGTCGCCGAGCACCGGCGCGGGCGCGCGGCGCTCCAGCGCCTCGACCGTCTGGCGGTCCTCGGGCTGCAGCCCCTTGCGCCGGCCCAGCACCGAATAGAGCTGGTACAGCACGATGGCGGCGAGGCCCGCGAAGATGATCAGCTGGAGAACTTGCAACGGTAGGCTTTCACGTGAGTAGCGGCGCTTTCGATCCTTATACGCCCAATAGTTCATATAGTCCGCAGGAACGCGGGCGTCAGGGGCGGCGTTGCATCGATCAGGGCGCCATGTTAGCCGCTCGCCCCGAAGACACGCGATTTCCGCGACAACTTTGAAGAGATTTCCAGCTTCCATGAGCGAAACCGACGTCGGCGCAGTTGCGCCTCCGGTCCAGGGCGCCGAGCCCGGCATCCGCATCCTCGCCCAGTTCATCCGCGACCTGTCGTTCGAGAACCCGCGCGCGCCCGACGCGCTGCGGCCCAGCCAGGACCAGCCGCAGATCGACCTCAACGTCGAGATGAACGCCCGCGGCCGCGACGACGGCCTTTTCGAGGTGGACCTCAAGCTCTCGGCCCGCGCCAGCCGCACCGACGGTGCGCTGTTCCACGTCGAGCTGCTCTATGGCGGCGTCTTCCAGATCGGCGGCGTCGGCGCCGACGACATGGAGCCGGTGCTGCTCATCGAGTGCCCGCGCTACCTGTTCCCGTTCGCCCGGCGGATCATCGCCGAGGTCACCTCGGAAGGCGGCTTCCCGCCCTTCCTGCTGGACCCCATCGACTTCGCCGGCGTCTACGCGGCCCGCAAGGCCCAGGCCGAACCGCAGGTCGGCCACGCGTAAGGGGCGGCTGCCCCTCAGGCCGCGGCGGCGTCTTCGTCCGGCGCCGCGCCGTCGAGCCAGAACCGCGCCCAGAGCTCTCCGCCCTTCACCTTTTCGAGGATGAAGGCCGCGTGGCTCGCGCGCTCTTCCTCGGTCGACCGGAACGCCAGCGGCCGCGGCCGGGGGCCGTAGTCGACGCGCACGCTGACCGACATGGAGGTGGTCATGGCTGCGTTCGACAGCTCCAGCCGCCGCTCGCGCCCGCCCTTCAGCTCGAGGTAGACCGCCGCCAGCAGCTTGGCGTCGATCAGCGCTCCGTGCTTCTCGCGCTCGCTGAGCGAGATCTTGTAGCGCTTGCAGAGCGCGTCGAGCGAGTTGTGCATCCCCGGGAAGCGCTGCTTGGCCAGGCCCAGGGTGTCGATCCAGCGATGCTCCGGGATCTCGGCCCGGTCGCAGTTCGCCAGTTCCCAGTTCACGAAGCCGCGGTCGAACGCGGCGTTGTGCGCGACGATCGGGGCGTCGCCCACGAAATCCAGGAACGCGTCCACGACATCGGCGCTGTCGAACCGCGGCTTGCCGCGCAGGAACGCCGACGACAGCCCGTGCACCTTCTCGGCTTCGGCCGGCATGTCGCGGCAGGGGTCGATATAGACGTGGAAGCTGCGCCCGGTCGGCACGAAGCTCTCGATCTCCAGCGCCGCCAGCTCCACCAACCGGTCGCCAGTCAGCGGGTCGAAGCCGGTGGTCTCGGTATCGAGAACGATCTCACGCGCCATGCCCTCTGATGCCTTGCTTCGGCGGCGCACGGCAACGGGACGTTGGGCCGCAATCCCCAGGCTTGTTCGATGCTCCACAGGGACAAACATGGTGGGAACATAGCGCGAACACGCGGGCCGCGCTAGGCTTGCCGCATGGCGGAAGAACAGACCTACTGGGTCTACATCCTCGCGAGCGGTCCCCACGGTACGCTCTACGTCGGGATCACGAACAGCCTCGAGCGCCGGATCGCCGAGCACAAAGCCAAGGAAATTAAAGGCTTCACTGCAACCCACGGCGTGGACCGCCTTGCCTACCTCCGTGGCTTCGGTGACGTGCACGACGCGATCCACTTCGAGAAGCAGCTCAAACGCTGGCGCCGTAGCTGGAAGGTCCGCCTGATCGAGGAGGACAACCCGCACTGGGCCGACC
>NZ_DASWTE010000232.1:0-6804 GCF_036402295.1 Phenylobacterium sp.
CTAGGGCGTCTTTGGCGCGCGCCGGCGACGTGGAACGCGAACGGTGGCTTCGCCGTCCATCACAAGTTCGCCACCCACATAGATCTCACAGCGAAGGACAACGCGTGCGGCCGCCTCATCGATCGTCGCGACGGTCACGCGGGCCGCGGCGACCTCGCCGATACGGACCGGCTTGTAGAAATTCAGGGTCTGGCCGAGGTAGATCGCGCCTGCCCCGGGCAGGATCGTGCCGACGACGGCGGAGCCGAACGACGCCGACAGCAAGCCGTGCGCGATCCGGCCTCGATAGGCCGTCTTGGACGCGAACGCCTCGTCCATATGCAACGGGTTGAAGTCGTCCGACGCCTCTGCGAAGTGGCCGATCCGCTCCTCGCTCACGGTGACGCGCTTTTCGGCGGTCATGCCGACGACAAGCTCATCCAGGATGTAGCCGCCGGAAGGATGGGGTTCGACCATGCGAAGGCAGTAGTGTCCGAGCCGAAGCTTCGCCAGCGGAAAAGCAAACGCGGCCGCGGCGAGCGCTTCTTCTCCTGGCTTGGTGGATTGCCACCGACCTCGCGCCAGCGGCGATCTAGAGCACGAAGACCGGCGCGAAGCCGCCACCTGGCGTGCGGAAGTTCGTCGTCTGACCCTGGTAGATGCGGGCGACGGCGAGCAGCGGCGCGCCTTGGTACGTGTAGAGCCGGACGTCCATCTTGTGAGGGCGGGTGTCGCCGTCGTGGTTGATCATGCGCTCGCTCGGCGCGGCGAACTCCTGGGCGACATAGACGCCTTCGACGATGTCCGCCCACACGCCCTTCGTGAGCTTGTCGCCCCGGTACACGGCCTTGCCGCCGTGGCCGCTCGCCGGCTTGAAGAAGAGGCGTTTTCGCTCGGCCCACAGCCGCTCGGCGTTTTCACGCGTCACGACCGTCGAGTGCGGCAGACGCGACAAGGCGGCCTGATGCTGCGGCGCGAGCCCCCACGCCGCGAGCGAGGCTTGGTCGGCCAGCAGGGTCAGGTTGCGCTTGTCGGCCAGGAGCGCATGGTTGCGCGGGTTGGGCGTGACCACCGTCGCGCCGGCCAGGTAGGCGCGTCGCAAAGCGTCGTGTTCGGGCGCCGCGAGGGCGAAGTCGACAAGGCGGTTGTAGACCAGGTCGACGGGCTCGCCCTCGTGGAGAAGCCGGCCACCGGAGAAGACGAGTTCTCGCGGATCGGCGATCACGGCGCGCGCGCCGTTGCGTTCGAAGAAGCGCTTCGCCAGCACGAATTCGGGGAAGAGGTATTGGGCCTGTGGTTCGTCGTCGACGATGGCCACCAGACGCGGCTGTCCGCTGCGTCCCTGCCTTTCCCATTCGCGCGTGAACATGCGCCAGACTGCGGCGTCGAAGTCTTCGACGAGCGATCCGCCGATCACAGAGCTCACCTCGACGCAACAGGCGCGCTGCGCCTTGCCCACGAACGCGTTGAGGAAGGCGCCCCCGGCGTTGGTGTTCACCTCGATCAGCTTCGGGCCGTCGTCGCCAAGGTGGAAGTCGTATCCCATGAAGGCCCCCGCCGGGCCGAAGTCGTGGCGGGCGATCTCCGGGGCGAAGGCCAGCGCCGCGGCCTGGTAGGCCGGCAGCTGGGCGGCGGCCTCGATCGCGTCCACGATCTCGGCCATCGCGGCGAACTCCGACCGCGACAGGAACACCGGCGCGTTGGAGAACATGTGCGGCCGCGAAGCGATGTAGCTGGCCACGAAGTCCGGGTCGTCGGTCTCGCGCCGCAACGCGTCATGCAGCGACGGCCGGTCCAGGGTGATGCAGAAGCATTCCTTGTTGAGCTGCTCGACGGTGGCGCGGTCGCCGAGCCTCGTGAGCGCGGTCATGCCGCGCCCTTCCCAGGGCAGCAGATCGGGACGATGACCCGCATCAGATCGAGGATCGCCTCGACGCGCTGCACCATGGTCGGTCCGTCGAGCTCGAAGAACTGATGGCGGCCGACCTTCTCGGACACGACGATGCCGGCGCGCTCCATCACCTGGAGATGCCGGGCGATCACCGACCGATCCTGCGGGAAATGGCTCGCCAGTGTCTGGATGTCGGACCGGCCGTTCAGCACCAGGGTGCGGACCAGTTGCACCCGCGTCGGCTCGCAGAGCGCATTGAAGAACTCCGTGTCGAGGATTTCCACACAGGCGTTCGCGGCCTGATCGCGAGTCAGCGGCTTGGTCATGACCGTTGATGTGGGCGCCCATATGCACATGTCAATCGCTTTGCCGGCGCGCACAAACTCAGGGCCCGCAACGGAATAATATCGGCATAACGGTGCATATATGCTTGTAATGAGCCGGTTCGCGCTCTGCCGATGGGGAGAACCTTGGCCGAAGAATTCACCGTCGTGGCGGGCATACCGATCCCTTCGACCTCACCCGTCTTCCTGACGATCGTCGGCTTCCACGTCCTGGTGGGGCTCGTCTGTGTGATCGCCGGCGCCATCGCGATGCTGAGTCGCAAGCGGCGCGGCCGGCACTCGACCTTCGGGGCGGTCTATTTCTGGGGGCTCACGGTGCTCTTCGTTTCGGTGACGGCGCTATCTGTCCTCCGATGGGCCGAGAACACCCACCTGTTCGTCCTTGGCGTGCTCGCGTTCGGCGCTGCCATTCTCGGGCGCACCGCCTTGCGCCGCCGATGGAACGGATGGCCGAAGCTGCACGTCGCGGGAATGGGCTCGTCCTACGTGCTGATGCTGACCGCCTTCTACGTGGACAACGGCAAGAACCTCCCGGTGTGGCGGGAGCTTCCGCAAATCGCCTTCTGGATCGGACCGGCGGCGATAGGCGCGCCGCTCATCCTGCACGCCATCCTGCGCCATCCGGTCGTGCGCCGCCTGACGCCCTCGGGTAGCTGAGATGGCCGGGGTATCGGGTCGACCTGCTCCGGATCGCTTCATGTCCAGCGTGCCGTTCGAGTACGGCTGGATCATCCTCGGCGCGGGCGCGCTCGGGGCGTTCATGACCACGCCCGGCCAGACGGTCGGCGTTTCCGCCTTCTTCGATCCGATCATCCAGGATCTCGGCGCCTCGCGAAGCGCAGCGGCTGCGGCTTACGCCATAGGAACGCTGCTCGGGATCCTGCCCACGCCGTTCGTGGGCCATTGGATAGACCGCCATGGCGTGCGGCTGGCGGCCTTCGTCGTCGGAACGGCCCTGGCAGCGGCGTGCGCCGGCATGGCGCTGGTCCGCAACGCCCTCGAACTGACGCTCGCCTTCGCCCTGCTCCGCGGAGCCGCCGTCGGCGGCCTTACCCTGCTGAGCCAGCACGTCATCAATCTCTGGTTCGTCCGCCAGCGCGGCGTCGCCGCCGCCGCGGTGGTCGGCGGCACGGCGCTCGGCGGGGTCATCTTCCCGCTCGCCATCGAAGCCCTGCTTCCGTGGCTGGGCTGGCGCACGATCTACGTCGCTCTCGGCGGCGTCACGGCCTTCCTGGTCGTGCCCCTCCTTGTCCTGCTGTTCCGCGACAGGCCGGAGACCTTCGGCTTACGACCAGATCTGACGAGCACGTCGAAGTTGGAGCGATCTTCCGTCGCCGAGCCGCGCGTCACGCTCGGGCAAGCCATGCGGACGCGCACCTTCTGGGTCCTGACGACCGCGGGTTTCCTCAGCAATATGGTCGGCACCGCGCTGCTGCTGCACCAGGTGTCGATACTGACCGTTGGCGGGCTCGAAAGGGGCGCCGCCGTGGCGTTGCTCGCGCCCATGGCTGCCGTTCAGGCGATCGCCATTCCGGCGTCAGGCTACCTGATCGACAGGGTTGGCGTCCGCCGGCTCCTGCCGCTCTTCCTGATCGCGCTCGCGGCGGCTGCGGCCTTCGCCGCGACAGCGCACACCGCCATAGGCGGCTGGGCCTATGCGGTCGCGCTCGGCGCTGCCCTCGGAAGCCTCAATACAGCGCAAGCTGCGGGATATGCCGAAGCGTTCGGTCGCAGCAACATGGGCTCTATCCGGGGTGTCGGATTTCTGGCGGCCGTCCTCGGAGCGGCCGTCGGTCCACTGCCGCCGGTGTGGAGCCTCGCTCTGTCCGGGCGCTACGACGTTGCGCTCTGGCTTTTCGCCGGCGCGTCCGGTGTTGCAGCGGCTGCTGCGTTCGCGATGCGTCCGCGGACGGCTCCGATCCTCTAGCGGACCCTCCGAATATCGCAACCGAGTCAGCAGTGGACGTGCCGCGGGGGAGGTGAGGCGGCCCTACGCGTAGCTCTGCAGGGGCCGCACTTCGAGGGGGCCCTCGGCGGTGGCGGCGATGGCGCGGGCGGCGGCCAGCGCGGCGGGCGTGGTGGTGAAGTAGGGGATCTTCATCATCAGCGAGGTGCGGCGGATCTCGAAGCTGTCCTTCAGCGACTGCTTGCCCTCAGTGGTGTTGAAGACGAGCTGCACCTCGCCGTTCTTCATGGCGTCGACGATGTGGGGGCGGCCCTCGAGCACCTTCTTCACGACCTCGACCTTCACGCCGTTCTGCTCGAGGAAGGCGGCGGTGCCGGAGGTGGCCAGGATGCGGAAGCCCTGCGCCGAGATGATCTGCGCCGGCTCCAGGATCCAGTCCTTGTCCGCGTCCTTCACCGAGACGAAGGCGCACCCTTTGGACGGCAGCACCGTGCCGCCGCCCAGCTGGCTCTTGGCGAAGGCCCGCGCGAAGGCGGGGCCGGGGCCTTCGCCCTCGCGGATCCAGTCCAGCCCCATGACCTCGCCCGTCGATCGCATCTCCGGGCCCAGGATGGTGTCGACGCCGGCGAAGCGGGCGAACGGGAAGACCGCTTCCTTCACCGCGATGTGGTCGTAGGGCTTGTCGGTCAGGCCGAAATCCGAGAGCGGCTTGCCGGCCATCAGCTTGGCGGCGATGGCGGCCACCGGCTGGCCGATGGTCTTGGCCACGAAGGGCACCGTGCGGCTGGCGCGCGGGTTCACTTCCAGCACATAGATGCGCGGGTTGGCGCTCTGCGGCTCCTCGATGGCGAACTGCACGTTCATCAGGCCGCGCACGTTCAGGGCCTTGGCCATGGCCTCGGTCTGGCGCTTCAGCTCGGCGATGGTCTCGTCGCGCAGGGAGAAGGGCGGCATGGAGCAGGCGCTGTCGCCCGAGTGCACGCCGGCCTCCTCGATGTGCTCCATCACGCCGGCGACGAAGACCGCCCCGGTGTGGTCGCACAGCGCGTCGACGTCCACCTCGGTGGCGCGAGAGAGGTACTGGTCCAGAAGCACGGGGCTGTCGCCCGAGACCTGCACGGCGGTGGTGATGTACCGCTCGAGCTGCTCGTCGTCGCGGACGATCTCCATGGCCCGGCCGCCCAGCACGTAGGACGGGCGGATCACGACGGGGTAGCCCACCTTGTGCGCCGCCTCGAAGGCCTCGTCGCGGCTGCGGGCGATGGCGTTCACCGGCTGGGCGATCTTCAGCTTGTGCAGCAGCTGCTGGAAGCGTTCGCGGTCCTCGGCCAGGTCGATGGCGTCCGGGCTGGTGCCGAGGATCGGGATCCCGGCCTCCTCCAGCGCCGCGGCCAGCTTCAGCGGGGTCTGGCCGCCGAACTGGACGATCACGCCCAGCAGTTCGCCGCGGGTCTGCTCGACCTTGATGAGCTCCAGCACGTCCTCGGCGGTCAGCGGCTCGAAGTAGAGGCGGTCCGAAGTGTCGTAGTCCGTGGAGACGGTCTCGGGGTTGCAGTTGACCATGATCGACTCCACGCCGATCTCGTCGAGCGCGAAGGCCGCGTGGCAGCAGCAGTAGTCGAACTCGATGCCCTGGCCGATGCGGTTCGGACCGCCGCCCAGGATGATGGCCTTCTTCCGGTCCGAGGGCTCGCTCTCGCAATCGGGGCGCTGGCCCAGCGCGCCGGTCTCGTAGGTCGAGTACATGTAGGGCGTCTCGGCGCGGAACTCGCCGGCGCAGGTGTCGATGCGCTTGAACACCGGGCGCACGCCGAGGGCCCGGCGCTGCTCGCGCACCTCCTTCTCGGTGGTGTGGGTGAGCTTGGCGAGGCGGGCGTCGGAGAAGCCCAGCGCCTTCAGCTTGCGGAAGCCGGCTGCATCGGTCGGCAGCGCGTTCGCGCGGATCTGCTCCTCGGTCTTCACCAGGTGCTCGATCTGGCGCAGGAACCAGGGTTCGTAAGCGCAGGCCCCGTGGATTTCGTCGCAGGTCAGGCCGGCGCGGAACGCCTGGGCGATCACCCGCAGCCGGTCGGGCGTGGGCGTGGCCAGCGCGCGCAGGACCGCGGCGTGGCCCATCTCCGGGTCCTCGCCGCCCTCGATGGCGATCTCGTCCAGGCCGCTGAGGCCCGTCTCAAGGCCGCGTAGCGCCTTCTGCAGGCTCTCGGCGAAGGTGCGGCCGATGGCCATGACCTCGCCCACCGACTTCATCTGGGTGGTGAGATAGGGCTCCGAGCCCGGGAACTTCTCGAAAGCGAAGCGCGGGATCTTGGTGACGACGTAGTCGATCGAGGGCTCGAACGAGGCGGGCGTGGCGCCCGTGATGTCGTTCATGAGCTCGTCCAGGGTGTAGCCCACGGCCAGGCGTGCCGCGACCTTGGCGATCGGGAAGCCGGTGGCCTTGGACGCCAGCGCCGACGAACGCGACACCCGCGGGTTCATCTCGATGACGACCATACGGCCGTCCGCCGGATTCACCGCGAACTGCACGTTCGAGCCGCCGGTCTCCACGCCGATCTCGCGCAGCACCGCGATCGAGGCGGCGCGCATGCGCTGGTATTCCTTGTCGGTCAGCGTCAGCGCCGGGGCGACGGTGATCGAGTCGCCCGTGTGCACGCCCATCGGGTCGATGTTCTCGATGGAGCAGA
>NZ_DASWTE010000233.1:0-2435 GCF_036402295.1 Phenylobacterium sp.
CGCGGATCGAAGCCTATGTGCTGGCCCAGCGCTATTCGTCGTACCGGCAGATGTCGATGGACCTCGCGGGCCAGGACCCCGGCCTGATCGGCGTGCTCAACAAGCTGAACGGCACCCAGATCGGCCACCGGATCGCCAACCTGGCGCAGGACCTCATCGGCGACGCCGCGCTGTCCATGCCGCCCGCCGGCCGCGGCGCCCGCGGCGACGAGAAGTGGGTGAACCAGATCATGGGCTCGCTGGGCGTCGCCATTGCCGGGGGAGCGTCGAACATCCAGCGCAACGTCATCGCCGAGCGCGGGCTGGGCCTGCCGCGGGACCAGGGGGACCGGGCATGAGATTCCTCCTCTCCGACGACCAGCTCGACCTGCAGGCCGCCGTTCGCGACTACGCCCTGGAGCGCGGCGACGCCGGCGCCCGGCGCGGAGCCTTCGAGGGCGACAGCGGCTTCGACCCCGACTTCTGGCAAGGCCTGATGGCGCTGGGAGCCGGCGGCATCGGCGCGCCCGAGGACGCCGGTGGTCTGGGCCTGGGCCTGCTGGACGTGGCGCTCGCCGCCGAGGCGCTCGGATACGCCGGCGCGCCCGGCCCCTTCCTCGGCCATGTCCTCGCCATCCACGCCATCGCGCTCTGCGGCAGCGACGACCAGAAGGCCCGATGGCTTCCGGGGCTCGCGACGGGCGAGGTGATCGGCACGGTCGCACTGGCCGAGCCGGGCGAGCGGCTGCGACCCGCGACCTGGGAGACGCGCTTCGCGGACGGCCAGCTCGCCGGCGAGAAGCGGGACGTGCTCTATCCTGAACTGGCCGATGTCACCGTGGTCGGCGTCACCGATGGCTTCGCCCTGGTCGAGCGCGCCGCGCCGGGACAGGCCCTGGCGCCCCGCGACGGCGCCGACCGCACCCGGCGGCTCACCCAGGTGACCTATGCCGCGACGCCCGCCGAAGCCATGCCAGCCTCCGGCGAAGCCGCGGACAGGGTCGTGGACGCGGCCCTGGTGCTGCTGGCCGCTGACGCATTCGGCGGCGCGACGCGCCTGCTGGAGATGAGCACCGAATACGCCAAGACCCGCGAGCAGTTCGGCGGGCCCATCGGCCGCTTCCAGGGCCTGAAGCACCAGTTGGCCAACATGGCCGTCGAGGTGGAGCCTGCCCGCGGCCTCTACTGGTACGCGGCCCACGCATACGACCGGCAATCGCCCGACAGCGCGCGCGTGGCTGCACTCGCCAAGGCGCATCTCGGCGAGGTCTATATGCAGACCGCGCGGGCGGCGATCGAGGCGCACGGCGGCATCGGCTACACCTGGGAGTACGACGCCCAGATCTGGTTCAAGCGCGCCATGTTCGACTTCGCCTATCTCGGGGCCCCGTCCCGCCACCGCGAGCGCGCGGCGCAATTGGGCGGCTGGTGAGCGCCGTGGCCCCGAGGCCCCAAATCCCAGGAGGCTGGCGCGACGTCGCCTCGTCGCTGGACCGCAGCGTGACCACACATCCCGACGCAGAGGCGGTCGTCGGGCGCCACGCCCGCTACACCTATGCGCAGCTGGACGCCGCCATCGACGCCGGCGCGGCGGCGCTGCGGGCGCTCGGGGTCGGCCCCGGCGACCGGGTGGCGGCCTGCGCCGGCAACCACCCCGACATCATCATCGCCTTCTTCGCCGCCCAGCGGCTGGGGGCGATCTGGGTCGGGGTCAACCGCCCGCTGGCGGCGCCGGAAAAGGCCTTCCAACTGCAGGACTCGGGCGCGCGGGTCTTCTTCGCGGACGCTGCGGCCCAGGCGCAGATCGAGCCGCTCCGGGACGGCCTTTCCGAGCTGGAACAAGTGATCGACCTGGAGCCGAGGCCGGAGGGCAACGCGTGGCTCCGCATGGTGGCGCAGCACGCGGGTGCGCCCCGGGCCGACGTCGCCATCGATCCGCACGCGCCAGCCGCCATCGCCTACACCAGCGGCACGACCGGCCACCCGAAGGGCGCGGTGCACAGCCAGCACAACATGGTCCTAGTCGCCGCCGCCGGGCATGCCGGCCTGCGCGGCTCGCACTGGGCGCCGGACCTGCGCCGGGGCGTGACGCTGCCGCTGACCATCCTGAACCTGATGATCCTGGAAGCCGTCACGTCCCTGTCCGGCGGCGGCGTCTGCGTCTGCATGGACCGAGCCGACGCCGGGGGCATCGCCGAATGGGTGCGCGACGAGCGGATCGAATGCTTCACCGGCGCGCCGGCAACCGTCTACGATCTCCTGACCCGCCGCGAGATCGATGCCGCCGACCTGGCGAGCCTGAAGTTCGCGGCCAGCGGCGGGGCCAACGTGCCCGACGAGTTGCGGACGCTGCACCAGGCGCGCTTAGGCAAACCCCTGCTCGGCGGCTACGGCCTGACCGAGGCGCCGACCGCCGTGGCCGGGACCTCGGTCGAGCGGCCGTTCGTGCCCGGCTC
>NZ_DASWTE010000234.1:0-28459 GCF_036402295.1 Phenylobacterium sp.
GATCGGCGCCGCGCTGACCACGCTGACCGCCGCCCCGGTCGTGGCCGAGGCCGCGCCCGCCAAGCCCGCCGCCACGGCTCCGGCCGCGGCGCCCAAGCCCAGCAAGAGCGGCCACATCGAGGCGAACGGCGTCACCTACTACTACGAGGTCCGCGGTTCGGGCCCGCCGCTGCTGCTGCTGCATGGCGGCCTGGGTTCGATCGACATGTTCGCCCCGATCATGGCCGACCTGACCGCCCGCCACACGGTGATCGGCGTCGACCTGCAGGGCCACGGCCGCACGGTCCTCGGCGACCGGCCGTTCAGCCTGCAGGCACAGGGCGCCGACATGGCCACGATCCTGACCAAGCTGGGCTACGGCAAGGCGGACGTCCTCGGCTACTCGCTCGGCGGCGGCGTCGCCTTCCAGCTCGCCGTGCAGCACCCGGAGCGGGTCAACAAGCTGGTGTTGCTCTCGACCGGCTACGCGCAGGACGGCTTCTACGCCGACATGCTGAAGCAGCAGGCCCAGGTCAGCGCCCAGGCCGCGCCCTTCATGAAGGACACGCCGATGTACACGTCCTACGTGGCCGTGGCGCCCCGCCCGCAGGACTTCCCGAAGCTGCTCGACACCCTCGGCGCCTTCATGCGCCAGTCCTACGACTTCTCCGCCGACGTGGCGAAGCTGACCATGCCGACCCTGCTGGTGTTCGGCGACAGCGACATGTACCGCCCCGAGCACGAGGTGAAGTTCTTCCAGATGCTGGGCGGCGGCCTGAAGGACGGCGGCTGGCAGCGGGAGCACGTGACCAAGAACCGCCTGGCGATCCTGCCCGGGCGCACCCACTACGACATCTTCCTCGCCCCCGAGTTCCTCTCGACCGCGCTGACCTTCATCGAGGGCCGCGAGCAGGTGGCCAGCTGGCAGGCGGCCACGGCGAAGTAGACGATCGAAGGGGAGCCTCAGTCCTCGATGCGGTTCCCCTTCATCTCCTTGAGGAAGAAGAACCCGATGACCGCCGTGAACGCCGCCACGACGATCGGGTACCAGAGCCCGTAGTAGATGTTGCCCGTGGCCGCGACCATGGCGAAGGCGGTGGTCGGCAGGAAGCCGCCCAGCCAGCCGTTCCCCAGATGGTAGGGCAGCGACATCGAGGTGTAGCGGATCCGCGCGGGGAACATCTCCACCAGCGCCGCGGCGATCGGCCCGTAGACCATGGTCACGTAGATCACCAGCAGCCACAGCAGGAAGACGACCATCGGCTTGTTGACCAGGGCCTGGTCGGCTTTCGGTGGATAGCCGGCCGTCTTGAGCATGGCGCCGAGCTCCTTTGTCCAGGCGGCCTTGCGGGCGTCGAAGTCGGCCTTGGGGAGGCCCGCGCCCTCGAAACTGGCGAGCTGGGCGGTCCCCACCTGCACCACCGCCACCGAACCCGCCGGCGCTGCGCGGTTCTCGTAGGACACGCCGGCCGACGCCAGCGCGGCCTTGGCCACGTCGCAGGCGCTGGTGAAGGCGGTCTTGCCCACGGGGTCGAACTGCAGGGCGCAGGACGCCGGGTCGGCGATCACCAGCACCGGCGCCGAGGCCGTCGCCTGGGCGAGCTGCGGATTGGCCGCCGCCGTGAGCCCCTTGAAGATCGGGAAATAGGTCAGCGCCGCCAAAACGCAGCCCACCAGGATCACCGGCTTGCGGCCGATCTTGTCCGACAGCCAGCCGAAGACCACGAAGAACGGCGTGCCCAGGAGGAGCGACACCGCGACCAGGGTGTTGGTCAGCGCGCCGTCGACCTTCAGCATGCGCTCCAGGAAGAACAGCGCGTAGAACTGGCCGGTGTACCAGACCACCGCCTGGCCGGCGGTCAGCCCGGCCAGCGCCAGGATCACCAGCTTCAGGTTGCCCCACTCGCCGAAGCTCTCGGCCAGCGGCTTCTTCGAGGTCTTCCCCTCGTCGACCATCTTCTGGAACACCGGGCTCTCGTTGAGCCGCAGCCGGATCCAGAGCGACACGCCCAGGAGCAGGATCGAGACCAGGAACGGGATTCGCCAGCCCCAGGCCTTGAAGGCGTCCTCGCCGATGTTGGTGCGCACCAGGAGGATGACGATCAGGCTCAGGAACAGGCCGGCCGTCGCCGTGGTCTGGATCCAGCTGGTGTAGAGGCCGCGCTTGCCGGGCGGCGCGTGCTCGGC
This sequence comes from Phenylobacterium sp., assembly GCF_036402295.1. Lineage (GTDB taxonomy): Bacteria > Pseudomonadota > Alphaproteobacteria > Caulobacterales > Caulobacteraceae > Phenylobacterium. Next base: position 2,167 of record NZ_DASWTE010000234.1, read on the forward strand.
GACGTAGGTGGCCGCCCCGCCGTACTCGCCGCCCAGCGCCAGGCCCTGGATCAGCCGCAGCGTGATCAGCAGCGCCGGCGCCGCCACGCCGATGGCCTCGTAGCTGGGCAAGAGGCCCACCACGAACGTGGAAAGGCCCATCAGGAGCATGGTGACGAGGAAGGTGTTCTTGCGGCCCCAGAGGTCGCCCAGCCGCCCGAACACGATCGCCCCGAACGGCCGCACCGCGAACCCGGCGGCGAAGGCCAGCAGGGCGAAGATGTAGCCGGTGACCTCGTTCACGCCCGAGAAGAAGTGGGCCGTGATGAAACTGGCGAGCGAGCCGTAGAGGTAGAAGTCGTACCACTCGAAGACGGTGCCGACGGACGCGCCCGCCACCACCGTCGCGTTGGACCCCGCCCGCGCCGGCGCACCTTCTTCCGCTACTGCCGCCATGCCGTCTCCCCTTGTCGTCGGGGACGGACCGTAGGGCGAAACCTACGCGCTCGTCACCCGGAGGATGACGGCCGAAGCCTATTCGCCGTCGCCGAGTTCGCCCATGGCGCTCTGGAGATAGTTCTGCTCGCCCAGGCTCTTCACGAGGCTGATCTGGGTCTCGAGGAAGTCGATGTGCTCCTCGGTGTCGGTGAGGATCTCGCGCAGGACCTGGCGCGAGACGAAGTCGGCGGACGCCTCGCACAGCTTGATGCCTTCGATCAGCGTCGCGCGGCCGCCCACCTCGACGCCCAGGTCCGCCGCCAGCGCCTCGGGCACGGTCTCGCCGATCGAGAGCTTGTGCAGGTCCTGCAGGTTGGGCAGGCCGTCGAGGAACAGGATCCGCTTGATGAGCTTGTCGGCGTGCTTCATCTCGCCGATCGACTCTTCATAGGTGACCTTGCCGAGGCGGGCGAAGCCCCAGTTCTCGTACATGCGCGCGTGCAGGTAATACTGATTTACGGCGGTCAGCTCATTGGTCAGGACCGCGTTCAACAGCTTGATGATCGCCTTGTCGCCTTGCACCGTCGAGCCTCCGTCCAATCTCTGGGCACGGGATTGCCTCCCGTGGGTGGGCGATGTCAAAGACAATGTCTGCGAGTGATTTGCGGTTGCTCAAAAAACCGCAATATCTTTGAGAATGATTTGCGCTCGCCGGAACAGGCAGCGAGCCAAACCTTACTCGGCTGCGAACCGCAGCGCTTCCTGCTCTTCCCGGACCATCTTGCGCATGTCGCAGACGCAGCGGGCGCACTGGGCTTCCGAGTCGCAGGCCTTGAAGATCAGCGCAGGCCGGGTCGCGCCCGCGGCGATGGCCGCACGCACTTCACGCTCACGAATGCCGTTGCAGTTACAGACGTACATGGGCGCGCAAGCGGCTCCTGGCTGAGGCTCAACAGTTAGCTTCTTGCGACTAACATTGCAAGTCATTCGCAAGGAGTAGTTAACGCGATTTCGGCGCGCCGCGGTGTCGCAGGCGTCCCAGGCCGTCGCTATATGTGACCTGCGCCGGCTGGCCCGGCGACAACGCCAGAGGGACGGCGATGGAACTCGACGCGCTCATCCTGTCGCGGCTGCAGTTCGCCTTCACCATCGCGTTCCACATCATCTTCCCCAGCTTCACCATCGGCCTCGCCAGCTACCTGGCCGTGCTGGAGGGGCTGTGGCTGTTCACGCGGAGGGAGGCGTTCAAGACGCTCTACCTCTTCTGGGTGAAGATCTTTGCGATCTCGTTCGGCATGGGCGTCGTCTCCGGCGTGGTGCTGAGCTACCAGATCGGCACCAACTGGAGCGTGTTCGCCGCCAAGACCGCGCCGGTCATCGGGCCGCTGCTCGCGTTCGAGGTGCTGACCGCCTTCTTCCTAGAGGCCTCGTTCCTGGGCGTGATGCTGTTCGGTTGGCGCAAAGTCGGGCCGGGGCTGCACTTCACGTCCACCTGCCTCGTCGCCATCGGCACCCTCATCTCGGCCTTCTGGATCATCTCGGCCAACAGCTGGATGCAGTACCCGACGGGCCACATCGTGCTGCCCGACGGTTCGCTCAGGACCGAGAACTGGCTGAAGGTGATCTTCTCGCCCACCTTCCCCGAGCGGTTCGCCCACATGGCGCTCGCCGCCTACCTCACGACGGCGCTGGTGGTGGGCGCGGCCTCGGCGTGGCGCATCCTGCGCCGTGGGCCCGAGCCGGAGGCGAAGATCGCGCTGCGCATGGCGATCGGCATGTTCGCCGTCGTGGCGCCGCTGCAGCTCGTGGTCGGCGACTTTTCCGGCAAGGAGATGCTGCAGGTCCAGCCCGCCAAGCTGGCGGCCGTCGAGGCGTTCTGGGAGACCAGACGCGAGCAGGCCTTCCACGTGATCGCCTGGCCCGACCGGGCCACGGAGCGCAACCGCTTCGAGGTCTCGATCCCGAAGCTCGGCAGCTGGATCACCGCCGGCAGCACGTCCGCCGAGATCACGGGCCTGAAGGCTTTCGCGCCGCAGGACCGACCGCCGGTCTTCATCGTCTTCTGGGCGTTCCGGATCATGGTGGGCCTGGGCGTGCTGATGATCGGCCTGGGCGCCTGGGGCGCCTGGCTCATCTGGCGCCGGAAGCTCGAAGCCTCGAAGCCGTTCCTCTACGCCGCCGTCGCCATGGGCCCCGCGGGCTTCGTGGCGGTGATCTGCGGCTGGATCGTCGCCGAGGTGGGCCGCCAGCCCTACACCGTCACCGGCCTCCTGCGGACTGCGGACTCGGTCTCGCCGGTCGGCGCAGGCCAGGTCTCGGCGTCGCTGCTCGCCTTCATGATCGTCTACGCGATCATCTTCTCGGTGGGCGTCCTCTATATCCTGCGCCTGATCGCCGAGGGCCCGACGCCCGAAGCCGCGCCGGACGCCCGGGGCGAGGCCCCCGGCAACCCGCTGGCGGCGCTCGAGGAGGGCCGGCCATGAGCCTCGACCTGCCGCTGATCTGGGCCGGGATCATCGCCACGGCCGTCCTGCTCTACGTGCTGCTCGACGGCTTCGACCTGGGCATCGGCATCCTCTTCCCGTTCGCCGCCGATCCGCGCGAGCGCGACGTGATGATGGAGTCCATCGCGCCCGTCTGGGACGGCAACGAGACCTGGCTGGTGCTGGGCGGCGGCGGGCTCTTCGCCGCCTTCCCATTCGCCTATGCGGCGCTGATGCCGGCGCTCTACCTGCCGATCATCCTGATGCTGTTGGCGCTGATCCTGCGCGGCGTGGCCTTCGAGTTCCGCCACCACGGGCGCGTGCGCGGCAAGGCGTTCTGGACCGCCGCCTTCGCCGGCGGCTCGCTGGCCGCTGCGCTGGCCCAGGGGCTGGTGCTGGGCGGCTTCATCCAGGGCGTGAAGCTGCAGGGCCAGGCCTTCGCCGGCGGCCCCTTCGATTGGCTCACCCCCTACAGCCTGCTGGTAGCCGTGGGCGTGGTCGCCGGCTACACACTCCTGGGCGCCGGCTGGCTCATCTGGCGCACCGAGGGCGCGCTGCAGGTCCGCGCCCGCCGCTGGGGCTGGATCGCCGCGGCGGCCACTGCGGCCCTGCTGGCCGCCGTTAGCCTGGCCACCCTGGTCGTCCACCCGCGCATCGCCGCCCGTTGGGGCTTCGAGGGCGGGGCGTTCGACTTCGCGGCGCTCCTGCCGCTGACCCCGATCCCGCTCCTGGGGCTCATCGGCCTCGCGGTGACCGTCTGGGGCCTGCGCCGGGGCCACGGCCGGGCCCTGATCGGCGCCTACCTGGTCTTCCTGTCGGGCTACGTCGGCCTCGCGGTGGGCTTCTTCCCCAACATCGTCCCCTACGACATGGACTTCCGAGAAGCCGCCAACGCCGACAATGCGCTCGGCCTCATGCTGGGCGGCGTGGCGATCCTGCTGCCGGCGATCGTGGGCTACACCGTCTGGGTCTACTGGCTCTTCCGCGGTAAGGTCGGCGCCCATGCCGGCTATCATTGAACCTCCGCCGGACGCCGACACGCCGCTGCCGCCGCTCTGGAAGCGGCTGGCCTGGTTCGGTGGCCTCGCCATCACCGGCGCGGCCTCGTGCGCTGCGATCGCCTATGCGCTGAGGTTGCTGCTGCGCTAGGTAGGGCCATGGCCCAACCGCTTTGCCGCCTCTACCTGATCACCCCGCCGCGGATCGACGACCTCGCCGCCTTCGGCCACACGCTCGCGCATGCCTTGGACGCCGGCGATGTCGCGGCTCTGCAGATCCGGCTCAAGGACGTGGGGGACGATATCATCGCCGCCGCGACCGACGTGATCCTGCCCATCGCCCAGGCCCGCGGCCTGGCCGTGATCATGAACGACCGCCCCGACCTCGCGGCCCGCCTGGGCTGCGACGGCGTCCATATCGGCCAGACCGACGGCAGCTACGCCGAGGCCCGCCGACTGGTGGGCAACGACCGGATGGTCGGCGTCACCTGCCACGACAGCCGCCACCTCGCCATGGAGGCCGCCGAGGCCGGCGCCGACTACGTGGCCTTCGGGGCGTTCTTCCCGACCACCACCAAGGACGCACTCGCCCGCGCCGACCCCGAGATCCTGACCATCTGGCAGGAGACCATGGAGGTCCCCTGCGTCGCCATCGGCGGCATCACGTCCGCGAACGCTAGGGGCCTTGCCGCGGCGGGCGCGGATTTCCTGGCCGTCTCGGCGGGCGTGTGGAGCCACGCCGACCCCGCGGCGGCGGTGAAGGCGATCAACGCGGAGATCGCGGCAGGCGTGGCGGAGCGGGGCTAGCGGCTCCTCTCCCCCAAGGCGAAGCCCGAGGGGGAGGAGGACTACTCAGGCGCTGCGTCCTCGTACTCCGGCAGACCCTCCGGCACGCACACCCACGGATGCCGCGTCGCCGTGTAGACCATCCGCTGGGGCGCCGGCAGGTTCTGGCCGACGAAGCAGCCACCGGCCAGGCCGATAACGTCGTCCTCCTCGTCCGGGACCCACCACAGGTTGGTCCCGCAACGGGCGCAGCGGTGGAAGGTGGTCGAACCGTCGGACAGCTTGAATGTCTGGGTCTCGCCCGAGCGCGCCGCGATCTGCTCCGGCCGCGCATAGACCGTCACCCCGAAGAAGCCGCCCGTCCGCCGCTGGCAGCGGGTGCAGGCGCAGCTCGAGACGTAGAACGGATCGCCCTTCAGCGTCAGCCGCAGGTCGCCGCACCAGCAGCGGGCTTCGCGCGTCACATCGCCTTGCATGGGGCCACGATAGCGACGCCGCTTGCGTCGGGCGACCCCGGCCACTAGTTTCCGCGCCCTCTTCCGCCCGAGATCTTTTGAAACCGTGAGCACCCAATCCGCCCTCCTGAAGGTGATGAGCGACGCTGCGCGCAAGGCGGCGCGTGGCCTCAACCGCGACTTCGGCGAGCTCGCCGAGCTGCAGGTGGCCAAGAAGGCGCCGGCCGACTTCGTGTCCGCCGCCGACCTCAAGGCCGAGCAGGTGATCTTCGAGGCGCTGACCAAGGCGCGCCCCGGCTACGGCTTCCTGGGTGAGGAGCGGGGCCTGATCGAGGGCTCGGACAAGACCCACCGGTGGATCGTCGACCCGCTCGACGGCACCACCAACTTCCTGCACGCCATCCCGCACTTCGCCATCAACATCGCGCTCGAGCGCGAGGGCGTGGTCGTGGCGGCCCTGACCCACAATCCGATCACCAACGAGACGTTCTGGGCCGAGAAGGGCAAGGGGGCCTTCGTCAACGATCACCGCCTGCGGGTGGCGGCGCGCCAGCGGCTGGACGAGTCGGTGCTGGCCACCGGCATCCCGTTCCTGGGCCACGGACAGCACGCGAAGTTCCTGAAGGAGCTGCATCAGATCAGCCAGCGGGTGGCGGGGGTGCGCCGCTTCGGCGCCGCGTCCCTCGACCTCGCCTGGGTGGCCGCCGGCCGGTTCGACGGCTACTGGGAGCGCGACCTGAACGCCTGGGACTTGGCGGCCGGCACGCTGCTGGTCACCGAGGCGGGCGGCAAGGTGACCGACGCCGACGGCGGCGGCGAGGTGCTGACCACGGGTTCGGTGGTGGCCGGCAATCTCGACATCCACCCGCAACTGCTCAGTCGCCTGACCGCCGCAAAATAAAGGCTAAGGTGGCGGGATGATCACCCGCCGCACCCTTGCCGCCGCCGTCACCTTCGCCGCTTCGCCGGCTCTGGCGCAGAAGACGCGGCCCATCGTCATCGCCCACCGGGGCGCCAGCGGCGAGCGGCCCGAGCACACCCTCATGGCCTACAAGCTGGCCATCGAGCAGGGCTGCGACTTCATCGAGCCCGATCTCGTCGTCACCAAGGACGGGCACCTGGTGGTCCGCCACGAGAACGAGATCGCCGGCACGACCGACGTGGCGAGCCGACCGGAATTCGCCGCCCGCAAGACCGAGAAGCTGATCGACGGCCAGAAGATCACCGGCTGGTTCACCGAGGACTTCACCCTGGCCGAGCTGAAGACGCTCCGCGCCCGCGAGCGCCTGCCGCAGATTCGCCCGGGCAGCGCGAAGTTCGACGGCCGTGACGCGATCCCGACCTACCAAGAGGTCATCGACCTCGCGAAGGCCGAGAGCCGCCGCACCGGCCGCACCATCGGCACGTACCCGGAGATGAAGCACCCCACCTACTTCGCCGGCATCGGCCTGCCGATGGAGCAGCGACTCGCCGACACCCTGAAGAAGAACGGCCTCGACAGCCGCACCGCGCCTGTCTTCGTCCAGTGCTTCGAGGTGGCGCCGCTGAAGGCCTTCATGGGCCTCTCGAAGGCCCGCCGCGTGATGCTGATCGGCCAGACGGGCGCCGCTGCGCCGACGAAGACGCCCGAGGACCTGAAGGCCATCGCCGCCTTCGCCGATGGCCTAGGGCCGGAGTGGCCGATGGTCGTGGACGTCGTGGACGGAGGGCTCGGCCCCCCAACGAAGCTGGTCGACCTGGCCCACGCCGCGGGCCTCGCGGTCCACCCGTGGACGGTCCGCGCGGAGAGCCAGTTCCTGCCCCCGAAGCTGAAGCGCGGAGCTTCGCCCGCCGACCACGGCGACGCCGAGACCCTCTGCAGGGCGCTCTACGCGGCGGGAGTCGACGGCGTGTTCTCGGACTTCCCTGGCTTGGCAGTGAAGGCGCGGAACCCCGCCTAACCTCCGTTGTCATCCCGGTTTCGCGAAGCGAAGACCGGGACCCATTAGACTCTGAGTTCGTGGTTTGGCGCGGGCGGCGAAGCTGCGGGCAGCCCCCAATCCTGAGCTCAACGGGTCCTGGTCTTTGGCCTGCGGCCAAAACCGGGATGACAAGCTTTTGTTGTGCTTGGCGCCTAAGCCGCCTCGAACTGCAGCGCGGCCAGCCTCGCATAGAGCCCGTTCTTCGCGACCAGCTCGTTGTGCGTGCCCTCTTCCACCACGCGGCCCTCGTCCATGACCACAATGCGGTCGGCCTTCAACACGGTCGCCAGGCGGTGGGCGATGACCAGCGTGGTGTGGCCCTTCATCGCTTCGTCCAGCGCCCGTTGCACCAGGTGCTCGTTCTCGGCGTCGAGCGCCGAGGTCGCCTCGTCCAGCAGCAACACGGGCGCCTCGCGGATCAACGCGCGGGCGATGGCGAGCCGCTGGCGCTGGCCGCCGGAGAGCGTGCGGGCGCGGTCGCCGACCAGGGTCTCCAGGCCTTCCGGCAAGGCAGCGAGGAACCCCTCGGCCTGGGCCGCCCGCACGGCCGCCTGCACCTCGAGGTCGCTCGCGCCGTCGCGGCCGAAGCGGACGTTGTCGGCGGCCGAGCCGGAGAACAGCGGGCTCTCCTGGGCCACCAGCGCCATGCGGGCGCGCACCTCGGTGGGCTCGGCCTGGCGCAGGTCGACGCCGTCCAGCAGCACGCGGCCGGCCTGCGGGTCGTAGAAGCGCAACAGCAGCCGGAAGACGGTGCTCTTGCCCGCCCCCGACGGCCCCACCAGCGCCACCCGCTCGCCGGGCCGTACGCTGAGGGTGAAATTCTTCAGCGCCGGCAGGTCGGGACGGCCCGGGTAGGCGAACGTCACGCCCTCGAAGGCCACCTCGCCGCGCGGCGGGACCGGCAGCGCCGTCGGGTTGGCGGGCGCCGCTACGCCGGGCTTGGCGTCCAAGAGCTCGCCCACCCGCTCCATGGCGCCGGCCGCCTTCTGCACGTCGCCCCAGGTCTCGCCCAGAGCGCCGACGGAGCTCGCGGCCATCACCGACAGGAAGGCGAACTGGAACAATGCGCCCCAGCTGATGTCGCCGCGCAGGCCCGCGTGCACGCCCAGCCAGAACACGCCGACGATGCCGCCGAACACCAAGACGATCACCGCCGCGGTCATCAGGGCCCGGGTGGAGATGCGCTGCATCTGGGCGCGGAAGGCGGTCTCGACCGCCGAGCCGAACCGCTCGGCCGCCGCCCGCTCGCGCCCGAAGGCCTGCACGGTCTCGAGCGCATCCAGGCTCTCGCCGGCCGAGCCTACCGCGTCGGCGAACCGGTCCTGGGCCGAGCTGGTCAGCTTGCGCACCCGCCGCCCGAACAGGAACAGCGGCGCGATCACGAACGGGAAGGTCAGCAGGACCAAGCCGGTCAGGTGCGGGCTCACGAACACCAGCAGGACCAGCGCACCCACCAGGATCAGCAGGTTGCGGATCGCCACCGAGATCGAGGTCGCCAGCAGGGTCTCGACGATGGCGATGTCGGTGGTCAGGCGGGAGAGCACCTCGCCGGTGCGCGTCTGCAGGAAGAACGCCGGGTCCAGCTTCAGGATGTGGGCGTAGGTGGCCTTGCGGAGGTCCGCCACCACGCGCTCGCCCAGGCTGGTGACGAAGAAGAAGCGCATCGCCGTCGAGATCGCCAGCGTGCCGGCCACCGCGCCCACGATCATGAAGCGCCGGTCCACCGTCGCCGCGTCGAGGCCGGGGTCGGTCAGGTGGTCCACCACCAGCCGGATCGCGCCCGACATGCCCAGCGTCGCGGCGCTGGAGAGCAGCAGGAAGCCGAACGCGGCCGCCGCCCGGCCCCAGTGGGCGGCCAGGAACGGAGCCAGGCGTCGCAACGCGCCCACGTTGCGGCTGCGGCCGCGCTTGGCCGCGCCCTCAGCCAGGCTCTGGGCCAGGGCCTGGCCCTCGGTGGGCCGACCCTCCACCGCAGCGGACGCCACGGAAGGCCCCTCAACACTCATCGCATCGCACCTTGCATTTCACCGAGCGTTTCTCTATACGCGCGGCTTCCATTTTCACCGCCCCCTCGCGGGCGGCCGGCCAAATTCGGCCGCTCCCATACGTCAGGCGTCCGTTCGATGAAACAAGACATCCACCCCAACTACCACTTCATCACCGTCGTGATGACGGACGGCACCAGCTACCAGACGCGTTCCACCTACGGGAAGGAAGGCGACACGCTGAATCTGGACATCGATCCGAAGACCCACCCGGCCTGGACCGGCGGCGGCCACCAGCTGCTCGACCGCGGCGGCCGCGTGTCGCGCTTCAACGCCAAGTTCGGCGCCTTCACGCGCAAGTAAGCCGGCGCTAGCCGGACTCATCCCGCGAAGGCGGGGATCCAGACCCTAAGAACAGGAACGCCGCGAGGGGCAACCTTCGCGGCGTTTTCGTTTGCGCACCCACTCCTACGGTTGTCATCCCGGTCTTGGCGCAGCCAAGGACCGGACCCATTGAGCGCGGCGCATGGGATTGAGCCGCAGCGTCGATGCCGCGCCCCTCCACGAAGATCAGAGCTCAGTGGGTCCCGGTCTTCGCTTCGCGAAACCGGGATGACACCCCGTTTTGGGACTACCCCCCGAAGGCGTTCTTCAGTCGGTCCAGCTGGCCCAGCACCGGGTTGGCCGGTTCGGCGGTCTGGCTCTCCAGGTACATGCGGCGGTCCAGGTGGCGGACGCGCTCGTACAGGCGCTCGGCGCGGTCGGCCAGGCCCGTCAGGCCGCGGGGCAGTTCGCCGCGCGAGCCGTCGGACTCGCCGTTGCGGGCCACGTCGTCGGCGTTGAGGCGATAGCGGTCCTCGCAGGCGGCGGCGGGCGCCATGTCACCCTCGCGCACGGCCCGCTGGACCAGCAGCCACGAGGCCACCTGCATCAGCCGCGTCGTCAGCCGCATGCTCTCGGCTGCATAGGCGAGGGCGGCGTTGCGCGACAGCAGCTTGGATTCCTGGCGCCCCTCGCCGTCGAGGTAGGTGGCGGTCTCCTCGACCAGCTCCATCCCCTCCTGGAAGGTGCGCTCGAACAGCTCGGACCTGGCGAAGTCCTGGATCACGTCGTCGCGCCAGTCGGGCTTAAGGGTGTCCTGCATCGCGCCAACTCTACACCGCTTGTGGTTTCCACGCCCTGAACGAAAGGTCGCGGATCGATAGGGCGCTGCAACGCCCGTGCCAGGAGGTCAGTTGGCGCGCGGCGAGAAGAGGGCGTCCGCGGCCGCGCGGCCCGAGAGTTTCTTCTCGATCTGGGCCTGCACGCGCGCGCGTTCGGAGGCCAGGATCTCCAGGCGCTCCTCAAGCTCCGATACGGCGTAGAGGTCGAGGTCCTCGCGGCAGGCCTCGATGAGGCGCTGGCCGCGCCCGACCCGGACGTCAGCAGGTTCATCCATGTTCGAACCCTCCTTTGCGTCCCCCTAAAGGGTGGCTATCTGACCGATTGAGCGCCCCAATGGCAAGTTTCAGGACATTTCCATGACGAGCCCCGTCGAGACCGAGACCATGACCGCCATCGCCGTGGAGGGCGGCAGAGGCCCGGCCGCGGCCCTGAAAGCGGCGCAGATCCCGCTGCCGAAGCCCGGGCCCGGCCAGATCCTGATCCGGGTCCGCGCGGCCGGGGTGAACCGCCCCGACATCGTCCAGCGGCTGGGCATGTACCCGCCGCCGCCCGGCGCGCCCGACACCCTGGGCCTCGAGGTGGCCGGCGACGTGGCCGTGGGCGCGGGCCGCTGGAAGGCCGGCGACCAGGTCACAGCCCTGCTGGGCGGCGGCGGCTACGCCGAGTACGCCGTGGTCGACGCCCGCCACGCGCTGCCGATGCCGGAGGGCCTGTCGTTCGAGGAGGCCGCGGGCCTGCCAGAGACCGTCTTCACCGTCTACGCCAACATCTTCGAGCATGGGGCGCTGAAGGCCGGCGAGACGCTGCTGCTGCACGGCGCCACCTCGGGCATCGGCGTCACCGCCATCCAGATGGCCAAGGCCGCCGGCGCCAAGGTGATCGCCACCGGCCGCGGGGCCGACAAGGCGCAGGCCGCGCTGTCGCTGGGCGCCGACGTGGCCGTCGACGTCACCGCCGAGGACTTCGCCGAGGTCGCCAAGCGCGAGGGCGGCGTCGACGTGGTGCTCGACATGGTGGGCGGCGACTACTTCGCGAAGAACCTCGACGCCCTGAAGACCGGCGGCCGCATCGTCTACATCGCCGCCCAGGCCGGCGGCGAGATCAGCGTGCCGATCTTCCGCATCATGCAGAAGCGTGCGGTCATCACCGGCTCGACGCTGCGCCCGCGCGACGCCGACGAGAAGGCCCGCCTGGCCGCCGAGGTCGAGCGCGTGGTCTGGCCCTGGATCGCCGCCGGCAAGGTCAAGCCGCAGGTGGACAGGACCTTCCCGCTGGAGGACGCGGCCGCCGCCCACGCCCACCTCGAGGGCGGCGCCCACGTGGGCAAGGTGATCCTCACCGCGGGCTGATCGGAACGGCAAAGGCCGTCCGGCGTTCGGCGCGGATGGCCAGCCTCCTCCAACGCTCCCTAACCGACCTGGGCGTGCTCACTGCGCGTCCGATCGCCTTCCTCGCGCTCGGCGTCTACATCGCCGCCTGGCTGATCTTCGACCGCGAGAGCTTCGACATGCACGGCGGCGCGGCGCTGGCGGCCTGGCTGATGACGCTCTTCATCCAGCGCGCCGCCCACCGCGACACTCAGGCGATCCAGGCCAAGCTGGACGAGCTGCTGCGCGCCCATTCCGACGCGCGCACCGACCTGCGCGACCTCGACTCCGAGGAACCGGAAGACATCGAGCGCCACCGGGAGCGGCAGCGCCCGGCCAATGTGTCCATACCGAAAAATCAAAAACGTTGACGCTCGGGAAGGCCGCCCGCACCGTCCCGGCAGGCTGACGAGGGGCGCGCGAGACGCTCCCGGCGGCCGTGACGGAGGAACGCCGAATGACCTCTGCCGCCCGCGCGGCCGACGCGCCGCGCCTGGGTATCCCGACCAAGCTGGCCTACGCCGTCGGCTCGACGGCGACGAACCTGAAGCTCCGGGCGCTCTCGACGTTCCTGGTGATCTTCTACAATCAGGTCGTGGGCCTGCCGCCGCAGATGGTGGGCGGCATCCTGGCGATGGCGCTCTTGTTCGACGCCGTCCTCGACCCGATCCTCGGGCAGATCTCGGACAACGTCCGCTCGCGCTGGGGCCGCCGCCACCCTTTCATGCTGGCCGCAGCCCTGCCCTACGCCGTCTGCTTCTTCCTCTTGTGGAACCCGCCCATCGGCTGGACCGACCAGGCGCTCGGCGTCTACCTGATGGTGCTGATCTTTTCGGTGCGCTTCTTCGACACCTTCTTCGAGCTGCCGCACCAGGCCCTCGCCCCCGAGCTGGCCAAGGGCTACGACGAGCGCACCAACCTGCTTGCGATGCGCCACTTCTTCATGGTCGCCGGAGGCCTGGGCATGACGATCCTGGCCTACCAGGTGTTCCTCAAGGAGCGGCCCGACGGCGGCGGCGGCGTGCTGGCCCGCGACGGCTACTTCGCCTACTCGCTGACCGGCGCGATCATCATCTTCACCACCATCATCCTGTCGGTGTTCGGCACCGCCCACCGCATCCCCTACCTGGCCGAGCCGCCCAAGCGGACGATCACGCTGAAGGGCATGGCGGTGGAGATGTTCCACACCCTGAACAACCGCTCGTTCATCGCCATGGCGCTGGCCAGCATGTTCGTGGCCGTGGGGGTCGGCGCGCGGAACGGGCTGGAGATCTACTTCGGGCTCTACTTCTGGGAGCTGCGGCAGGTGCAGCTCGCCGGCCTCGCCACCATGAGCGTGATCGGCGGCTTCATCGGCGTGTTCCTGGCCCCGGTCGTGGGCAAGTGGCTGGGCAAGAAGTGGGGCGCGGTGGCCACCTTCATCTGCGCGGTGGGCGTCCACATCACGCCCGTGTCGCTGCGCCTCCTGGGCCTCGCCCCCGCCAACGGCACGCCCGAGCTGCTCTGGCTGCTCTACGGCGAGGAGATCGTGAACGCGACGCTGGCCGGGATCATCGCCATCCTGCTGCAGTCGCTGGTGGCCGACGTCGTCGAGGACGCCGAGGTCAAGACGGGCCGCCGCTCCGAGGGCCTGCTGATGTCGGCCAATAACGTCCTGCGCCGCGCGGTCTCCAGCGGCGGCGTGCTGGTGGCGACCACGGTGCTGGCCTTCATCGGCTTCCCCGACAAGGCCGAGCGCGGCCAGGTGCCCGACGACGTGCTGCGCAACCTGGGCCTCGCCTACATCCCGATGATCGTGGGCTTCTACGCCATCGGCATCGCGCTGATCTCGACCTACACGATCAACCGCAAGCGCCACATGGAGAACCTCGAGACCCTCAAGGCCCGCGACGCCGCCGGCGAACAGGCCGCCGCGGAGGCGGGGCCGGGGATCGGGTCGGGGGAAATCGCGGTGGAGAAGGCCTGACCGCCCGACGGCGCGCAGCGCCGAAGAAGGCCAACCACGGATTTCACGGATTTTCACGGATGCCGGCGGCGGCGCCCTGGGCGCCAATCCGTGCAATCCGTGAAATCCGTGGTTCGAAGAACTGCGCCTGCGGCGCCGCAACTACCGCTCGAAGATGCCCATCAGCAGCGGGCGCACGAAGACCGAGGCCGCCGCCTTGGGCCGCACGTCCGGCACCAGGTAGCCCAGCTCGGCGCAGGCGTTGAGCGTCGCGTTCAGCATCTGCGAGGCGATGAACGGGTCCACCGGCCGCAGGGACCCCTCGGCGATGCCGTCCGAGATCATCGAGGCGAAGCGGTCCGACACGCGGTTCGAGTGCTCCACCATCACCTTGCGCATCTGCTCGGGCAGCGCGGTCAGCGCGTTGGTGCGCAGCAGCGGGCCGTGATCCGAGAGCTGGAACTCGGCCAGCGCCGCCGCGCAGGCTGCGAGCTTGTCCCATTGGCTGCCGGGCAGCTCCATGGCCATCCGCTGGGCCCGCGTCATCACCTCGAAGCTGCGCTCGAAGCAGGCCACCACAAGGTCGTCCTTGGCCTCGTTGTGGTGGTAGAAGCTGCCCTTGGTCACGTTCAGCTCGGCCGAGATCTTGTCGACCGAAGCGCCGCGATAGCCGCGCCGGTTGATCAGCCGGGTCGCTGCCAGCAGGAAGGTCTCGCGGGCCAGCTCGGGACCGTCCCGGGCCGCCAGCTTCTCCATGGCGATCGCCGCCGGGGCCCACTCGTCCTTCTCGGTCGCCATGCCGTGGATGAAGATGTCGACCATCCGGTCGCGGATGCGCGGGTAGTCCTCGGGGTCGTATTTGGCGAGCCACGCGCCGCCCCAGAACACCTGTTCCAGCAGCATGCGGGTGCGCGCCGTGCGCCGGCCGCGCGACATCCACAGCATGTCGGGGTGGTCGAAGATCTGGCGCGCTTTCCGGAACAACCGGCCGTAGGCGGTGGCCACCTCCTCGCGCCGCGGCGAGGTGAGCGCACGCAGTTCGGAGATGATCGGCAGCGGCGGGGCGGTCCCCTCCACCGTCTGCTTCAGCACGTCGAGGTAGCGGGTCAGGAAGCTGTGCAGCCGCTCGGGCGGCGTGGGCGCGCGGGTCGCCAGGTCGGCGATGTCGTGCAGGGTCTCGATGCCCCGCGTGATGCAGGCGGCCGCCAGGTCGTCCTTGCGCTTGAAGTAGTAGGTGACGCTGGTGGTCGACAGGTCGACGGCCGCGGCGGTGTCGCCCAGCGTCAGCCCCTTGATCCCCTTGCGGTTCAGGATGTGTGTTGCAGCATCCAGGATGGCCTCACGCTTACGTTCGAACCGGTCCGTGGACTTCGCCGCGGCGCTACGTTGGGCCATAGAAGTTTGTTTCCCCACTGAAACGTTTAGATGACTCGGAAAGCGGCGCCGCGCCAAGAGGGGACGTGACGTTAACGTCACTGAACGCCGCATTTTCGAAGATCCGCCCTGCCCAATTCGGGGAACGGGGCGAATTTCACGTATCGGAGAACCCGAACGGGGCGCTTGTACGGCGGATGTCATCGGGCAGGATCTGGCGGCCGATCGGTGGGGCAGACCGCGCCGTGCATTCCGTCCGGTGGCAGATGCGGCAGGTGACGCCGATGGGGGTCGCCTGGTCCGGTCCCTGGGGGTGGCCGTCGGTGTAGACAAGCCGCGGCGCATGCTCGGCTGCACAGCCCAGCGCGATGGCCCGCTCCACCCGGGCCTTGCCGTAACCGCCGCCGCCGGCGGTCACCGTACGGGCGACGGAGAAGAAGCGCTGGCCGTCGGGCAGTTCCAGCCACTGGGTGACGATCTGGCGCGGCGTGCGGAAAGCCTGGTGCACGTTCCACAGCGGGCAGCCGCCGCCGTGCCGTGCGAACGGGAAGCCGGCCCCGTCCAGGCGCTTGGAGATGTTGCCCGCCTCGTCCACGCGGATGAAGAAGAACGGCACCCGCTCATGTCCCGGCTTCTGCAGGGTGGTGAGCCGGTGGGCCACCTGCTCGAAGCTGGCTCCGAACTGCCGCGACAGCGCCTCGATGTCGTAGCGCCGCGCCTCCACCGCCCGCGCGAACGCCGTGTAGGGCATCAAGAGCGCCGCGGCCGCGTAGCTGGCCAGCGCCCGGCGCGTCAGCCGCTCGCCGCTTTCGGTGGCGAACCCACCCCCGCTGACGATGGCGGCGACGTCGTCGTCCATCTCCAGGTAGGCGAGCTGCAGGGCCAGCTGGAAAGTCTGGCTGGCGTTGTCCAGCTCGTCCGAGAGCAGCACCTCGCGCCGGTGGCGGTCGAGGCGGCGCGTCGAGCCCACCATCACCTCGGGCGGCAGGCGGCGGACGCGCAGGCCGTGCCGGGCCTTGAAGTAGCCGGCCAAGCTGTCGTGGGCGGCCACCTGCTGGGCCAGCCGCTCGGCGGCGTCGTCCAGGCTGGGGAAGCTGTTGCGCCGCGCCTCCAGGAAGCGCCGCGACTCCGCCACCGGATCCGAGACGTCGGGGCCCGGCGTGGCGCCCGCCTCGACCTCGACGCCGCGGTCCGCCAGCGCCAGCTGCTCCTCGCGATAGGCCGTGTAGAGCCGCAGCAGCGCCTCGGTGACGCCCGGGAAGTTGGTGGTGACGTCCGCCGCCTCGAGGCTGGGCAGGTCGATGTCGGCGAACATCGGGTCCTTCAGCACCGTTTGCAGCCGCGCGATGTCGTCGGCCGAGGCGTCGCCGGCCAGGGCGTCCATGTCGATCTTGTAGGTGCGCGCCAGCCGCAGCAGCAGCTCGGCGCTGAGCGGCCGATGGTTGCGCTCCAGGAGCGCGACGTACGACGGCGATATCTCCAGGTCCGAGGCCATGTCGGACTGGGTGAGGCCCAGGTCGCGCCGGAGGCGGCGCAGGCTGGGGCCGACGTAAAGGCGGCGCTCGGCAGGCATGTCAGGTCTCTGATCTGTAAGCCTTTACAACATTACAGAGAAATCTTGTAAAGTCTGACAACCGCACCGCGGAGGCTCTCGCCCATCCGCGGAAGGCAGGATACGCCGCCTGCAACTTCTCTTTCCTGTCTGGGGATTTCGGCAATGGCGTACCAGGACCACATCATCGAGATGGGCCAGCTCATCAAGGGCAAGGCCGGCGCGTGGGATGGCATCAGCGCCGAGTCCGTGGCCCGCATGCGGCTGCAGAACCGGTTCAAGACCGGCCTCGAGATCGCCAAGTACACCGCCGGCATCATGCGCGAGGACATGGCGGCCTATGACGCCGACCCCGCCAACTACACCCAGAGCCTGGGCTGCTGGCACGGCTTCGTCGCCCAGCAGAAGCTGATCTCGATCAAGAAGCACTTCGGCACGACCAAGCGCCGCTACATCTACCTGTCGGGCTGGATGGTCGCCGCGCTGCGCTCGGAATTCGGCCCGCTGCCGGACCAGTCGATGCACGAGAAGACCAGCGTCCCGGCGCTGATCGAAGAGATCTACACCTTCCTGAAGCAGGCCGACGCCCGCGAACTGGGCGGCCTGTTCCGCGATCTCGACGCCGCGCGCGCGGCCGGCGACAAGGCCAAGGAACAGAAGCTGGTCGACGCGATCGACAACTACGAGACCCACGTGGTCCCGATCATCGCCGACATCGACGCGGGCTTCGGCAACGCGGAAGCCACCTACCTGCTGGCCAAGAAGATGATCGAGGCGGGCGCCTGCGCGCTGCAGATCGAAAACCAGGTCTCCGACGAGAAGCAGTGCGGCCACCAGGACGGCAAGGTCACGGTCCCGCACGAGGACTTCGTCGCGAAGATCCGCGCGCTCCGCTACGCCTTCCTCGAGATGGGCGTCGACAACGGCATCATCGTCGCCCGCACCGACTCGCTCGGCGCTGGCCTCACCAAGCAGATCGCCGTCAGCTCCACACCGGGTGACCTCGGCGACCAGTACAACAGCTTCCTCGACTGCGAGGAGATCGCGCCGGCCGACCTGAAGAACGGCGACGTGATCATCAACCGCGCCGGCAAGCTGCTGCGTCCGAAGCGCCTGCCGTCCAACCTGTTCCAGTTCCGCGCCGGCACCGGCGAGGACCGCTGCGTCCTCGACTGCATCACCTCGCTGCAGAACGGCGCCGACCTGCTGTGGATCGAGACCGAGAAGCCGCACATCGAGCAGATCGCCGGCATGGTCGACCGCATCCGCGAGGTCATCCCGAACGCCAAACTGGCCTACAACAACAGCCCGTCGTTCAACTGGACGCTCAACTTCCGCCAACAGGTCTACGACGCCTGGAAGGCGGCCGGCAAGGACGTGTCGGCGTATAGCCGCGACGGCCTGATGAGCGTCGACTACGACGGCACCGAGCTGGCCGCCGAAGCCGACGAGAAGATCCGGACCTTCCAGCGCGACGCCGCCAAGCGCTCGGGGATCTTCCACCACCTGATCACCCTGCCGACCTACCACACGGCCGCGCTCAGCACCGACAACCTGGCCAAGGAGTACTTCGGCGAGCAGGGCATGCTGGGCTACGTCAAGAAGGTCCAGCGCGAGGAGATCCGCCAGGGCATCGCCTGCGTGAAGCACCAGAACATGTCGGGGTCCGACATCGGCGACGACCACAAGGAATACTTCGCCGGTGAAGCGGCCCTGAAGGCCGGCGGCGTCCACAACACGATGAACCAGTTCGCGTAACCCGCGCGCCGGTTCTGACGTGTCCGACGGGCGGCCTGGGATGTCTCGGGCCGCCCTTTTTTTCGCTTCGTCCCGGCGGGATGATGCGACCTGTTCCCCAGTTTCCTTGAGAGCCCGGTCAGGCCCATGAACATCACGCCCCGCCTCGTCGTCGACGACATGCTGCAAGCCTTCGTGGAGAAGGAGCTTCTGCCCGGGACCGACGTGGGCCCGCAGGCCTTCTGGTCGTCGCTAGAGACCATCCTCGCCGACTTCACACCCACCAACGTGGGCCTGCTGCGCCGCCGCGACGAGCTGCAGGAGAGGATCGACGCCCGCTGGAAGGCGCGCCGCGGCCAGGCCTTCGACGTCGCCGCCGACACCGAGTTCCTGAAGGGCATCGGCTACCTGCTGCCCGAACCCGCGGACTTCAAGATCGGCACCCGGAACGTCGACCCCGAGATCGCCAAGGTCGCCGGGCCGCAGCTCGTCGTGCCGGTCTCCAACGGCCGTTATGCGCTGAACGCCGCCAATGCCCGCTGGGGCAGCCTCTACGACGCCCTCTACGGCACCGACGCGCTGGAGCCGCCGACCGGCGGCAAGGGCTACGATCCGGTCCGCGGCGCCAAGGTGATCGCCTACGCCCGCGCCTTCCTGGACAAGATCGCGCCGCTTACCCAGCGCAGCCACGCCGACGCCGTCAGCTACGCAGTGATCAACGGCGACCTAGTCGTCCACTTCGAGAACGGCCAGGACGCGGGCCTCGCCACGCCAGGCCAGCTCGCAGGCTGGCGCGGCGACGCCGACGCGCCCACAGGCGTGCTCCTCAAGCACAACGGCCTGCACGTGGAGATCCTGATCGACCGGACCCACAGCGTCGGCAAGGACGACCCCGCCGGCGTCGCCGACCTGCTGGTCGAGGCCGCGCTCACCGCCATCCAGGACTGCGAGGACTCGGTCGCCGCCGTCGACGCCGAGGACAAGACGAACGTCTACCGCAACTGGCTGGGTCTGATGCGCGGTGACCTCGCCGCCACCTTCCAGAAGGGTGGCAAGACCGAGACGCGCCGGCTGGACGAGGACCGCGTCTACGCCACCTCGAGCGGCAAGCCGCTGACGCTGAAGGGCCGCAGCCTGCTGCTGGTCCGCAACGTCGGCCACCACATGACCACCGACATGGTCCGCTTCGACGGCGAGCCGGTGTTCGAGACCGTCGTCGACGCGCTCATCACCGTCACCGCCGCCCTGCACGACATCAAGGGCGCGCGCCGCAACAGTCCCGCGGGCTCGGTCTATGTCGTGAAGCCCAAGATGCACGGGCCCGACGAGGTGGCGCTGGCCGTGCGCCTGTTCGACCTGGTGGAAGACGCCCTCGGCCTCGCCCGCAACACCGTCAAGATCGGCATCATGGACGAGGAGCGCCGCACCAGCGCCAACCTCAAGGCCTGCATCGCCGCGGCGAAGGACCGGGTGGTGTTCATCAACACCGGCTTCCTCGACCGCACCGGCGACGAGATCCACACCGCCATGGAAGCCGGCCCCGTCGCGCGCAAGGACGCCATCAAGGCCGAGCCGTGGCTGCCCGCCTACGAGCGCCGCAACGTCGAGATCGGCCTGGCGACCGGCTTCCAGGGCAAGGCCCAGATCGGCAAGGGCATGTGGGCTGCGCCCGACATGATGGCCGACATGCTGAAGACCAAGGTCGGCCACCCGAAGGCCGGCGCCAACACCGCGTGGGTGCCCTCGCCCACCGCCGCGGCGCTGCACGCGCTGCACTACCACGAGGTCGAGGTCCCGGCCGTGCAGGCGCAGATGGCCGCCGCGGGGACGACCACCGGCACGGACGAGCTTTTGACCCCGCCGCTGGCCAAGTCCAATTGGAGCCCGGCCGACGTGCAGCAGGAGCTGGACAACAACGCCCAGGGCATCCTGGGCTACGTGGTCCGCTGGATCGACCACGGCGTCGGCTGCTCCAAGGTGCCCGACATCCACGACGTGGGCCTGATGGAAGACCGCGCCACCCTGCGCATCTCCAGCCAGCACATCGCCAACTGGCTGCACCACGGCGTCTGCTCCGACGCCCAGGTGCGCGAGACCATGGCCCGCATGGCCAAGGTCGTGGACGGCCAGAACGCCGACGACCCCACCTACACGCCGATGACCGGCGACCTCGACGGCAGCGTCGCCTACCAGGCCGCCCTCGACCTGGTCTTCAAGGGCCGCGAGCAGCCCAACGGCTACACCGAACACATCCTGACGAGACGCCGTCGCGAACGGAAAGCGCAGGCGGCCCGGGCGACCGAGACGGCCTAGCGGTAGCCCGTCGCGTCGGCGGGTTTCCCGGCCTCGTCGACCTCGACGATGTAACGCCAGGCGTCCGGCCGGCTGCCGTCGACGTCGGTGAAGCCGTAGACCTTGGCGAGATCGCCCGAGGAGGTGGACTGGCCGTTCCAGCGGGCGCGGTCGCGGTCGGCGGCCAGCGCCGCCACCGCGCGGCCGACGAAGCGTGGGCTCTCCGAGATGACGAAGTGCGGGACCTTCTTCGTGGCGTCGCGCCAGTTGGCCTCGGTGACCTTGAAGGCGTCCAGCATCATCTCCGAGCGCAGCCAGCCGGGCGTCACGCACACCGACGTGGCGCCGTGCTTTTCCAGGTCCTTCGCGTGCGCCCAGGCCATGCGGATGATCGCCGACTTCACGAGGTCGTAGAACGGCGACAGCCGGTAGTGGTCCTCGTTGTAGGCCTTCGTCCCGTCGGTCACCTCGACGAGCAGGCCGCCGGGGTTCTCGATCAGCAGCGGCAGCGCATGGTGCGCCGTGATGAGGTGGGTGTGGACGCCCAGCTCGATCAGGTGCAGGCCCATCGCAAGGTCGTGCTCCCACACCGCCTGGTTCCAGCCGAACTTCCCTTCGCCGCCCCAGATGTCGTTGACGAGGATGTCCAGCCGCCCGGCCTCGGCGCGGATGCGATCGACGACCGCCTTCACCTGTGCAGGGTCGAGGTGGTCGGCCGGGATCGCCACGCCTTTGCCGCCGGCGGCGGTCACCAGCTCGGCGGTCTCCTCGATGGTCTCGGGCCGGTCGTATTCCGAGCGCTGGGCCCGCGTACTGCGGCCGGTGACGTAGACGGTGGCGGCGGCCGCGCCGAGCTCGACGGCGATGCCGCGGCCCGCCCCACGTGTCGCGCCCGCCACCAGGGCGACCTTGCCTTGCAGCGTCATCGAAGCCTCCTCCTCCCTCCCCATCAAGGCAGGGCTATCGCATATGGCCCAGAATGGAGAGGAGGAAGGCGTCGTCCCAGCTGGCGCGCTTGAGCTTCTTGCGCATGGATCCCTTGGCGGGGTGGTGGCGGGCGATGTTGAGAGCGAGCTTTTCGGGCGCGATCCTCACGGAAGGTGAGGTCGAGCCCCCAGTGGAGCAGGTTTTCGATGGTCCAGTGGGTTCGGGCGACGTCGATCATGCGCTGCGCATCGAGCTGGGCAGAGAGCAGGTAAGAGCGGACGATCAGCTCCAGAAGATCATGCCGCGCGTTCTGCGCCCGCGGATCGGCACCTCGCCGAAACAGTCCGAAAAGCTCTCCACCGCCCCGCCCCTCCTCCGACGGAGGAGATCACCGCGAGGTGCTTCGACCTAACAATTCGACTCCAAGGCCAAGCGATTCCTCTTCCCATTGAGGGAGGGCAGCGCCCCCTGGCCCTGCAAGGCGATCCGCAGCGCTTCCACGAGCGGCGTGCGGGGCTCGGCGCCCAGCTGGCGGACCAGCCGCGCGTCGTCCAGGAGCACCGGCTCATCCCAGAGGTAGCGCATCTCGCGCATCTCCCGGAGCGTCTCGTTGAACGGCGCGACCAGCGCCAGCGCCGGCCAGGGCAGGCGGCCCACCTTCAGCTTGCGGCCGGCCGCGGCTTCGAGGCCGGCGACCAGCTGGTGGCCGGTGACTTCGTGGCCATGCATCTGGAACACCTCGAACGCGCCGAGGTCGGTCGCCAGCAGGCGTACGAAGGTCTGGGCGACGTCGGGCAGGTAGGCCCAGGTGTGCGGGATCTCGAGAGGTCCCGGGTAGGTCACCGAGGTGATCGGCCGACCCACCGGGACGATGCCCTGCGACAGCCAGTTGTTGCCGGGCTTCGGGCCGAAGAAGTCGCCGCAGCGTAGGATAAGGACGGGGACGCCGGCCTCGCGCAGAGCCTGCTCCATGCGCACCCTGATGGCGCCCTTCCGCGAGCGAGGGTTCTGGGCCGAGCGCTCGTCGATGCGCGGGAAGGCGTCGGGCCCGTAGTTGTAGACCGTGCCCGGGAACAGGATCCGTGCGCCCGCGGCCCGTGCCGCGGCGATGGTGCTGTTGAGCATCGGCAGCTGCAGGCCGGCCCAGTTGTTGTAGCCAGGTGGGTTGGCGCCGTGGACGACGATCTCGGCGCCCGCCGCGGCGGCCACGACGTCGGCCTCGACCATGGCGTCGCCCTTCACCCACTCCAGGCCGGTCCGTCCGGAGCGCTTGGCGGCCGTCTCCGGATCGCGGTTGATCGCGCGGACGAGCCAGCCGTCGGCCAGCAGGCGGTCGGCGATCGCGCCGCCGACGCCGCCGGTGGCGCCGACCACCAAAGCTGTTCGGGTCGTCGTCATGGCAGGCTCCTCTTCGCCCTTCCAAGTGCGCCGCGGACGCCCCGACCGGAATTGCCTTTGGACGCAGAACAGGTATTCGCTGGCGCATGGCCGAGACCCCCGACTGGGACCTGCTGCAGAGCCTGCACGCCGTGTTGGAGGCCGGCAGCTTCTCGGCCGCCGCGCGGGTCCGGAAGCTGACCCAGCCGACGCTGGGCCGGCACATCGACCAGCTCGAGCGCCAGCTCGGCGCGCCGCTGTTCCTGCGCAGCCCCCGGGGCCTCCAACCCACCGATCTCGCGCTCGCCTTTCGGCAGCACCTCAGCGACATGGCCGCCGCCGCCAGCACGGCCACCCGGGACATCGACGGCCTGATCAGCGGTGAAGGCGGCGTCGTGCGGCTGGCGGTCAGCGAAATCGTCGGTATCGAGGTGATCCCGCCGATGCTGTCGCGCTTCCGCACGGCCCATCCGGGGATCGCCGTCGAGCTGGCGCTCAACAACAAGAACGAAGACCTCACCCGCCGCGACGCCGATGTGGCCGTCCGCATGGCGCGGCCCACCCAGAACAGCCTAGTGGCGAAGAAGGCGGGCGACCTGAAGCTGGGCTTCCACGCCACGGCCGACTACCTCGAGCGCCACGGGACGCCGAAGGACTTCGACGAGCTGGAACAGCGCACCCTGATCGGCTTCGACCGCACCTATCCCGAGATGGTCAACGACCTCTCGATCGGCCGGCCGATCACCCGCGACCTCTTCGCCTATCGCACCGACAACGACGTGGCCCAGTTGGCGGCGATTCGCGCCGGGGTCGGCATCGGCGTCTGCCAGGACCAGATCGCACGGCGCGAGGGCCTGGTCCCGGTGCTGCCCGAGGCGTTCAGCTTCCACCTGCCCATCTGGATCTGCATGCACGAGACCCTGCGCGGCTCGCCCCGCATGCGGCTGATGTTCGACCACCTGGCCAAGGAGTTCGCGGCCTACGCGGCGGAGGGTGGCTGATGGCGGTCTACGAAGGCGGCTGCCTGTGCGGACAGGTGCGGTGGCGCGCCTCGGCCGACCCTGCGAACGTCCGCGCCTGCCACTGCCGCCTCTGCCAGCGCTGGACGGGCGCGCCGTTCTTCGCGCGGGCGATCTTCCGGGCCGCGGACCTCGCCTGGACAGGCGAGACGACGAGCTGGCCCACCTCACCCCGCATCGACCGCCGCTCGTGCGCCCGCTGCGGCACGCCGATGTTCGCCTGCCCGAAGGACCCGCCGGCCCGCGTCGGCGTGGCCGTCGCCACCTGCGATGACCGCCACGCACTGAAGCCCACCGTCCACATCTGGACGAGCGAAAAGGTGGACTGGCTGGCCCTGGACGACGGGATTGAGCAGCGTCCGGAGGGGTTCTAAGCCTACCAACTCTCCTGGAACGGCCGCACCTCGGCCAGGAACGACCACGCGGTGCGCGGCTGGTGGGCCAGGTGGAAGACCTCGCCCGCGATGTCGGCGGGGGCGATGAAGAAGTCGTCCGGGGCCTGGGGGAAGCGCTGGCGGGTCCAGGCCAGGTCGATCACCGCGTCGATGACCAGGTAGGCTACATGGACGCCCTTCGGGCCCAGGTCGCGCGCCAGGGATTCGGCGAGGATCCGCTGGGCGGCCTTGGTCGGTGCGAAACCGGCGAAATTGGCCTTGCCGCGCAGGGCCGAGGTGTTGCCGGTGACGATCAGCGCGCCCTCGCCCGCCGCCTCCATGGCCGGCGTCACCAGCCGCGCGAGGTGCAGCAGCGCCATGACGTTGACCTGGAAGTTGCGCTCCAGCACCGCCGGCTCCACGTCGCGGAAGCTGCCGAAGGCGCCGCCCACGGCGTTGTGCACGACCACCTTGGGCTGGCCGACGCGCTCGACGGCTGCCGCCAGCGCCGCGGGGTCGGTGACGTCGCAGGGGACCGCGATGGAGTCGGCGATCTCCTTCTCCAGCGCCGCGAGCCGATCGGCGTCGCGGGCCAGCATGGCGACGCGATAGCCGCCGTCGGCGAAGCGGCGGGCGATGGCGGCTCCTGTGCCGGGGCCGACGCCGGTGACGAGGGCCAGCGGCTTCACGCGGCCACCGGCTGGTTGAGGCGCTCGCGCACGAAGTCGAGGCGGTCGTTGCCGAAGAACATGTCCTCGCCCACGAAGATCGTCGGCGCGCCGAACACGCCGCGCTCGGCGGCTTCGGTGGTGTTGGCGTCCAGCTCCGTGGCGACCGAGGGGTCGTCGAGCAGTGGCTCGAGCGCCTTGATGTCGAGCCCGGCCTTGTCGAGCACGGCGAGGATTTCCCAGTTCGTCGTCAGCGGCTCGCCGGCGCCCCAGAAGGCGTGGAACAGCGCCGCCGTCGCCTCGCGCGCCTTGCCCAGCCGGCCGGCGGCCAGCACGGCGCGGGCGCAGGCGGCGCTGTCGTTCTTGCGCATGTTGCGAGCGTTGATCGGCACGCCGTACCGCGCGGCCCAGCGGCCGAGGTCGGCAAAGGCGTAGCGGCCCTTGGCGGCCGACTGGATGGTCGTGGGCTGGTTGCCCACCGCCTCCATCACCTTCAGCACCCGCATCGGGCGCACCGCGACCTCGGCGCCGAGGCCGCCCAACTGGCTGTGGGCGAGGTAGCTGTAGGGGCTGGCGAAATCGAAGAAGAACTCCAGGCGCTGGGTCATGCGGCTGCTCCGGGGTTGAGCTTGTCGAGGAGGGCTTTGACCAGGTCATCGGCGCCCGGTCCGGGGCGGTACTGGATGCGCTCGCGCGGAACGGCGCGGCCGGTCTGCGGGTCGACCAGCGCCAGGGTCAGGTCGCGGCCTGTGTCGCGATCCACCACCTCCACGGTGGGCGCGCCGTAGCCCGTGGCGTCCCAGCGGTCGCCCCACTCGCGCAGCGCCGTGGTCACCTTCCAGAGGTCGCGGCCCTTCTCGGTCAGCGCGTAGGCGTGGCGCGGCGGGTTGTCCTGGTAGGGCCGCTTCTCGACGAGACCGTGGGCCTCGAGATGCTTCAGCCGCGTCGACAGCGTCGTGTTCGGGATGCCCGAGCTGGCTTGCAGCTCGTCGTAGCGCGACAGGCCCAGCGCCAGGTCGCGCAGGACCAGGATCGCCCATCGGTCGCCGATGGCCTCCAGGGCCCCCGCGATCGAGCAGCGCATGCCGGCGAACGACTTCGACTTCATGTGGGCTCCGAGTTACTCTTATGATGAGAGTGACTCGGATATGAGAGTGGCGCAAGCCGAAAAGTGCACGCTCGATCACTTCCAGCGCCCGGATAGCAAAACGGCGGCTGGATCGCTCCAGCCGCCGTTCGAAATTCCGTAGCTCTCGAAGCCCTTAGGCTTCCGACGCCGGCTCTTCCTTCACCGCCGCCGTCATTTGGCGCTCGGCGATGCGTGCCGACTTACCGCGGCGGTCGCGCAGGTAGTACAGCTTGGCGCGACGGACGACGCCGCGGCGCTTCACTTCGATGCTCTCGATGTTCGG
>NZ_DASWTE010000235.1:0-6771 GCF_036402295.1 Phenylobacterium sp.
CATCGTGAAGGTCTGCGAGAACTACCTGCGCAAGGGCGCCAAGGTTTACGTCGAAGGCGCGATCCAGACCCGCAAGTGGCAGGACCAGTCGGGCCAGGAGAAGTTCTCCACTGAGATCGTGCTGCAGAAATTCCGCGGCGAACTCACCATGCTGGATGGCCGCGGCGGCGACGCCGAGCAGGGCGAGGGCGGCTATTCGTCGGGCGCCGGCGGCTTCTCCTCAGGCCCGCGCTCGAGCGGCGGTTCGCGTCCCAGCGAGGATTTCTCCGCCAACTTGGACGACGAAATCCCGTTCTAGGGGAATTCAAGCGCTAGAATTTCGCGTCGAAGGGGAATTTTGTTCTCGCGTACCTCCGCCACTTCGCCGAGGTGGTGAGGGGTCAACGTCCTATCCCGCCGCCACCGCCTCGATCTCGATCAGCCAGTCGGGATCGAAGATGCCGGTGATGATCACGGTGAGCGCCGGCGTGCGGTCGGCCAGGACGGCGTTGCGCACGTCGCGGTTCTCCAGGGCGTGGGCGCGGTCTGCGAGGAACGTGGTCACCTTGACCAGGTTGTCCAGGGTCATGTCCGCGGCCTTGAGCTGCGCCTCGACGTTGGCCCAGGCGAGCTCAGCCTGCGACGTGAAGCCCTTCGGAGTAACGCCTTCACGATCCACGGGAATCTGCCCGCTGACGAACAGCAGCCGCTGCGCGCCCGTCACCTCCACGGCCTGGGCGTAGCCGCCGGCGGCCGCCGGCGCGTCGGGGGAATTGATCGCGCGGGTCCGCATGTTCACAGCCGCGTCCTGAGCGACCACAGTTCCGGGAAGCAGCGGCGTTGCAGGGTGCGCTGCAGGTAGCTTGCGCCCTCGGTGCCGCCAGTGCCGCGCTTGCCGCCGATGATCCGCTCGACGGTTAGCACGTGCTTGTGCCGCCAGGTCAGCAGCGCGTCGTCCAGGTCCACCAGCTTCTCGGCCAGCTGGTAGAGCTCCCAGTAGCTCGGCGTGTCCCGATAGACGGCCAGCCAGGCATCCTCCACCGCGGTCGAGGGCTCGTAGGGCTGCGAGACGTCCCGCTCCAGGATCTCGCGGGGAATCGGCAGGCCGTTATCGGCCATCCGCGCCAGCGCGTCATCGTAGAGGCTGGGCGCCTCGAGCGCCGCCTTCAGTTCGGCCATCGCCTCGCTGCCCTCTTCCTGGAAGGCCAGGAACGAGGCGTCCTTCAGGCCCAGCAGGTACTCCACCGTCCGGAACTGCCACGACTGGAAGCCGGAGCTGGTCCCCAGACCCCCGCGGAAGGTCAGGTAGTCGGCCGGCGTCATGGTCGCCAGCACGTCCCACGACAGCGTCATGATCGTCTGGATGCGCGAGACCCGCGCCAGGGCCTTGTAGGCCGGCTCCACGTCGCCGCCGCGGATCAGCCGCTTGGCCAGCTTCACCTCGTGGATGATCTCCTTGAGCCACAGCTCCTTCGTCTGGTGGATGATGATGAACAGCAGCTCGTCGTGGCGGTCGCTGGTCGGGTGCTGGGCGCTCAGCAGGCGCTCGAGGCCGAGGTAGCCGGCGTAGGTGATGGAGGTGTCGGTCACGAGCGGGAGAGGGAGCGGCTGAGGGCCGCCAAGTCAAGGTATCCCCATCCACGTTCGCCATCTCGCGCGGGATGACGTCGCGACTATCCTAGTTTGCCTCTTCCGGCTTCGGCTCGGGCGGCGGGCAGGTGTCGGCGATGCGCCGCGCCTCGGTGGACGCCTTGCCGGTGATGTCGAGGCCCAGGAACTCGGTGGCGATCTCGGCGGTCAGGTCGAAGCTGGTGGGCGTGTACGAGCCCGCGCCCTGCACAGCCACCTTGTGGCCCTTCTTGCTGACGCACGTGCCCTTCAGCGTGATCTTGCCGCTAGCGAACACCTTGGTTGGATAGGTGCAGGCGTAGTGGCGGTTGGACGGGCCGGAGACGAACTTGTCCACGTCGGCCGGGGTGATGCAGCGCCGCTCGGTCTTGGTCTGCTTGATGGGCGAGAGCAGGCGGTTGGTGGATTCCCAGTAGCCCGGCTGGATAGGCGAGGACACAGCGGCCGTTGCGCCGGCGGCAGAACCAGCGAACGCAAGCGCGAGGATCAGGGCAGGAAGGCGGGTCATCGTCGGGGCGGACTCTTGGTGGCGAATTCCGGCGAGAGGTTGGCGCGGCGCCGATGAACCGCGCCTTAGCGCGAGTCCCGCGGCGCGGGCGTGAGGTCGAGCTTGTCGGCGTTCTCCTGGCGGACGGCCTCGCCCGCCTCGTCGTAGAGGAACGGCAGGAACGCGTAGCGGCGGCCCCGCGTCACCGGCGTCGCCTCGTGCAGCAGGCTGCAGCAGAACACCACGGCCCCGCCGGTCGGCGGCCGGTAGGTGCGCGGCCCGAACTCGGGGAAGCGCAGGTCGCCGCCCTCGAACTCCTCGCTGTTGAGGTTGATCGAGACCGCGAACCGGCGATGCGCAGTGCCCAGCGCCTGGTTGTCGCGGTGCGGGTGGAAGTAGCCCCCTTCGGCGGCGTCGTAGCAGGCCACCAGGTAGCGCTCGAGCCGGGTGGCGTCGAAGTGGAAGGTGCGGCGGATCATCGGCAGCAGGCTGCGCTGCAGCCGGTCCACCAGCTCGGCCCGCAGGCCGGGATCGGCGATGGAGACGTCCCGGCGGCGCTTCATGCCGTCGAAAACGCCCACGGTGCGCCCTTCGATGTCGCGCATCACGCCCGAGAGCTGGCCGCCCTCGGCCTCGTAGTAGGCGATCAGCCGTCGGCAGAGCTCCGGCTCGAAGACGCGGGGCGCGATCAGCACGGGCGCGACCAGCGGCGTTCCCGCGTGATCGCCCGGCGGCGGCAGGCCGGCGACCCTGGCGAACAGCGTCTGCGGCGCCTCGAGCGGCG
Organism: Phenylobacterium sp.; assembly: GCF_036402295.1. Classification (GTDB taxonomy): domain Bacteria; phylum Pseudomonadota; class Alphaproteobacteria; order Caulobacterales; family Caulobacteraceae; genus Phenylobacterium. The sequence continues at coordinate 2,880 of NZ_DASWTE010000235.1, forward strand.
CGCGGTCCATCACCCGCAGCGTCGGGTCCAGCAGGAACCAGCCCGGCTCGGGCCCGTACTTCGCCCGCACGGCGCCTGCGGGATCCAGGAACCAGCGCAGGCCGGGCGTCTGGTCGGGCGGTGTGTCGTCGAAGTCCGCCCGCGGCGTCACGAAGAACGCGCAGAGGGTCGTGTCATCGAAGTGCGACCGGATCGCCTGATACGCGGCCAGCGCGGCCGCCTCCGCCGCCTCGGGCACGAAGCCCAGCAGGACGTAGCGACCGCCCAGGGTGCTGAAGTGGTACTTCGGGTTCATCCGCGTCGGCGCGGCGAAGTCGGGGGCGAACTCGCCCATCGAAAGCGGCGGCAGGACCCAGCGGCCGGCGACGTGCACGTTCACGCGGACGCTCCCTGCGGCTCGGCCGTGCGGGCCTGGTAGGCGGCCAGCACCTGGGCGGCCGCGTCGTCGTAGAAGAACGGCAGGAAGGCGTAGCGGCGGCCCGCAGTGACCGGCAGCGCCTCGTGCATCATCGTGCAGGAGAACACCACCGCTCCGCCCGGCGGGGCCCGGTAGGCGGCGGGCCCGTACTCGGCGAAACGCAGGTCGCCGCCCGTGAAGTCGTCGTTGAGGTTCAGCGAGCAGGCGAAGCGGCGGTGCGCCGTGGCGTGGGTGGTGTTGTCGCGGTGCGGATGGAACACCGCCTGGTCGTCGGCGTCGTAGCAGCTGACGAGGTAGCGCTCGACCTCGGTCACCCCAAAGTCGAAGGCCAGCTTGATCAGCGGGAACAGCCGCCGCTCCAGCCGCTCGCGGATGGCGGCCTGCAGCTCGGGGTCCTCGACCCGGATGTCGCGGCGGCGCTTGAGCTCGTCCATGACCAGCTCTGTGCGGTCGCCCTTGTCGCGCATGACGCCGGTGAACTCGCCCCCCAGCGCCTGGTGCTGCGCGATCAGCGCCTCGCACAGCTCGGGCTCGAAGATGCGCGGCGCGACCAGCACCGGCGCGTGCAGGGGTGCGCCCGCATGCTCGCCGGGGGCGGGGAGGGCTGCGATCCGCCGGAACATCGCCTCGGCCTCGGCGATCGGCTCGGCCGCCATGACCCTGAGCGTCGGGTCCAGCAGCAGCCAGTGCGGTTCCGGCCCGTAGCGCTCTGTGATGCGGCCGCTGCGGTCGGTCATCCAGCGCACGCCGGGCAGGTCGCGCGCGCCCTGCACGGCGGTCGGGTCGCGCAGGATCACGAAGGCCGAGGCCCGCGCGTCGTCGAACAGCGCCTGGTGCGCCGCCAGCGCCCGCAGCGACCCGGCGCGCGCCTCGGGCTCCTCGGGCAGGAACAGCAGCAGCACATAGCGCCCGGCGGCGGTGTCGAAGACGAACTGCGGATTGGACGGTGTGGCGGCGGTGAACCAGGGCGCCGGCTGGCCGAAAGGCAGGGACATGGCGCGCAAACTAGTCGCTCGCGCGGCCAAGGTCACGACGCCCCGCCTTGCCGCATCTCCCGCGCGTACGTACGCGCACGTACGCGCGCACGCGCAAGGTGGCGTTCGGTTGTTGCAGATGCTAACTGGGAGGCCTACCTGACCAGTCCGATTCTCACGGCGTTTCCCTCCCTTGACCGATCACTCCGACCACACTCCACCCGAACACGGGCACGGGGGTATCGCCCCTATCGCCATCGAGGACGAGCTGCGCCGCAGCTACCTCGACTACGCCATGAGCGTGATCGTCAGCCGCGCGCTGCCGGACGTTCGTGACGGGCTGAAGCCGGTTCACCGGCGGATTCTGTTCTCGATGAGCGAGAACAACCACACCCCCGACCGGTCCTACGTGAAGTCGGCCCGCGTCGTTGGTGACGTGATGGGTAAGTATCACCCGCACGGCGACGTCGCGATCTACGACACCATGGTTCGCCTGGCCCAGCCGTTCTCCATGAGCCTGCTGCTCATCGACGGCCAGGGAAACTTCGGCTCGGTGGACAACGATCCCCCGGCGGCCATGCGCTACACCGAGAGCCGCATGACGCGGGCCGCCATGGCCATCCTTGCGGACCTCGACAAGGACACGGTCGACTTCAAGGACAACTACGACGGCTCCGAGCAGGAGCCCGTGGTCCTGCCGTCGCGCATCCCCAACCTGCTGGTGAACGGCGCCGGCGGCATCGCCGTCGGCATGGCCACCAACATCCCGCCGCACAACCTGGGCGAGGTGGTCGACGCCTGCCTGGCCTATGTCGACAACCCCGAGATCGGGCTGGACGAGCTGCTCGACATCGTGCCGGGGCCAGATTTCCCCACCGGCGGCCAGATCATCGGCCGCACCGGCGCGCGCCAGGCGCTGATGACGGGCCGCGGCTCGGTGATCATGCGCGGGGTGGCCACGGTCGAGGAGCTTCGCAAGGACCGCGAGGCGATCGTCATCCACTCCATCCCCTACCAGTTGAACAAGGCCGCCCTCGTAGAGCGCATCGCCGAGCTGGTGCGCGAGAAGCGCGTCGAGGGTGTCGCCGACCTGCGCGACGAGAGCGACCGGCAGGGCATGCGCATCGTCATCGAGATGAAGCGCGACGCCTCGCCTGACGTGCTCCTGAACCAGCTCTACCGCTTCACGCCGCTGCAGTCCTCGTTCGGGGTCAACATGCTGGCGCTGAACCGTGGCCGGCCCCAGCAGATGGGGCTGAAGGAGATGATCACCGCCTTCGTGGATTTCCGCGAAGAGGTCGTCGTCCGGCGGATCAAGTTCGAGCTCAACAAGGCCCGCGACCGCGGCCACGTCTTGGTGGGCCTGGCCATCGCCGTGGCCAACATCGACGAGTTCATCCACATCATCCGCTCGTCCAAGGACCCCACCGAGGCCCGCGAGCGGCTGGTGGCCAAGTCCTGGCCGACGGGCGACATGATGCCCCTGGTCGAGCTGATCGCCGACCCGCGCACGGTCGTCGAAGCGGACGGCCAGATCCGCCTCACCGACGAGCAGACCCGCGCCATCCTGGCGCTGACCCTGTCGCGCCTGACCGGCCTCGGCCGCGAGGAGATCTTCGGCGAGGCCAGCGAGCTGGCCGGCACGATCCAGGGCCACCTCGACATCCTGTCCTCGCGCGCGAAGGTCATGGCCATCGTCCGCGAGGAGCTGGTGGAGGTGAAGGACTCATTCGCCGTCCCGCGCCGCACCGAGATCGTCGAAGGCGACGCCGACGTCGAGGACGAAGACCTCATCGCCCGCGAGGACATGGTCATCACCGTGACCCACGGCGGCTACGTGAAGCGCACCCCGCTCGCGATCTACCGGACCCAGCACCGGGGCGGGAAGGGCCGCTCGGGCATGGCGACGAAGGAAGAAGACGCCGTCACCCGCGTCTTCTCGGCCAACACCCACACGCCGATGCTGTTCTTCTCGTCGGGCGGCAAGGCGTTCCAGCTCAAGGTCTGGCGCCTGCCGATCGGCACGCCCACCTCGCGCGGCAAGGCCTGGGTCAACCTGCTGCCCATCGAGCCCGGCGAGAGCATCACCTCGATCCTGCCCCTGCCGGAGGATGAGGCCACCTGGGACCAGTTCGACGTGATGTTCGCCACGCGCTCGGGGAACGTCCGCCGCAACAAGCTCAGCGACTTCATCGGCATCAAGCGCAACGGCAAGATCGCCATGAAGCTCGACGAGGGCGACTCGATCATCGGCGTCGGCGTCTGCAACGCCGGCGAAAACGACATCCTGCTGACCACGGCGCTCGGCCGCTGCATCCGTTTCGCCACGGAAGAGGTCCGGGTCTTCGCCGGCCGCGACTCCACCGGCGTGCGCGGCATCCGCCTGGCCGAGGGCGACAGCGTCATCTCCATGGCCATCCTGCGCTCGGTCCCGGCCACGCCCGACGAACGCTCGGCCTATGTGAAGCACGCCAACGCCATGCGCAGAGCCGTGACCGGC
>NZ_DASWTE010000236.1:0-5258 GCF_036402295.1 Phenylobacterium sp.
CTGGCGCAAGCTGCCCAGGCCCCCGCCGCTGCCGGACGGGGTCGAGTTCCCGACCTTCGACGAGCTGAACGCCGACGCGGACGACGACGACGCCTCGCCGCCCGTCATCCACCGCGACACCGGCTGACGGCGCGCAGCGCCCATGTTTCAGACCGCGGAAAACGCGGAAAGACGCAGAAGACCCTGGGCGGTCCCGCCTCCCGGGCCCCCTTTCCGCGTCTTTCCGCGTTTTCCGCGGTTCTCTTCCGACTGCGCCTGCGGCGCGTACGGGGCCTAGCCGTCGCCCAAATCGGCCGCTAGGAGAGGCGCCATGAGGTTCGCCCCCGTCCTGCTCTTGGCCGCGCTTGCGGCGACCCCCGCGTTGTCCCAGCCGAAACCCGCGCCCGCCGCGCCGGCGCCAGCAGCCCCCACGGCCGCCGACTGGCGCACGCCCAAGGCCGAGGACGTCCTCGTCATCGACACCAACAAGGGCCGCATCGTCGTCGAGCTGGTCCCCGAGATCGCGCCGCAGTTCACCGCCCGCGTGCGCGAGCTGGCGCTGGCCCACTTCTACGACGGCCTGACCTTCTTCCGCGTCATCGACGACTTCATGGCCCAGACGGGCGACCCGGAGAACCGCGGCACCGGCCAGTCCGACAAGCCCAACGTGCCGGCCGAGTTCGGCTTCCGCCGCGGGCCCGAGACGCCGTTCGCGCTGGTCGTCGACCAGAGCGTGGCCGAGGTGGGCTTCATCAAGTCGGTGCCGGTCTCCACCCAGTCGATGGCCCTGGCCCCGCTGACCCGCGACGGCAAGATCTCGGGCTACGCGCTCTACTGCCCGGGCGTCGGCGGGGCGGCCCGCGGCGAGGAGGTCGACTCGGCCAACAGCCAGTTCTTCCTGATGCGCGAGAGGTTCCCGCAGCTCGAGCGCCGCTACACCGCCTTCGGCCGGGTGATCGCCGGCCAGGACGTGGTGCGCGCCATCAAGACCGGCGAGCCGGTGCCCGAGCCGCAGGACCGCATGACCACCGTGCGCATGCTGACCGACATTCCCGAGAAGGACCGCCCGAAGATCCGCGTGATCGACCCGGCCGGCCCCTGGTTCAAGGCCGAGATCGCCCGCGCGCGCGCCGCCGGCGGGGCGAACTTCTCGGCCTGCGACATCAACATCCCCGTCGAGGTGAAATAGAGACATGGACGCCGAGAACACCCTCCTGGTCGAACTGGACACTGGCCCGGTGACCATCAAGCTGCGGCCCGACCTGGCCCCGCAGCACGTGGCGCGCATCAAGGAGCTGGCGCGCGAAGGCTTCTACGACGGCGTGGTCTTCCACCGCGTGATCGCAGGCTTCATGGCCCAGGGCGGCGACCCGACCGGCTCGGGCATGGGCGGCTCGGAAAAGCCGAACCTGCCGGCCGAGTTCAGCCGCGAGCCGCACGTGCGGGGCGTCTGCTCGATGGCCCGCACCGCCAATCCGAACTCGGCCAACAGCCAGTTCTTCATCTGCTTCGACGACGCCCGCTTCCTCGACAACCAGTACACCGTCTGGGGCGAGGTGACCGAGGGCATGGACAACGTCGACAAGCTCCCCAAGGGCGAGCCGCCGCGCAGCCCCGGCAAGATCGTCTCCATGAAGGTGGCGGCCGACGCGTGACCCCGGCGCTCGAGCGCGCCTACGCCGAGCCCCAGCGGCGCTATCACACGCGCCGCCACATCGAGGACTGCCTTGCAAAGCTCGCCGCCTGGCCCGGTCTGACCGAGGCTGAGCGGCGGGTGCTCACCTGGGCGATCTGGTGGCACGACGCCGTCTACGACCCGCGCGCCGCGGACAACGAGGCGAAGAGCGCCGAGATGGCCCGCCGCGACCTGCCGACGCTCGGCGCCACGCCGGGCGAGGTGGACGAGGTGGCCCGGCTGATCCTGCTCACGGCCGGCCATGCGGTGGGCGAGGGCGACCGGCTGGGCGCGGCGCTTGTCTCGATCGACCTCTCCATCCTGGCCGCCGACGAGGCCGGTTACGACGCCTACGCCCGCGCCGTGCGCGAGGAATACGCCCATGTGCCGGAGGACGCCTGGCGGCGTGGCCGGGGCGCCGTGCTGCAACGGTTCCTGGACACGCCGGTTATCTTCCCCGACCCCGCGTTCCGCGCGGCCCACGAGGCCCGCGCGCGGGCCAACCTGGAGCGGGAACTGAAGTCCCTGACCTGAGTCATGGCGGCGAAGCTGAAGGTGTTCATGACGTCGGACGGTCTGACCGACTACGTGGTCGCGACCACCTCGCGGCCGAAGGCGCTGGCCGCCTGGGGCAGCGGACAGGACCTCTTCAAGACCGGCCTGGCGCACGAGACCGACGACGCGGCCCTCGCCAAGGCCGCCCGCGCCCAGCCCGGCGAGGTGTTGCGCCGCCCGGCCGGCTCGCGCGCGACGCTGGCGAAGCTGAAGGTCCCCAAGCGGGCGCCGGAGACGCCCAAGGGTCCGTCGAAGGCGCAGCTGAAGGAGATCGCCGACCTGGAGGGCAAGCTCGCCGCGGCCGACGCCGAGCACGCCAAGGCGCTGGCCGAGCTCGAAGCCCGCCGCACCGCACTCGAGGCGAAGCACGCCAAAGCCCGCGCCAAGCTGGAGGCGGCGCTCAGCGCGGCGCGAGGATGACCACGACCGGATAGTGGTCCGAGCCCAGGCTGGGACCGCGCTGGATGCTCACCGTCCGCCAGCCCGAGCCCGCGTAGACGTGGTCGATCGGCAGCGCCGGCGGCGCGCCGTCCCAGCGGTCGACACGGGCCGGGAAGCTGAAGAGCGCCCGGTCCCGGCGGCTCAGGCCCAGCGCTCCGTCCATGCGGCGCAGGCCGAACGACCAGGGCGCGGCGTTGAAGTCGCCGGTCAGGATCATCCGCTCGCGCGGCCGGCGGGCGACCACGCTGGCCAGGTCGGCGAGCTGGCGCGGATGGGTGTCGTAGAGCGGCCAGTCCAGGTGGGTCGTCACCACCTCGAAAGGTCCGCTCGCGCTGGGATAGGTGGCGTTGACGTAGGTCAGCGGCGACGCCTCGAGCGGCGGTCGGACCATGCGCAGGCGCTGACGGCGGCTGAGGATCATCACGTGCTCCTTGCCGCCCGCCACCCGGTATCCCATCCGCTTCACCAGCGCGTCGCGCAGGTCGTGCCGCGCCTCCTGCAGGGTGACGATGTCGGGGTCCTGGGCCGCGATCCAGGCGACCACCCGGCGGAGGTCGATGTTCTTCTTGAAGGCGTTGAACTGGACGATCTTGATCTGGCTAGGGGCGGCCGGCGGCGCCGTCGGTTCGACGTACCGGGTGTACTCGGGCCACATCAGCCCGGCCGCGCAGAGCACCGCCACGACGCCCAGCAGCACCGCAGGCCGCCGCCACTGCCGACCCGCCGCCACGCCCGCCAGCGCCGCCAGCAGTCCGACGGCCGCGTAGATCGGCGCGAAGTGGGTGAGCACGTCCAGCCGCCAGTCGAAGTCGCCGCCCAGGCCCAGCCCCGCGCCGGCGGCGGCGAAGAACGCCGAGACGAAGGCGATCGCGCCCAGCCCGTCCCGCAAGACCCGTCCCATGACCCCCCGCATCTTGACGCGGGCGGCCCCGCATGCGCTTCACCTCGCCCTTCATGAAGCTTGCCGACTTCGATTTCCACCTCCCTGAGGAGCGCATCGCGCTGCGGCCCGTAAGTCCGCGGGATGCTGCCCGTCTTTTGCTCGTCCGGCCGGGCCAGCCGCTCGCCGACCGGCACGTCCGCGACCTGCCGGACCTGCTGCGCGCCGGCGACGTCCTGGTGATGAACGACACCCGCGTGATCCCGGCCAGGCTCAAGGGTGTCCGTCTCCGCGACGAGAGCCGGGTGGCTGTGGAGGCGACGCTGCACCGCCAGCTCTCCGGCCACGTCTGGACCGCGTTCATGCGCCCCGGCAAGCGGCTGGCGCGCGGCGACCGGGTGGTGTTCGGCGAGCCATCGGACCGCGCCTGCCTGCTGGGCAGCCTCGAGGCGACCGTCCGCGAGAAGGGCGAGGGCGGTGAGGTCACCCTGGCCTTCGACCTCTCGGGCCCCGACCTGATGGCCGCCATCGCCGAGCGGGGCGTCATGCCCCTGCCGCCCTACATCGCCGCCAAGCGTCCCGAGGACGCCCAGGACCTGGCCGACTACCAGACCGTCTACGCCGCCGAGGACGGGTCGGTCGCCGCGCCCACCGCCGGCCTGCACTTCACGCCGCAGCTGTTGGCGCGGCTGCAGGCCATGGGCGTGGGCCTGGAGCGCGTCACCCTGCACGTCGGCGCCGGCACCTTCCTGCCGGTGAAGACCGAGGACGTCGCCGAGCACCGCATGCACCCCGAATGGGGCGAGGTCGACGCCGCCACGGCCGAGCGCCTGAACGCCGCGCGGGCCGCCGGCGGCCGCATCGTCTGCGTTGGCACCACGTCGCTCCGGCTGCTGGAGAGCGCCGCCGACGAAACTGGCGCCATACGTCCGTTTATGGCGGAGACGGCGATCTTCATCACGCCCGGCTACCGCTTCCGCGCCGCCGACGGGCTGATGACCAACTTCCACCTGCCGAAATCGACGCTGTTCATGCTGGTCTCGGCCTTCGCGGGCCTCGAGACCATGCGCGCCGCTTACGCCCACGCCATCGACCACGGCTACCGCTTCTACTCCTACGGCGACACCAGCCTGCTCTGGCGAGCCGACTGATGGCGGCGTTCCCCTTCCAGGTGACGGCGACCGACGGACAGGCGCGCACCGGCGTGCTCACCACCCCACGCGGCGAGATCCGCACGCCCGCCTTCATGCCCGTGGGCACGGCCGGCACGGTGAAGGCGCTGACCGTGGAGCAGGTGGCCGCCACCGGGGCCGACATCGTCCTCGGCAACACCTACCACCTGATGCTGCGGCCGACGGCTGAGCGGGTGCGCCGGATGGGCGGACTGCACCGGTTCATGCGCTGGGAGAAGCCGATCCTGACCGACTCCGGTGGCTTCCAGGTCATGTCGCTGTCGAAGATCTCCAAGGTCACCGAGGACGCGGTCACCTTCCAGAGCCACCTGGACGGCAGCCGCCACGCGCTCTCGCCCGAACGGTCGATGGAGATCCAGGCCGATCTCCTGGGCTCGGACATCGTCATGCAGCTGGACGAACTGGTCGCCCTCCCGGCCTCGGAAGACCGCGTGGCGGAGGCGATGCGGCGCTCCGCGAGATGGGGACAACGTTCGAAGAACTTGTTCGGCGAACGTGATGTGCAGAACCTGTTCGGCATCCAGCAGGGCGGGAC
>NZ_DASWTE010000237.1:0-9488 GCF_036402295.1 Phenylobacterium sp.
TACGACGAGCTCGACTCCACGAACGCGGAGGCGCGGCGGCGCGCCGAGGCGGGCGAAGGCGGGCCGGTCTGGATCACGGCGGCGGTGCAGACCGCCGGCCGCGGTCGCCGCGGACGCGCCTGGTCGACGCGCCGGGGCAACCTCGCCGCGACGCTTCTGACGCTCACCGACCGCCCGCCCGCGGAAGCTGCCCAGCTGTCGTTCGTGGCGGCGCTGGCGGCGTGTGACCTGGCCGACACCTGCCTGGGCCCGGGCGCCGCGCGGCTGAAATGGCCCAACGACGTGCTGGTGCATGGGAAGAAGGCGGTCGGGATCCTGGTGGAGTCCGGGGCGCGGGCCGACGGGCGGCTGTGGCTGGCTGTGGGCATCGGCGTGAACCTGGCGCACGCGCCGCAGGATCTGGAACGGCCCGCGACGGCGTTTGCCGAGCACATGGCCGGGCCGCCGCCAGAGCCGCGTGTCGCGCTGGACGTGCTGGCGACTTCGTTCGAGCGCTGGCGCACCGCCTGGGCGACGCAGGGCTTCCCGCCCATCGCCGCAGGGTGGTCGGAGCGGGCGACGGGCATCGGCCAGCGTTGCGAGGCGCGGCTGCCGAACCGCACGCTCTCGGGCGTGGCGGAAGGGCTCGATCCGGACGGGGCGCTGCGGCTGCGACTGGACGACGGCGGGCTTGAGCGGATAACCGCAGGCGACGTGTTCTTCGGAGAGGCGTGAAATGCTGCTGGCGATCGAACAGGGCAACACCAACACCCTCTTCGCCGTGCACGACGGTGAGGCGTGGACGGCGCAATGGCGGGCCGGCACGGACTCGACGCGCACGGCGGACGAGTACGCGGTGTGGCTGTCGCAGCTGCTGGGCATGGCGGGGCTGGCGCTCACCGCCTTCGACGGCTGCATCATCTCCAGCGTGGTGCCGCAGTCGATCTTCAACCTGCGCAACCTGGCGCGGCGCTACCTGCACGTGGAGCCGCTGGTGATCGGCGAGAACGTCGACCTGGGCATCGCGGTGCGCATCGAGAAGCCGTCGGAGGCCGGCGCCGACCGGTTGGTGAACGCCATCGGGGCGCACGTGGTCTACCCCGGCGACCTCATCGTCATCGACAGCGGCACCGCGACCACCTTCGACGTCGTCGCGGCGGACGGCGGCCTGGAAGGCTGCGCCATCGCGCCGGGGATCAACCTGTCGATGGAGGCGTTGCACCAGGCGGCGGCCAAGCTGCCCCGCGTCGCCATCCAGCGTCCGCGCGGCAACACCGCCATCGGCAAGGACACGGTCGCCGCCATGCAGTCGGGCGTCTTCTGGGGCTACATCGCACTGATCGAGGGGCTGGTGGATCGGATCAAGACCGAGTGGGGCAAGCCGATGACGGTGATCGGAACTGGCGGCGTGTCCTCGCTCTTCCATGGCGCAACGGATTCGATTGACCACTTCGATCCCGACCTGACGATCCGGGGCATGCTGGAAATCTACCGCCGCAACTCGGCGAACGCGTGATGGCCAAACCAGACAAGCCCGACGAGCTCGTCTTCCTGCCACTGGGCGGGTCGAACGAGATCGGCATGAACTTCAACCTCTACGGCTTCGGGCCGCCGCACGACCGGCGCTGGATCGTGGTGGACCTGGGCGTGACGTTCGGCGACCAGACGACGCCCGGCGTCGAGGTGATCCTGCCGGACCCGGAGTTCATCGAGGAGCACGCCGACCGCATCCTGGGCATCGTGCTGACTCACGCCCACGAGGACCACATCGGCGCGGTGGCGTGGCTATGGCCCCGGCTGAGAGCGCCGATCTACGCGACCCCGTTCACCGCCTTCATCCTGCGCGAGAAGCTGCGCGAGGCCGACCTGCTGGACGAGGCGGAGATCACCGTGGTGCCCCTGGGCGGGACCATCGAGCTGGGGCCGTTCTCGCTGGAGCTGATCACGCTCACCCACTCGATCCCCGAGCCCAACGGCCTGGCGATCAAGACGCCGCTGGGGACGATCCTGCACACGGGCGACTGGAAGATCGACCCGGACCCGCTGCTGGGCGACGTGACCGACGCGGCCGCCATCCGCAAGCTGGGCGACGAGGGCGTGCTGGCGATGGTGTGCGACTCCACGAACGTCTTTGTGGACGGCCACGCCGGCTCCGAGGCCGACGTGCGCAAGACGCTGATCCCGCTGATCGGCTCGCTGAAGGGCAAGGTGGCGGTGGCCTGTTTCGCGTCGAACGTGGCGCGAATGGACAGCGTGGTGCGAGCGGCCGAGGCCAACGGCCGGCGCGTCTGCCTGGTGGGGCGTTCGATGTTGCGGATGGCCGCGGCGGCGCGCTCGGTGGGGCTCATGGAGGACGTGAAGCCGTTCCTCGACGACACCGAGGCCAAGCACCTGCCCGAGAACGGGGTGCTCTACCTCTGCACCGGCAGTCAGGGCGAGCCGCGCGCGGCGCTGGCGCGGATCGCGGACGGGACGCACCCGCATGTGAAGCTGGGTTCCGGCGACAGCGTGGTGTTCTCCAGCCGGGTGATCCCGGGCAACGAGATCCCGATCCGCAACCTGCAGAACAAGCTGACCGAAAACGGCGTGCGCCTTTACACCGAGCGCGACCACCCGGGGATCCACGTCTCGGGCCACCCGTGCCGCGACGAGTTGGCGGAGATGTACCGCTGGGCGCGGCCGCAGATCGCGGTGCCGACGCACGGCGAGCGCCGCCACCTGATGGAGCATGCGGCCTTCGCCCGCGACCTGCAGGTGCCGCAGCAGGTGACACCCAGGAACGGCGACATGGTGCGGCTGGCGCCGGGCCGCGCCGAGATCATCGACGAGGTGCCCGCTGGGCGGCTGTTCCTCGACGCCGGCATGCTGACGCCCGAGAATGGCGAGGCGCTGCGCGAGCGGCGGCATGCGGCGTTCAACGGCATGATCGCGGTGTCGGTGGCGCTGGACGGACGCAGCCGGATCGTCAGCGGCCCGCAGGTGCGAGCGCTGGGCCTGCCGGCGGATGACGACAACTCGATGGACGACATCCTTGACGATCTGGCCGACGAGGCGGAGGCGGCGATCAAGCGGCTGAAGGGCGAGGACCTCGACCTGGACGACAGCATCGAGACCGCCATCACCCGGGCGGTGAAGAAGGCCAGCCAGCGGATCTGGGGCCGCCGGCCTGTGGTCGAGACGACGGTGCTGCGGATCTAGCTTCGCCGCCCGCCTTTGGGGGGTATGATCGTCACATGGAGGTCGAGTTCTTCTTCGGCCCCGGGAGCCGTTACTCGTACCTCGCGGCAACGCAGATCGACCGGGTGGCGGCCGAGACGGGCGCGCGGTTCCGCTGGCGGCCGGTGCTGAGCATGGACCTGACCGAGCGGACCGGCGGCGTGCCGCGCAGCCCGCAGGACCCCGCCTGGCGCACCGCCGACATCGAGCGCTGGGCGCGGCACTACGGCGTGCCGTTCAAGGATGTTTCGGGCGACGTGGACTGGCGCGGGTTGGCGCTGGCCTGCGCGGCGGCCCAGGCGCAGGGCGCGGCCGAACGGTTCGCCCGGGCGCTCTACAAGCACACCTATGCCGAGGGCGATCCGCCGCGCGACGGCGGCGCGGTGCTGGACCTGGCGGTGGAGGCCGGGCTGGACGGGCCGCACATGGTGCGCGCGCTCTCTGGTCCGGCGCAGGCGGTCTATGCGACGAACCTTGAGGCGGCGCTGGCGGCCGGGGCCTTCGGCGTGCCCACCTTCGTGACGCCCGACGGAGCGACGTTCTGGGGCCAGGACCGCCTGCCACTGCTCGTGGATCACCTGAAGGGGCTGGGTCAGCCCGCCAGTCCCAGCCCGTCGATCTCGGCCATTTCTTCGGCGCTGTAGGGGCCGCCGGCTTCGGCGGCGACGCACATGGCGAGCTCGGCGCGGTTCTTCACGCCCAGGACCACGGTGTCGTAGTTGGGCAGCGACAGCGCGTAGCGATGGGCGACGTAGGCCGGGTCGGCGCCCCAGCGGGCGCAGAGGGCGCGGAAGGGGGCGGCACGGTCGTAGTCCGCGCGGTCGGGGCTGTTGGGCGAGAGCTCCCGGTCAACGGCGGCGGTGAGCGCGCCGGCCTGTACGGCGCGGATGCCCATGACGCCCACGCCGCGGGCCTTGGCGGCGGCGGCGATCTCGCGCGGCTTGGCGGGCTCGGCGTAGCGCTTGAGGGCGCCTGGGCTGTCCATGAGGTTGGCGATCACCTGGACGACGTCGGGCCGAGGTGTGTGGTCGAGGGCCGCGAGGATGGCGGTGGGCACCCCGATGCCGGTAATCCCCCAGGCGCCGATGCGGCCGTCGGCCTTCAGCCGCTCCATCGTGGCCACAACCTCGTTCTCGTAGATCGAGAGCGCGGTGGAGAAGCGGTCCTTGTTCGCGTCGCCGTGGGCGTAGGTGAAGCCGTCGGCGTGCAGGTTGGAGTGCAGGAAGAAGACGTCGACGCGGGGCAGGCGCAGGGCCGCGAGGCTATCCGCGAGCGAGGCCTCGAGGGCGGCGGGCACGTCGCGCGGGTTGGGTGAGCCGAGCTGGCACTTGGTGGTGAACTTCACGCCGGCGGGCGGATCGCCGCCGAACGCCTCGCCCAGGAACGCCTCGGCGTTCCTGTAGGTGGGCGCGCAGTCGAGGAGCGTGATGCCCGCGTCGATAGCGGCGTAGATCGTGGCCAGCGCCTCGTCGTGGGTGACCTCGCCCCAGATCTGACCGATGCCGCCGCCCAGCGTGAGGCGGCTCACCTCGCCGAGCGGTCCCAAGGTGGCGGTGCGCATGACGTCCCTCCGGTTTGCGGCAGGCTAGCACGGGCGGGCGGGTTGCGGCGGGTTCGAAGGACGGGTTTGATGGCGTCCGGGTGAGACGCCGCAGAGCGGGCCGCCGACAGAGCCATGGGAGGCCCGCCGGAATGTCCGCCTACAAGGGCGTGCGGATCGCCGATTTCAGTCAGGGCGTGGCCGGGCCGATGGGGGCCATGCTGCTGGGCGACTTCGAGGCCGAGGTGGTCAAGGTGGAGCCACCGGGCGGCGACCGGTGGAAGGACCACGCCGGCTACCTTGCCTTCAACCGCAACAAGCAGGTGGTGAGCCTCGACCTTGCGTCGGCCGACGGGCTGGCGGCGGCCAAGGCGCTGATCGCTGGGGCAGACGTGGCGATCTTCGACCATGCGCCAGGAAAGCTCGAGGGGCTGGGGCTGGACCACGCGAGCCTCGCGGCGACGAACCCGGGCCTCGTGCACGCCTGGATGCCGCCCTATGGCACGCAAGGGCCGTGGAGCGATCTGCCGGCGCATCACAGCCTGCTGGCCGGGATGACGGGAACGGCGTTCCGGCAGGGCGCTTACGCAGACCAGCCGGTCCACCTGATCCTGCCGATCCTCTGGTACGCGCAGGCCGTCATGGGCTCGGCGGCGATCGGAGCGGCGCTGATCGAGCGGGCCCGCAGCGGTCTTGGCCAGGCGGTGACGATCAGCGGGCTGCACGGGGCCTCGGAGGCTTCGGGCGTGGCCCGGGCGCTGGCGCAGCCGCCGCTGCCGCGCGGCATCCCGCCGGGCGCGAACCCGCGCTACCGGCTCTACCAGTGCGCCGACGGCGAGTGGTTCTTCCTGGGGACCCTGTTCACGAACTTCTACCGCAAGGCCTTCGAGGTGCTGGGACTGGAGGACGCCTTCGAGGCGCTCGAGATCGACATGCTGGCGGCGCGCGACCTGCTGGAGGGCATGTTCCTCACGCGGACCCGGGCGGAGTGGCTGGAGGCGCTGCAGGCCAACGACGTGCCGTGCGCGGCGGTGCGGCGACGCGAGGCGTGGTTCGCCGGCGAGACGGTGGCGGAAGGCGGCCTGCGGCTCACCTTCCCGCATCCGCGGCATGGCGAGGTGTCGATCCCGGCGCCGCCGGCGAAGCTCTCCGCCACGCCGGCGTCGGTGCGTGGCCTGCCACAGCCGATGGCCTCGCCGCCGACCTGGGTCCCGCGGGCGGCGGCTCCGGGCAGGGGCGGCAGCGGCGCGCCGCTGGCCGGGGTGAAGGTGCTGAACCTGGGCACGGTGATCGCCGGCGCCTATGCCGGCACGCTGCTGACCGATCTCGGCGCCGACGTGATCAAGGTCGAGCCGCCCGCGGCCGATCCGTTCCGCTCGGATGGGCCGGGCTTCATAATCTACAACCGCGGCGTCCGCGCGTTGGGACTCGACCTGCGCAAGCCCGGCGCGAAGGCGCTGTTCCTGGAGATGGCCGCGTCGGCCGACGTGGTGATCGACAACTACCGGTTCGGGGTGCGGCAGCGCCTGGGCATCGACTATGCGGCGTTGAAGGCCGTGAACCCGCGCGTCATCTCGTGCTCGATCAACGCCTATGGCGACACCGGCGCGCGGGCCGCGCTGCCGGGCTTCGATCCGCTGCTGCAGGCCGAGGGAGGGATGCAGGCGGCGCAGGGCGGGGAGGGCGACCCGATCCTCTACACCATCGCCGTGAACGACGTGGCGACTGCCTCGGTCGTGACGTCGTCGGTGGTGGCGGCCTTGCACGCCCGCGAGCGGACGGGCGAGGGGCAGGAGATCCTGACCAGCCTGATGGCCCAGAGCCTGCTGTTCCAGCTGGGCGAGATGGTGACCTACGAAGGCCGGCCGCCGAACGACCTGGGCGGCGAGGACTGCCTGGGCGTGCGGGCGCTGCACCGCTACTACGCCTGCGCCGACGGCTGGATCGGGCTGGTGTGCGAGACCGACGCGGAGACAGCCGCCCTGGGTGTGGCGCTGGGGATCGACCTGGGCCCCGCGCCGCTGCTGGAGACCCGCGACGGGACGCTGGCGCAGGCGCTGGAGGCGGCCTTGGCAGCGCGGCCGCGAGGCGAGACGCTGGCGGCGCTTCGAGCCGCGGGCGTGCCTGCCGCGCCGGTGTTGCGCAGCGCCGAGACGCTGCAGGATCCGTGGCTGATCGAGAACGGCTTCCTCGACCACTGGGAACACCCGCGCATCGGGCCGATGATCAGCGCCCACGGTTACGCCCACTTCGCCCGCACGCCCGTGGAGATCGCCCGGCCGACGCCGGACCTCGGTGAGCATTCGGTGGAGGTGCTGCGGGACTGGGGGATCGCCGAGGGGCGGATCGTCGAGCTGCTGGCAACCGGCGCGGTGTTCTGTGCGGACGGCCTGGGCGGGATCGCGCCGGCGCAAACGCCGCAACCTTCTTCCGCTGCGTGATCTCGCGCCTGCGCCCGGGGCGGCGTATAGGCGAGGCATGATCGGGAAACTGAACCACGTGGGCGTCGCCACGCCCTCCATCGAGCAGTCGGTCGCACTGTACCGCGACGTTCTGGGCGCCACGAAGATCGGCGAGAAGTTCGCCATGCCCGAGCAGGGCGTGTGGGTGTGTTTCGTCGACCTGCCGAACAGCCAGATCGAGCTGATCGAGCCGCACGGCGACGCCTCGCCGCTGAAGGGCTTCCTGGAGAAGAACCCGGCCGGCGGCCAGCACCACATCTGCTTCGAGGTCGAGGACATCATCGCCGCGCGCGACGATATGCAGGCGAAGGGCGCGACGGTGCTGAACAACGGCACGCCGCGGATCGGGGCGCACGGCACGCCAGTGATCTTCGTTCACCCGAAGAACATGGGTGGCGTGCTCGTGGAGCTGATGGAGACTCCGAAGGGAGCCCACTGATGGGTGTCTTCACCTCGGTCGCGATCTTCCTGACCATCTGGTGGACGGTGCTGTTCGCCGTCCTGCCGTGGGGCACGGTGACCCACGCCGACGCGGGCATCGACAAGGGCGACGGCGGCGACCCCGGCGCGCCCGTGGACCCGAAGCTGAAGCAGAAGTTCCTGATCACCACCGGCATCGCGATCGTGGTGTTCGGCATCATCTGGCTGATCGTCTGGACCGGGATCGTGAAGCTGCCGAGGCTGCCCAGCGAGTACTAGCGGAACCGCAGACCCGCCACATCGTTGCCAAGGTTCCAGCGGCAAGGCTATCAGGGCGCCTCCGCCGACCTTGAGAGCCGAAGATTCCATGCGCCTTTCGCGATACTTCATGCCCACGCTTCGCGAGGCGCCCGCCGACGCCCAGATCGTGTCGCACCAGCTGATGCTGCGCGCCGGGATGATCCGGCAGGAGGCCGCGGGCATCTACGCCTGGCTGCCGCTGGGCCTGAAGGTGCTGAAGAAGATCGAGCAGGTCGTGCGCGAGGAGATGAACCGCGCCGGCGCGGTCGAGATCCTGATGCCGACCATCCAGCTCACCGACCTCTGGAAGGAGAGCGGCCGCTTCGACGACTACGGCGACGAGATGCTGCGCATCTTCGACCGCAGCCAGCGGGAGCTGCTGTTCGGCCCGACGGCCGAGGAGGTCGTCACCGACATCTTCCGCAGCTACGTCAAGTCGTACAAGGACTTGCCGTTGAATCTTTACAACATCCAGTGGAAGTTCCGCGACGAGCGGCGGCCCCGGTTCGGGGTCATGCGCGGCCGCGAGTTCCTGATGAAGGACGCCTATTCGTTCGACATCGACGAGGCGGCGGCGCGCCGGGCCTACAACCGGATGTTCCTGGCCTATCTGAACGTCTACGCGCGGCTGGGGCTGAAGGCGATCCCGGTGCGGGCCGACACCGGCCCGATCGGCGGCGACCTCTCCCACGAGTTCATCATCCTGGCCGACACCGGCGAGAGCCAGGTGTTCGCGCACCGCGACCTGGTGGAGATGGGCGCGCCCGGCCCCGACGTCGACTGGGACGGCGACCTGCAGCCGCTGGTGGAGAAGCGCACGGCGCTCTACGCGGCCTCGGACGAGATGCACGACCCGGCGGCCTACGAGGCGCTGCCCGAGGACAAGCGGATGACCGCCCGCGGCATCGAGGTGGGCCACATCTTCTATTTCGGGACCAAGTACTCGGCGCCGATGAAGGCCAATGTGACCGGGCCAGACGGCAAGGACGTGGCCGTGCACATGGGCTCGTACGGGGTGGGCGTCTCCCGCTTGGCCGGCGCGATCATCGAGGCCAGCCACGACGCGAGCGGCATCATCTGGCCCGACGCCGTGGCGCCGTTCGGCGCAGCGGTGCTGAACCTGCGCGCCGGCGACGCCGGCTGCGATGAGGTCTGCGAGAAGGCCTACAAGGGGCTGACCGACGCCGGAGTCGATCCGCTGTACGACGACCGCGACGACCGGCCGGGGGCGAAGTTCGCGGCCACCGACCTCGTGGGCATCCCCTGGCAGCTGAGCGTCGGTCCGAAGGGCGTGGCCGAGGGCGTCGTGGAACTGAAGCGCCGCGCCACGGGCGAGCGCCAGACGTTGCCGCTCGAGGCGGCGCTGAAGGCGATCACCGGGTGAGCAACACCCGCCCCGTCATCGGCGGTCGCGCGGCCCCGTTCGGGCTGTGGGAGCGGATGCTGGCCGCCCGCTACCTGCGGGCCAAGCGCAGCCAGGGCGGCGTCGCGCTGATCTCGATCATCTCGTTCGCCGGCATCATGCTGGCCGTGGCGGTGCTGATCACCACGATGTCGGTGATGAACGGCTT
>NZ_DASWTE010000238.1:0-21359 GCF_036402295.1 Phenylobacterium sp.
CGGCACGTGGATGTGGACGTCGGTCCGTTCGAACATCGGCGGCTCGAGGCCGAACTTCGTGGCCCGGCTGCGGACGTAGCTGTTCGCCGCCGAGATCGACTCCTTCATCACGTCCTTCAGGTTGCCCGTGATGGACATGCGGCCCTTGCCGGGCATCTTCACCGCTTCGATGGTGAGGATGTCGCCGCCGAAGTCGGTGTAGGCGAGGCCGGTGATGATGCCGACCGCGTCCTCGGCGTCCATCTCGCCATAGCGGTACTTCTTGACGCCCGCGTACTTCTCGAGCCGCGCCTCGTCGACCGTGATCGAGATGAGCTTCTCGCGGCCCAGGTCACGGACCGTCTTGCGCGCCAGGTTGCCCAGCTCGCGCTCGAGGTTCCGGACGCCGGCCTCCCGCGTGTAATAGCGGATCAGGCCGCGGATCGCGTCCTCGGGCACCACGAACTCTTCCGGCTTCAGGCCGTGGTCCTTGGTGAGCTTCGGCAGGATGTGCCGCTTGGCGATCTCGACCTTCTCGTCCTCGGTGTAGCCGGGGATGCGGATGATCTCCATGCGGTCCAGCAGGGGCTGGGGCATGTTGAGCGAGTTGGCCGTGGTGACGAACATCACCGGCGACAGGTCGTAGTCGACCTCGAGGTAGTGGTCGCCGAACGTCGAGTTCTGCGCCGGGTCCAGCACCTCGAGCAGCGCCGAGCTCGGGTCGCCCCGCCAGTCGCTGCCCATCTTGTCGATCTCGTCCAGCAGGAAGAACGCGTTGGTGGTCTTCGCCTTCTTCATCGACTGGATGACCTTGCCGGGCATCGAACCGATGTAGGTCCGGCGGTGGCCGCGGATCTCGGCCTCGTCGCGCACGCCGCCCAGGGAGACCCGGACGAACTCGCGGCTGGTGGCCTTGGCGATGGACTTGCCGAGCGAGGTCTTGCCAACGCCCGGAGGTCCAACCAGGCACAGGATCGGGCCCTTCAGGGCGCCCACCCGAGCCTGCACCGCCAGGTACTCCAGGATCCGCTCCTTGACCTTCTCCAGGCCGTAGTGGTCCTCGTTGAGGATGTCCTCCGCCTTCTTCAGGTCGATGGGCTTCTGCTTGGCCTTGCCCCACGGGATCGACAGCAGCCAGTCGAGGTAGTTCCGCACGACCGTGCTCTCGGCCGACATCGGGCTCATGTTGCGTAGCTTCTTCAGCTCCGCTTCGGCCTTGGTCCGCGCTTCCTTGGAGAGCTTGGTCTTCTTGATGCGCTTCTCGAGCTCGATCAGCTCGTCGCGGTGGTCGTCCTGTTCGCCCAGCTCGCGCTGGATCGCCTTCATCTGTTCGTTCAGGTAGTACTCGCGCTGCGTCTTCTCCATCTGACGCTTCACGCGATTGCGGATCTTCTTCTCGGTCTGCATGACCGAAATCTCGCCCTCCATCAGGGCGTAGACCTTCTCCAGCCGCTTCACGACATTGAAGACCTCGAGCAGCTGCTGCTTCTCGGCGATCTTCACCGACAGGTGGCCGGCGATCCGGTCGGCCAACTCCGAGGGGTTGTCGATCTGCGGGATCGCAGCCAGCGCCTCGGGCGGGACCTTCTTGTTCAGCTTAACGTAGTTCTCGAACTGCTCGATCACCGCGCGCGACAGGGCCTCGGCCTCGGGCGAACCCGCGCCGTCCTCCTGCACCATCGCGATCTCGGCCTCGTAGTAGTCGCCCGAGCTGGTGAAACGGGTGATGCCCGCGCGCGCCTTGCCTTCCACCAGCACCTTCACGGTGCCGTCGGGCAGCTTCAGGAGCTGCAGGATGGTGGCCACGACCCCGACATCGTAGATCGCGTTGGGCGACGGATCGTCGTCGTCCTTGTCCTTCTGAGTGGCGAGCAGGATCTGCTTGCCCTCGGCGCGCATGGCTTCTTCCAGCGCACGGACGGACTTCTCCCGGCCGACAAACAGAGGAACCGGCTGATGGGGGAAGACCACGATGTCCCGCAGCGGCAGGATCGGGAGGATCTTGATCTCTGACATGATGCTCTAACTCCTGGCGGGCCTGTTTTGTCTCAGGCCTCGCCTGCCGGATCGCGGTCACTCAAACGATGCGCTTGAGTCGGACGACCCGTCCGCCGGACGCCGGCGGCTTGCTTGATGATTTATGTGGACGGTTTCCAAGCCCTTTCAAGCGTGACGCGCAGGGGGCGCGACACTGCGTCCAATCGCCTCTGTATACGCAGTTTGGCGGGAAAGGACGCGGACGGCGAAGGGCCAGAATCCACTCACGCCGTTCAGATAGGCAATACGCCCGTTGGTCTCAAGGCTGTCGGCGGCCTCCGCAGGCCGGTTTAGCTTGGCGGCCAGACGGAGGAACCCCATGACCCGCCCTGCCCTGGTCGCCCTCATCGCGCCCGCTATTGCCGCCGCCCTCGCCTCGGGCTGCGCCCGCTCCGAGACCGCCAAAGAAGAGGCCACGCCCGCCGCAGCCGCGGCGCCGACGCCGAACGTGGCGGCCGATCCCGCCCGCGCCGCCGACGTGGCCAAGGACGCGACGCGCAAAGGACCCGAGATCGTGGCCTTCGCCGAGGTGAAGCCCGGCCAGAAGGTCTTCGACCTGATTCCCGGCGGCGGCTACTTCACCCGCCTGTTCAGCCTGACCGTCGGCCCGACGGGCAAGGTCTATGCGGTCTGGCCGGACGAGTACGACAAGGTCTCGAAGCCCGACTCCGACACGATGCGTAAGATGGCCGCGGCGGCGCCTTTCACCAACGTCGTGGTGCTGACCCAGCCGGCCAAGGCCTTCAGCGCGCCCGAGCCGCTGGACCTCGTCTTCACGTCGCAAAACTACCATGACTACCCCGACCCCTTCATGGGGAAGGTCGATCCGGCCGTGCTGAACGCGGCGGTGTTCAAGGCGCTGAAGCCCGGCGGGCTCTACGTGATCATCGACCACGCCGGCCGTCCCGGCACGGGCATGACCGAGACAGACACCCTGCACCGTATCGACGTCGCAACGGTGAAGAACCAGGTGACCGCCGCGGGTTTCGTCCTCGAGGCCGAGAGCCCGCTGCTCGCCAACCCCGCCGACCCCAAGACCGCGGACGTGTTCAACAAATCAATCCGCGGCAAGACGGACCAGTTCATTCTGAAGTTCCGGAAGCCGGCGGGGTAGCGCCCCAAGCCTCTTCATCCCGCGGCTTGTCCGCGGGACCTATGAACACAGGAGAACGTCAGGACGCGCCGCGTCGCCGCCGCGGGACGACTCCCCGGGCGCCGAGATCATGGGTCCCGCGAACAAGTCGCGGGATGACGATCCGGGGGTGATGACCCTAGGATGTGTCGGGCGGCGCTGCGGCCTCCGTCGCCGATCCCGGCGCGGGCAGGCCGAAGGTCTCGCACATGCGCGCGACCTGGGCCTCGATCGGCTCGGCGAGGAAGCCGTCGCCGTGGCCCTCCTCTTCGAGCGTGTCCATGAGGAAGACCAGCATGTCGTCGACATCCTCGTCGGCGAGCGCTTCGGCGTGCTCTTCAAAGACGCGCTCGACGGCGGCATGGACCTCGCGGATACGCTGGTTGACGCGCGCCTGCTGCTGAGGCGTCCGGACGGCCGGGTGGGCGGCGGCCTCGCGCTGCGCCACATCGCGGTCGCGCTTCAGCCGGGACTTGAGCAGCAGCGACTGCCGGTAGCCGCGCGCCACCCGCTCGGACGCGCGGGCAAGGTGGCAGGCGGCGTCGACATCCGGCTCCTCCAGGGCGCGCTCGGAGAGGCGCGTGGCGAGCCGCAGCTGCGCCTGCGCCAGCCGCGCCAGGCCCTCGGCTTCCTCGTCAGTGATGGCGAGCGGGTCGGACATTCGACGGCGAGTGGAACATGGGGGTACGTCAGAAACGGACGTTCACTCCCTTGATGGGGAGGGACAGGCCGCGGCAGCGGTCAGGGTGAGGGAGTGTGGGCCAGAACGCAGACGTCGGTGAGGATCCACACCTCCTCACCCTGCTCGCCTGCGGCGAGCTGTCCCTCCCCCCCCAAGGGAGGGAAAGCCCTACCCCCGCGGCCGGTCGCCCTTCCAGTTGAGCTCGATCGTGACGCCGTTGGGGTCGCGGACGAAGATCTGCTTCACCGTGGTGCCGGGCGTGGCCGTGGCGCGGAACTGAAGGCCGGTCTTCTCCACGCGGGCCAAGGCGTCCTCGTAGTCGGCGATGTCGAAGGCGAAGTGGTCCAGGGACGAGCCCGCGCTGTCCGCGGCCGGCCGATCGACCTGCACAAGGTGCACGACATCCTTGTCGCCGGCATAGAGCCACGCGCCCGGGAACGGGAACGGCGGCCGCCAGCCTTCGGCGAGGCCCAGCACGTCGACCAGGAATGCCTTGGTGGCGGCGAGGTCGGCGGTGCGGATGTTGATGTGGTCGAGACCCTGGATCAGCGACATGCGGTCAATGTGGCCAGCGACGGACGAATGGCAAGGCCGGCCACAACGATCTAACATGAAGAAGGCCCCACAATTGCTTGCGGGGCCTCATCAATTTCGGATTTGACCGAGTCCTAGGCGGCGCCGCCCTTGTCGCGGCGCTCGGCGTAGATGATCAGCGGCTGAGCGCGGCCCTCGATGACTTCCGCGTTCACGACCACCTCTTCGACGCCGTCGTAGGTGGGCAGCTCGTACATGGTGTCGAGCAGAACGCCCTCCAGGATCGAACGCAGGCCACGGGCCCCCGTCTTGCGCACGATCGCCTTGCGGGCGACGGCGTTGAGCGCGTCATCGGTGAAGGTCAGGCCGATGTTCTCCATCTCGAACAGACGGACATACTGCTTCACGAAGGCGTTCTTCGGCTCGGTGAGGATCTTCACCAGGGCCTTCTCGTCGAGGTCGTCGAGCGTGGCGATCACGGGCAGGCGGCCGACGAACTCGGGAATCAGCCCGAAGCGGAGCAGGTCGTCCGGCTCCACCTGGCGGAAGATCTCGCCCGTGCGGCGCTCGTCGGGATCGGACACCTTGGCGCCGAAGCCCACGCTGGTGCCCTGGCCGCGCGCCGAGATGATCTTCTCGAGGCCGGCGAAGGCGCCGCCGCAGATGAACAGGATGTTGGTCGTGTCGACCTGCAGGAACTCCTGCTGCGGATGCTTGCGCCCGCCCTGCGGCGGCACGGAAGCGACGGTGCCTTCCATGATCTTCAAGAGCGCCTGCTGCACGCCCTCGCCCGACACGTCGCGGGTGATCGAGGGGTTGTCCGACTTGCGGCTGATCTTGTCGACTTCGTCGATGTAGACGATGCCGCGCTGGGCCCGCTCGACGTTGTAGTCGGCCGACTGCAGCAGCTTCAGGATGATGTTCTCGACGTCCTCGCCCACATAACCGGCTTCGGTGAGCGTCGTCGCGTCGGCGACGGTGAACGGCACGTCGATGATTCGGGCCAGGGTTTGCGCCAGCAGGGTCTTGCCGGTGCCGGTGGGGCCGATCAGCAGGATGTTGGCCTTGCCCAGCTCGACGTCGTTGTTCTTCGTCGCGTGGTTCAGGCGCTTGTAGTGATTGTGGACGGCGACCGAGAGGACCTTCTTGGCGTGGTCCTGGCCGATCACGTAATCGTCGAGGACCTCGCGGATTTCCTTCGGGGTCGGAACACCATCCTTCGACTTAACGAAGGAAATCTTGTGTTCTTCGCGGATGATATCCATGCACAGTTCGACGCATTCATCACAGATGAATACGGTCGGGCCCGCGATAAGCTTGCGGACTTCATGCTGGCTCTTGCCGCAGAAAGAGCAATACAGCGTGCTCTTCGAATCTCCGCTGGCAGCCTTGGTCATGATCTCATCTCACTCTTGCGACGAGGCCGGCCGGTGGACTGGATGGCCTCGCCCCGGACGTCTGCGTCCTAGCCTTGCAGGATACGCGCCGCGGGTTGTCCAAGTCTTGACATTCCCTGATCCGCGCCGGGATCACAAGCCTTCGCTCATGGGAGCGACAATGTGCGGCGCGAAGCCCGGACCTTGGGCGCCTCGCCTTACCAAATGGGAAACGCGCCGAAATGGCACAAGAGCGTGACATCGACAGCGCGGACGCAACGTCAGGTCCTGAACGTCCCATTGTGGCTTTCGACTTCGACGGCACCCTTACAGTGCGCGACAGTTATACGGCGTTCCTGAAGTGGCGGACGCCGAGGCTGAAGTGGCTGCTGGGCGGTCTGCGACTCGTCCCCGCCGCTTTCGCCTACCTGCTCGATCGCGACCGTGGCCGGATCAAGGCGGCCGCGACGAAGGTGTTCCTGGCCGGCGTGACCCGCGAACGGCTCGAGGAGGACGCGCGCCGATTCGCCGGCCTGTACTCGCGCAGCCTGCTGCGGCCCGACGCGGTGATCGCCTGGAAGCGCTGGCGCAAGGGCCAGGTGCGGCTGGTGATCGTCACCGCCTCGCCCGACATCGTGGTGGCGCCGTTCGCCCGCGGCCTCGGCGCCGACGAGATCCTGGGCACGCCGCTGGAGTTCGACGAGCGGGGCCGCGTCACCGGCGCCTTCGCCTCGCCCAACTGCCGGGCCGCCGAGAAGGTGGTGCGGATCCACGCCGCCTTCGGGCCCGACGTGCGGGTGCTGGCCGCCTACGGCGACACCGAGGGCGACACAGAGATGCTGGCCATGGCCGAGGAGCCCTACTATCGGGTCTTCACGGACAGCCCGAAGCCTGCGCGGCCATGAAGCACGCCACCTCGGCCGCCCTGGACGACCTGGAGCCGCTGCTGGCCGAGTTGCGGATGCTGCCGGGGCTGACCGAGAAGTCGCGCGGCGTGTTCTACCGGAAGAGCCGGGCCTTCCTGCACTTCCACGAGGACCCGAAGGGCCTGTTCGCCGACGTACGCAACGCCGACGGCAGCGACTTCGAGCGCATCGACGTCACCGAGCCGCCGGGCCGGGCCGCGCTGTTGGCGGCGGCGGCCGCCCGCTCGGCCTAGGGCGAATCGACGCTCAACGGAGCGCCCTGATCTTCTGCTCTCCCTTCCTCCTCGATGGAGGAAGCGCTGGGGATGAAGGTGTGCGCAAAGCGGTGACGCATGGACGCCGTGGGCATCGATGCCCACTTGCGCCACCTGCGTCGGCTCAGCGGCTACACCTCCACCCAACCCCCCATCGAGGAGGAGGGCTTGCAGAGTATCGATTCCGACAAACGAAAAGGGCGCCAGCCGCAGCCGACGCCCTTCCCATAACTCTCACAGGGGCGTCTAGGAGTCGCCGTCGCGCTTTTCCCAGACGTGGTCGACGAGGCCCCAGTCGCGGGCTTCGTCGGCGGTCATGAAGTGGTCGCGGTCTAGCGTCTCTTCCACCACCTCGATCGGCTGGCCGGTGTGGCGGGCGTAGATCTCGTTCAGCCGCTTCTTGGTCTTCAGGATGTCCTGCGCGTGGCGCTGGATGTCCTGGGCCTTGCCCGAGTAGCCGCCGGACGGCTGGTGCACCATGATCCGCGAGTTCGGCAGCGCGATGCGGCTGCCCTTCTCGCCGGCCATCAGCAGGAACGAGCCCATCGAGGCCGCCATGCCGAGGCAGAGCGTGATCACCGGGCTCTTGATGTATTGCATGGTGTCGTAGATCGCGAGGCCAGACGTCACGATCCCCCCGGGGGAGTTGATGTACATCTGGATCTCTTTCTTGGGGTTCTCCGCCTCGAGGTGCAGCAGCTGGGCGCAGATCAGGCTGGCCATGCCGTCCTCGACGGGGCCCGCCAGGAAGATGATCCGATCCTTCAGCAGGCGCGAGAAGATGTCATAGGCGCGCTCTCCCCGGCTCGTCTGCTCGACGACCATCGGCACGAGGCCAAGGGCGGTGGTCACGGGATCGCGCATTGGAAGTCCTTCATAGAGGGGCAGGCGAAAAGAAGCGCCCGCGCTGCCCCCGATATCGCGTGCCCGGCGGTCGGGCGCAAGGCGGCAGGGCGGCGGCATATGAACGCCGCCGCCCTCCGTCGCTTACACGAACAGGAAGTCGCCCGAGCTGAGGCTGGCCAGTTGGAGGTCGTTGAGCTTTAGGCTGTCGCCGGCGGCGTTGGTGATGACGACGTTGGAGCCGACCTGGCTGGCGTGGGCCAGCACGTCGGCGAAGTCCGTGAAGCCCGCGCCCACGAACCGGCCCGTGTCGTCGATCGGCTTGAAGTCGGTGATGACGTCATCGCCGAAGAGGCCTTCGAACGTGAAGAAGTCGGCGCCACGACCGCCCAGGAGCACATCGTCCTCGGCGCCGCCCGCGAGCGTGTCGGCCCCGTCCCCGGCCGACAGGCTGTCGATGCCCGCGCCGCCGGAGAGGATGTCGACGCCGGCGCCGCCGGTGAGCGTGTCCGCCCCCTCGCCGCCGCCCAGCGTGTCGTTGCCGTTGCCGCCGTTCAGCAGCTCGTCGGCCGTGGTCCCGGTCAGGGAGTCCTGGCCGTTGCCGCCGTTCTGGGTCGGGCCGTTCGCCACGCCGCCGATCGTCACGGTGACGGTGGACGTGCTGGCCACGCCGCGCGCGCGTCCTGCATCTCGTAGGTGAAGGTGTCGGTCGTGGTTTCGCCTGGGCCCAGCAGGTCGAACGCGTCCACGTCGGCGTCAGGCGGCGATGCCGTTGATCCAGTCCCGCACCACGGCCAGCACCTGTTCCGCCGGCGCGAAACCGCGGGTCACCACGCCGTAGACGCCCTGGTCGTTCGGGCCGCCCACCAGCGTCGGGAAGCCGGTGACGCCGGCGCGTTGCGAGATGGCGTAGTCGCGCCAGGTTTCCTGCTTCGCCGCCTCCGAGCCCCACGCTTCGAGGAAGGCCGTCCGGTCCAGGCCGAAGTCTGCCGCGAGATCGCCCAGCACCTCGCCCGAGGTCACGTCGCGGTTCTCGGCGTAGAAGGCCCGTTGCGCAGCGGCCAGGTAGCGGACCGCCAGCTCCTCGCTCTCCCGCCGCGCGACGACCACGGCGCGGGCGGCTGGATCGGTGTCATAGACGAAGCCCTCGCGGTCGAGCACTGCCGCGTCGAACGGCAGGCCAGTGGCCTCGTGCACATGGTTCCAGTGGCCGACGATCTCGCGCCTGGCCTTGTCGGTCATCGGGGTCTCGGTTCCTGGCCGCAGCCCGCCCATCACCACCCGGATCGGCAGGGCGCGGCCATAGGCCTGGCGGACCCGATCGATCACCGGCGAGAACCCGTAGCACCACGAGCACATCGGGTCGGCGAAGTAGATCAGGTGCGGCTCGGCCATGGGCGCCTCCAGCGCGAAAAGCATCGCAGGCTCCGGCGCGTCGGTCACGTGCGGTCTTCACCTCGCAGGCGCGTTGCGCCAACGTGCCGGCCATGGCGCACGACCATCACGACCATGACCACGATCATGACCAGGAGCCGCCGTCCGACATCGCGCTCAGGGTAAAGGCGCTCGAATCCCTGCTGGTCGAGAAGGGGCTTGTCGAGGCCGCGGCGCTGGACGCCATCGTCGACCACTACGAGCACAAGGTGGGGCCCCGGAACGGCGCGAGGGTGGTGGCCAAAGCGTGGAGCGATCCGAGCTATCGCGAACGCCTGCTTGCCGACGCAACCGCCGCCATCGCCGAGCTCGACTTCACCGGCCGCCAAGGCGAGCACATGATCGCGGTGGAGAACACCGACGACGTGCACAACCTCGTCGTCTGCACCCTCTGCTCCTGCTACCCGTGGCCGGTGCTGGGGCTGCCGCCCGTCTGGTACAAATCCGCCCCCTACCGCTCGCGCGCCGTCATCGATCCGCGCGGCGTCATCGCCGAGTTCGGGACCGAACTGCCCGAGAACGTCGAGGTCCGCGTCTGGGATTCCACCGCCGAGGTCCGCTACCTGGTGATCCCGCAGCGGCCGGCCGGGACCGAAGGCCTCGACGAGGACGCGCTGGCCGCCCTCGTCACCCGCGACGGCATGATCGGGACGGCCCGGCTGTGAACGGCGTCCACGACATGGGCGGCATGCACGGGATGGGGCCGGTCGCGCCCGAGCCCGACGAGCCGGTCTTCCACCACGCCTGGGAAGGCCGGGTCCACGCGCTGACCCTCGCCTCCCCCACCCGGGGCAACATCGACGCCGGCCGCCACAAGCTGGAGCTGATCCCGCCCGCCGAGTACCTGCGGATGAGCTACTACGAGAAGTGGCTGACGCGGCTGGAGCAGCTGTTGCTGGCCGGCGGGTTCGTGACCGCCGATGAGCTCGCCACGGGCCGCGCGGACCCGGCCAAGCCCAAGGCGACGCCCGTCCGGCCCGCCGCGACCGTCCAAGCGGCGCTGACGGCCCCCTATTCCTACATCCGCGAGGTCGGCCCGCCGGCCTTCGCGGTCGGACACCGGGTGCGGGCGAAGGTGATCCAGCCGAAGGGCCACACCCGCCTGCCCCGTTACGTCCGCGGGCGGACGGGCGTCATCGAGCGCCTGCACGGCGCCCACGTCTTTCCGGATCGCCACGCTCACGGCGAGGGCGAACATCCGCATCACCTCTATTCGGTGCGCTTCGCGGCGCGCGAACTGTGGGGGCCGGACGCGCCGGCCCGCGACAGCGTCCGCCTGGATCTCTGGGAGCCCTACCTTGAGCGGGCCTGACGTCCTGAGCCTCCCGCGCCTGCCGCGGGACACCGAGGGGCCGGTGTTCGCCGAGCCCTGGCAGGCGCAGGCCTTCGCGCTGACGCTGAAGCTGCACGAGGCCGGCGCGTTCACCTGGCCGGAGTGGGCGCAGGCGCTGTCGGTGGAGCTGGCGCGCGATCCCGACGACGACGGGACCCGCTACTACGAGCACTGGGTTGCGGCGCTGGAGGGCCTGGTCACCGGGCGCAACCTGGCCGCGTCGGACGAGCTCACTGCCCGCAAAGATGCGTGGAAAAACGCATACTTGCACACGCCACACGGGCGCCCCGTCGAATTATGACAGTCCGTGGAACCTTCACCGTACTGGCGCGCTCACGCGGTACGGGAGGTGTAAATGGTGCAGTTTGCAGTCACCCTGAAGGATGGTGACTGGACCGTCTTCAGTGACGGCAAGCCGGTAGCGCGCGACCTGTCGCGATCGGCCGCCGTGCAGATGGCCAAGGACCTCGCCTTCGAGGCGGAGGAGCGCGGCGAGTCCGTCGAACTCCTCATCCAGGGATACTACGGCGAGCTGAGCCGGCGCGTGACCGGCTCCTCGACTGAGGGCTAGCCGGCCCGCCGCATCTGGGCCTTCATCTCGCGCTTGGCGCGGGCGGCTTCCTTTTCGGCGGCCTTGCGCGCCTTGCGCTCTTCCCGCTTGAGCTGGAGCATCAGCTCCTCGTCGTTCTCGCGGGCGAGACGGGCCTCTTCCTCGGCCTTCTCCTTGGCGATTCGGGCGGCTTCCTTCTCGGCGGCGCGCTTCGCACGAACCTCTTCGAGTTCGCGGGCCTTCCGCTGTTCGCGCGTCTCGAACGCGCCTTCCGCTTTGACGGCGGGCTTCGGCTTGAATTTCGCCAGGAGGGCCTTCCGAGCCTCGGCCTGGGCGGCGAGGCGATCGGAGAAGCCAGGCATGACCTTGGATTCTCTCATGTTCACTTATGGCTGTTGGGGAACTGAAGCGACTCCGCGGAGCGAACCCCGCGGAGTGATAAGCGGGCGGCCTTTGGGCTCAGCCGACGATGTCGGCGTCCGTGAAGAACTGGGCGATCTCGATCTTGGCGTTCTCGATGCTGTCGGAACCGTGGACCGAGTTCTCGCCCACGCTCTCGGCGTAGAGCTTGCGGATGGTGCCCTCCGCGGCCTGGGCCGGGTTGGTGGCGCCCATCACTTCGCGGTAGCGGGCGACGGCGTTTTCGCCTTCGAGCACCTGCACCACGACCGGGGCCGAGGTCATGAACTCGACCAGCTCGCCGTAGAACGGGCGCTCGGCGTGGACTTCGTAGAACTTCTTCGCCTGGGCCTCGGTCATCTTGATGCGGCGCTGGGCCACGATGCGCAGGCCGGCGTCCTCGATCACCGCGTTGACCTTGCCGGTCAGGTTCCGACGCGTGGCGTCCGGCTTGATGATCGAGAAGGTGCGTTCGGTCATGGGCTCCGTTGGGGCTCTTTTGGAAATGGGGAGGGGCGCAAGAGGCAAGCCCTCGCGCGTCGGCGCGGTCTATATCGCCAACCCCCGCGACGGATCAACCCGCAAGAGCCCGCCCGAGCGGCTCGCGACTTTTCGTCCGTGCATCCTCGACGCCAAACCGGGAGCCACTTTGGCGGGATGCGCGGCGTACTCATGACGCAGCGCAACATGTCTGCTAGAGGCGGCGCCCACGGTACCTTCCCATGCTCCAGATCAAAGACCTTGTCCTCGACGCCTGGGGACGCCGCTTCTTCGACCAGGCCACGGTCACCCTGCCCAAGGACGCCAAGGTCGGCCTCGTGGGCCGCAACGGCGTGGGCAAGTCGACCCTCTTCAAGGTCATCCTTGGCCAGCTCCACCAGGGCTCCGGCGAGATCGGCCTGCCGCGGCACGCGCGAATCGGGTCGGTGGACCAGGAACATCCCGCCACGCCGGTCAGCCTGCTGGACACGGTGCTGGAGGCAGACGTCGAGCGCCACACGCTGCTCTCCAACCTCGAGACCGCGCCGCCGGAGGAGCTGGGCGACATCTATGCGCGGCTGATCGAGATCGACGCCGACCGTGCGCCGTCGCGGGCCGCCGAAATCCTGGCGGGGCTGGGGTTCAGCCAGGCCGACCTGGCGCGGCCGATGGCGGAGTTCTCCGGCGGCTGGCGGATGCGGGTAGCGCTGGCGGCCAGCCTGTTCGCGGAGCCCGACCTCCTGCTGCTGGACGAGCCGACGAACTACCTGGACCTGGAAGGCGCGCTCTGGCTGGAGGCGCGGCTCAAGAAGTACCCGCACACCGCCATCGTCATCAGCCACGACCGTGAGCTCTTGAACAACTCGGTCGACCACATCCTGCACCTGAAGGACGGCAAGCTCGCTCTCTACGCCGGCGGCTACGACAGCTTCGAGATGCAGCTGACTGAGAAGCTGCGCCTGCAGGAGGCGACGCGGGTGAAGATCGAGGCCCAGCGGGCCCACCTGCAGTCGTTCGTCGACCGCTTCCGCGCCAAGGCGTCGAAGGCCACCCAGGCCCAGTCGCGCCTGAAGATGATCGCCCGGCTGCCGCCCGTGGCCGCGGTGATCGAGGAGCGGGTGACCCCCTTCGTCCTGCCTTCGCCCGAGCGGCCGCTGGCCCCGCCCCTGCTACGGCTGGAGGACGCCGCCGTCGGTTACGGCGGGCCGCCGATCCTGAAGAAGCTGAACCTGCGGCTCGACATCGACGACCGTATAGGCCTCCTCGGCGTCAACGGGGCGGGCAAGTCCACCTTCGCCAAGCTGGTGGCCGGCGCGCTGACCGCCGAGTCCGGCAAGTTCCACCGCAGCCCCCGCCTCAAGGTCGGCTGGTTCCACCAGCACCAGATCGAGGCCATGGACCCCGACGACACGCCGCTGGAGATCATCCGGCGCGTGATGCCGCAGGCCAGCGAGGCCTCGCGCCGCTCGCGCCTGGCCCAGTACGGCATCGGCTTCGAGAAATGCGACACGACGGTCGCCAACCTGTCGGGCGGCGAGCGCGCGCGGCTGCTCCTCAACCTCGTGGCCATGGAGGCGCCACACCTCCTGATCCTCGACGAGCCGACGAACCACCTCGACATCGATTCCCGCCGCGCCCTGCTGGAGGCCCTGAACGACTACGAGGGCGCGGTGATCTTGATCACCCATGACCGCTCGCTGATGGAGCTGGTCGCCGACCGGCTATGGCTGGCGGCGGACGGCACCATCCAGCCGTTCGACGGCGACATGGAGGACTATGCGGCCCTGGTGCTGGAGCGCGCCCGTATGGCGGCCCGCAGCCCGACGCAGGTGAAGGCCGAGCCGGAGCCCGTGGCCGCGCCACCACCCCCGCCGCCGCCGAAGAGCAAGGTCCCCACCGGCACGGCCCGCCGCCGTGCGGAAGCCGCCGAGGCGGCCCTGCACAAGGCGACCGAGATGCTGGCGATCATCGACCGGACCCTGAGCGACCCGGCGACCTTCGCCGGCGATCCCGGCAAGGCGGCCGACCTCGCCCGCAGGCGCGAGGCCGCCCAGGCGACGCTGGAGGCCGCCGAGCTGGAATGGATCGACGCCCAGGAAGCCTATGAAGCCCTGATCAGGTGATATGCTTGGGGCTGATCGGGTCAGAGCCCGGGAAGGTCTCTTCGATCGCCTCGTCCAGCAGGGCCTCCTGACGGTCCTCGGCCTCGAACTCGCGCTCGGCCATGTGATCCATCTTCTTGTCGTCCGGCAGCGGATCGGCCGGCCGCGAGTGCGGCGCCTCGACGTGGCGGTGCTCCTCGATGGCCTTGTGCGGGTCGGTGGCCATGTCAGCGCCCGCGCCGCTGGAGCCGTGGCTGAAGGCGCGCTTGGCCTCTTCCGGGGTTTGCTTGTGGGGCATGTCGGGCCTCGTGATCTGGGTCCGCCTGAGAACGCCAGGGCGCTGGATCGGTTGCCTTAGCCGTAACCCAGGCTCACTTCCGCTTGGGGCCCTCCAGCAGAATCTGGCCCTGCTCGCGCAGGCGGCCTTTCACCTTGTTGGCGATCATCGCGAAAATCCCCGGGAGGCGGACCTCCAGGCGCACCTCGCGGTCCATCACCGCGATCGTCCCGCTGACCGTCTGGCCGATGGCCTGCAGCGAGAAATGCAGGACGTCGCCCTGCCAGGCCTTTTTGAGCTCGCCCACCGCGCCGATCTGGCTGGTCAGGTTGCCGGCGCCTTCATCGATGCGTCGTCTCGCCTCGGCGCGGCCGAGCTCGTGGGGAATGGTGACGACGACAGGTTTGCTCATAGTCCCGTAACAGCCCAGGCGCCGGGATGGGTTCCCGTAACGGGGTTCCCGTAACAAGCTTCGGCGTGGATGTCCGCCGGTCCGCTACAGGAACGTCCAGCGGCTGCGCTCGCGGACGCGCAGGTTGTTCTGCACGTTGCGGACACCTTCGATGTCGGCGATGTCCTCGATCCGGCGCTTGTCGGCCTTGTGCCGGACCAGGCCCAGCAAGGTCACCTCGCCGTCGTGGACCTCGACCTTCACGTCGCGCAGGTCGAGACGCCGCTCATCATCCAGCCGCTCCATGATCACCGCCCAGAGCACCCGGTCGGACGGCCCGTCGCGGCGTGCGCGGCGGTGGTCGCGGTCGTAGTCCCGCTCGTCGCGATAATCGCGGCCGTAGTGGCGGGGTTCATCGAGGCGGCGTGGGTCGTCGGCGTGCGGCCGGCCATCGTCGTAGGCCTTGTAGCCGGTACGATTGCGGGGGTCATAGCCGTAGAGGTTGGAGTAGTCCGCCTGACCGTAGTCGTCCCGGTCTCGGTCGCGCAGGCGGCGTTCGCGTTCGGCCTCCAGGTCTCGCCAGTCTTCCCGTTCCATGGGCCTTCTCCTCAATTCCGTCGGAAAGTGCGGGAAGAACCTCCGCCTTGCGCTTCGGTTCCAGGCAGGGACCATGGGCGCGCGTGCGATTCCAGCGGACCGGCAACCCTTGGTGACCCTCGACCCCGACGCACCGCTCGACCCCCTCCCCGAGGATGTGGAAGAGGAACTCGCGGCCGTCCTGCCGGAGACGCAAGGGTCGCGGTTCGGCCGGTTCCTGAGCGGCGCCGTCTGGCACTTCGTGGCCGTGCTGCTGCTGGCGGCGGCGGCCTTCATCCTGTGGCGCGAGTTCCACGACCTGCGGCCCGAGGACCTCGCCGCCGCGATCGCGGCCTGGGGCTGGGACTCCACCATGCTCGCCATCGGGTTCTCGGCGATGAGCTTCCTGCTCATGGGGGTGGTCGAGCTGATGGGCCTGCGCTGGGCGGGCGCCAGGATCGGCGTGGTTTCGGCGTTGGCCGGCGGCTTCATCGCCTGCGCCATCTCCCACAGCCTAGGCGCCAACCTGCTGGTGGCCGGCGCCGTGCGGGCCCGCTTCTACGCCAAGCACGGCCTCAGCCTGCGCCAGGTCGCGGCGGCCACCGTGTTCAACAGCTTCACCTTCGCCGTGGGCATCTCGACCCTGGCGGGGATCAGCCTGCTGCTGGCCGGCAGCCGCGAAATCGCCACGGTCAGCCGCATCGCCAACCCGGTCGCCGACGTCCTGGGCGGCCTGCTGATCACCGGCGTGACGACCTACATCGTGCTGTGCGCGGTGCTGCACCGGCCGCTGCGGGCCTTCGGCCACTCAGTCAAGCTGCCCTCGTGGCGGGTGGCGCTGGCGCAGCTCGTGATCGGCACCGTCGACAACGCGGTGGCGGCGGCCATCCTGTGGATCCTGCTGCCGGCCGGCGCCATGGGCTTCTTCGCCTTCGTGGGCGCCTATGCGCCTTCGGTGGTCGTGGGCCTGATCAGCCACGTGCCCGGCGGCGTGGGCGTGTTCGAAGGCTCCGTCTCGACGCTGACCAAGGGCGTGGACCATGCGGGCCTAGCGGCCGCCTTCCTGGGCTATCGCCTGTTCTTCTTCCTCATCCCGCTGATGATCGCAGGCCTGGCCCTGGCGGCCGACACCGTCCACGAGCGCGCTCGCCGGCTGGCCTGAAGATTTCGCGCAGAATTCTGGATGGGCGTGCGTCCGGCCCCGACGCGGACACGTAACTGCCCTGTCCGCGCATCTCCCACACAAACTCGGACAATACGCGCAGCGGCCCTGTTCCCCGACAACCGCTGTCGTACGCCCCGGTCCCCGCCTCCCGTCGCGGGACCGGGGCGACCCTTACCCGGCCGCCCTGCGACTGATAGTGAAGCCCGGATGAGCCGACCCCTCGCCGTCTTCGCCTACGATTTCGACGGCACGCTTGCCCCCGGCAACATGCAGGAGCACGCGTTCATCCCGGACGAGCTGGGGATGGCCCACGCCGACTTCTGGGCCGAGGCCGGCCGGCTGGCCCGCGAGCAGCGCGGCGACGGCATCCTCGCCTACATGCACCTAATGCTCGCCAAGGCCCGCGAGAAGGGGCTGGAGCTCAGCCTCGAGAGCTGGCAGCGGCGCGGCGCGAGCCTGCCGCTGTTCCCGGGGGTCGAGGACTGGTTCGCCCGCCAGAACGCCCGCGCCGACGCCCTGGGCCTGGACCTGCGCCACTTCATCATCTCGTCGGGCAATCGCGAACTGATCGAGGGCTCGCCGATCGCCGGCCAGTTCGACCGGATCTACGCCTCGGCCTTCATGTTCGACGAGAAGCGCGACGCCATGGGGGTGGCCCTGGCCATCAACTACACGAGCAAGACCCAGTACCTGTTCCGCATCAACAAGTGGACGCTGGACGAGTGGGACAGCGACGGCATCAACGCGGTGCAAGCCGACCGCGACCGCCCCGTACCCTTCGACCGCATCGCCTTCTTCGGGGACGGCCTGACCGACATCCCGGTAATGCGGGTGATGACCGACCACGGCGGCCATCCGGTGGCCGTCTACGACCCCGAGAAGCCGATCACCGAGGCGGCGGCCGACAAGCTCCTGAGAGACGGCCGCGCACGGCTGGCCGCCGGCGGCGACTACCGCGAGGGCTCGCAGCTGGACGAACTGGCCGCCGATATCCTGGCCGAGATGGCCCGGGGCGTGACCAGCAACATGTTTGGCTGAGCTCAGCGCTCGTCGTAGAGGCGCCTCAGGACGGTGGGCGCGAGGCCCGGCAGGTCTTCCGAGATCAGGCCCGGACCGTGCAGTTCGGCGGCTTCGGCATGGATCCAGGCGGCGGCGCAGGCGGCTTCGAAGCTCTCCATGCCCTGGCTCACAAGGCCGCCGATGAAGCCGGCCAGCACGTCGCCCGAGCCGGCCGTGGCCAGCCACGGCGAGCCGTTGACGTTGACCGCACAGCGTCCGTCCGGCGCGGCAATCACGGTGTCGGCGCCTTTCAGCAGCACGACGGCCCCGGCCTTGTCCGCAGCCTTGCGCGCCGCCGCAATGCGTTCGGGCGCGGCGCTGAGGACGCCCGGGAACAGCCGCTCGAACTCGCCCTGGTGCGGGGTCAGCACGTCGTCGCGGTCCAGCACGGAGAACAGCTCGTCCGGATCGTCGCGGAAGACGGTGATGGCGTCGGCGTCCAGCACCAGCGCCGCGCCGGTGCGGGCCAGGGCCAGCACGTTCAGCAGGGTGGTCTCGGTGACCCCCGCGGCCGGGCCGATCACCGCGCCGTCGGCCTGGTCGGCGGCCTGCTCCAGTTCAAGGTCGTTGGCGAAGGGCTTCAGCATCACCGCTTCAAGGTGCGCGGCGTTGGGGGCCAGCGCCTCCTCCTGGGCGTAGATCGTCACCAGGCCCGCGCCGATACGCAGGCCGGCCCGGGCCGCCAGGCGCGCTGCGCCGGTACTCCAGGCCTCGCCGCTCACCACGATCAGCCGCCCGCGGGCGTGCTTGTGCGAGGTGGCCGTCGGCCAGGGGAAGCGGGCCAGCCACAGGTCGGGCCCGTTCTCGGTCAGGGTCGAAGGCGTCGCGCCCAGCCCGATGTCGGCCACCACGACCTCGCCGCACAGGCTGCGGCCCGGCTCCAGCACGTGGCCGGGCTTGCGGGCATGAAAGGTCACGGTCAAACCGGCGCAGAAGGCCGGCCCCAGGGGCTTGCCCGTGTCGCCCGGAACGCCGCTCGGCGTGTCCACGGCCACCACCGAACCCGGGCGGCTGGCGAGCAGGCTCGCGGCGTTGGCCGCCGCCCCCTCCAGCGGGCGGGTGAGGCCTGCGCCGAACAGGGCGTCGATCACCAGGCCGTCGCCCAGGGCGCCGTTCAGGGGCCTGGTGGCGCCGTCCCACCGGGCGCTCATGGCCTGGGCGTCCTGAGTCGCGGGCTCGCCGAGGCTGAACACCTCGACTGGCCAGCCGCGCTGTTTGAGGAGGCGCGCGACGACATAGCCGTCGCCACCGTTGTTCCCGGGTCCGC
Source organism: Phenylobacterium sp. (assembly GCF_036402295.1). Lineage (GTDB taxonomy): Bacteria > Pseudomonadota > Alphaproteobacteria > Caulobacterales > Caulobacteraceae > Phenylobacterium. Next base: position 18,797 of record NZ_DASWTE010000238.1, read on the forward strand.
ACAGGACGAAGGTCGGCTGCGGCCGGAAGCGTTGGGCCACGGCCTCGGTCACGGCAAGGCCCGCGCGCTCCATCAGCTCCACACCGGGCGTGCCGGCGGCGATCGCGGCCCGGTCGGCCGCGGCCATCTCGGCGACGGAGAGGATGGGCCGCACGGTCAAAGGACGCCCGTCACGGCCTCTGCGCCCTTCTCGACCAGGCGCACCGCGCCGCCGTCGGTCTCGAGGACGGTGATCGAGCAGTGGTCGGGCCGGAAGGCCAGCACCTGGTCCACGCCGGTCAGCTTCGACACCGCGGCGTTGATGGCGACGTAGTGCGAGAAGACCGCAGTGTTCCCGCGGCGCGCCAGCGAGGCCAGGATGTCGTCGCGCCAGGCGTCGTAGTCCATGTCGCCGTCGATCGCCGCCCAGGTCCCCTGGAAGGCCTGGCGTAGCCAGCCGGGGCGCGCCTCCGCGGCCAGCGCTTTCGGGGTCGGGATCTCGCCCACCACCGGGTCGATCTCGATGGCGACGCCGAGGGCCTCGGCCATCGGCTCGGCCGTCTCGCGGCAGCGGCGCAGCGGCGAGCTCACCACCAGCGACGGCCGCTCGGCCGCGGGACGGGCCAAGAGCCAGTCCCGCGCGGCCCGCGCCTGCGCCAGCCCCGTCTCGTCCAGCCCCGGATCGTCGTCGTGCCCGCCCCAGGTGGCGGACGGGCGGCCGTGCCGGATCAGATAGAGACGCGCCATGTGAGGTCAGCCCGGGGTGAAGATGTTGAGGCCGTCCTTCTGGACCACGGTTCCCGTCCGGCCAACCTGTTCCGACGCCTCGAGCCCCGCGAGGGTGGCCGGATCGTCGGGCGTGTTGGCGGCGAATCGGCGGCCGTTCGCGTCCCGGCCCACCACGATCGCCATGAACGGTCCCTCGCGCTTATGGACGACGGTGTAGGTCTCGATGGTGGCGTTCCCCTGCGGCGATTCGATGACGTCCGGGTGTGGCAGGGCGTCGATCTCGCGCTGAAGCACGGCCGGGTCCTCACGCTCGAACGGCTTGTCCGGGGCCTTGGTCGAGTAGATGCCCGTCGACTGCTTCGTCAGGTACCAGCCGTTGCCGGTCACCAGCCCGTAGTCGCCCGGGTTCTCCGTCAGCCGGCGATGCATCACCGCCACCGAGTGCATTACGTAGTTGTTGCCGGGGCCGCCCATGTACGGCAGGCCGCCGGTGACCGTCAGGCCCCGCGGGTCGTCCAGCGCCAGGCCCAGCTCCTCGGCCCCGATCTCCACCGCGACCGGGAAGCACGAGTAGAGGTCGATGTGCTTGATGCTGTCGAGCCCGACGCCGGCCATCTCGAAGGCCCGCTTGCCGGTCAGGCGCATCGCCGGGCTGGAGTGGAAGTCCTGGCGGTCCAGCGGATGCCACAGGTCGGCGGCGTCGGCGCAGCCGTGCAGGTAGACCCACTTGCCCTCCGGCACGCCCAGCTCGCGCGCCTTCTTCACGCTGCAGACGAACACGGCGGCCGACTGGTCGACCTCCATGATGGCGTTGAGCAGCTTCGGATAGGGGTAGCCGATCATCCGGTTCTTCTCGGAGACCTCGACCAACTCCTCGGGCGTCCGCTCGGTCGGGAACCAGGCCTCGGGGTTCTTCGCCGCGACCTTTGAGAAGGACGAGAACAGGCGGCCCAGCTGCTTCTGGTGGTCGGCGAGCGACCGTTTGTCGCGAGCGCGCAGCGCGTTCTCGAACAGCGGGTAGATGTTGATCGGCCGGTTCAGGCCGTGCTTCGCCTCGTAGGGCGTGTTGCCGGGCCGCGGGTCGCCCACCCGCTTCGGCGTGTCGAGGGTCTCGTCCTCAACGGCTTTCCAGTCGTCGAAGGAAAGCCCCTTCCCCATCCGCTTCATCGCCGAGCCCAGGAACTCGCAGCCGACGGTCAGCGCCAGCTCCGTCTCGCCCTTTGCGATCCGCTCGGCCAGGATGTTGATCAGGTACTGGGGCGTGTTGCCGCCCATCTCGGAATAGACGCTCCAGCGGGGGGCGGCCCCGATCATTTTCGACAGCAGCGCGGGCGGGTTCGTGGAGTGCGGGATCATCCCGCGGCGCGAGCCGGGCGCGTCGATGGTGAAGCCCACGACCGCCAGGGTGTCGATCGCGGCCAGCCCCTCGGCGCCGATTCCGGCGTCAGCCGCGGCCCGTTCCGCCGCAATCTTCAGCAGTGTCGTCGGCGACGGCGAAGAGGCCGGATCGCCCCGGTACGTGAATTGGCCCGCTCCGATGAGCACCGGGGTCCGTTCGTCCATTTCCAGCCGTCTCCCAACCGTGTTTCGCCGCGATCCTAGGCGCCGAACCTGCCCCAACAAGGCGATTTCCGGCGTGATCGTTTTCTGATCTGGTGGCGCCTATTCCTTAGGCGCCTCTCCAGTTTCCCAGGCGGCCGCAGCGGCAAGCAACCGAAGCCTGCTTGTGGCGTGCGGCCGGCGTGTGCTGGGTCGCCGGCGATCGCCGGGGCGTCTTCCCACCGCTCGTTCTTGAAATCGGGTCCATGAAAAAGATCGAAGCCATCATCAAGCCGTTCAAGCTGGACGAGGTGAA
>NZ_DASWTE010000239.1:0-16000 GCF_036402295.1 Phenylobacterium sp.
GGCTCTGGCGCCAGCGCACGGCGTGCCCCGACCTTACGCGCAGCCACCAGCTTTCCCACAGCCTTTCCGAGCCCCTGGCGCGGGCCCTGGCGTCGCGGGGCGTCACGGCCGAGGCCTGCGGCGACTTCCTCAATCCGACCCTGAAGGCGCTGTTCCCCGACCCCTCGTCGTTCGCCGACATGGACCGGGCTGCGGCGATCCTGGTGGATGCGCTCGAGGCGAAGCGGCGCGTCGTGGTGTTCGCCGACTACGACGTCGACGGCGCCTCGTCGGCGGCGCTGATCGTGCGCTGGTTCCGCGCCATGGGCCTGGAACTGTCGATCTACGTCCCCGACCGGATGACCGAGGGCTACGGCCCGTCGCCGGCCGCCTTCCGGCATCTGAAGGCCGATGGGGCCGAGCTGGTCATCACCGTCGACTGTGGGGCCGCCGCGCACGACGCGCTGGCCTGCGCTGCCGAGATCGGCCTCGAGGTCGTCGTCATCGACCACCACCTGATGCGGCCGGGCGAGATCCCGGCCGTGGCGGCGCTGGTGAACCCCAACCGGCCCGACGATGCGTCCGGGCAGGGGCACTTGGCCGCCGCGGGCGTCGCCTTCGTGCTGCTGGCCGCCCTGAACCGTGAGGCGCGCCGCCGCGGCCTGTTCACGAACGGCGAGCCCGACCTGCGGTCCTGGCTGGACCTCGCCGCCATGGGCGCCATCTGCGACGTGACCCAGCTCGTCGGCTTCAACCGCGCCCTGGCCGCCCAGGGCCTGAAGGTGATGTCGGCCTGGGCCAATCCCGGCCTGAAGGCCCTCATGGACGTCGCCAAGGCCAGCGGACCGGCGTCGGTGTTCCACGTCGGCTACCTCTTGGGGCCGCGGATCAATGCCGGCGGGCGAATCGGACGCTCGGACCTGGGCGCGCGCCTGCTCTCCACCGACGACCCCGAGGAGGCCGCCGCGCTCGCCGAGGAGCTCGACGCGCTGAACAGCTCGCGCAAGCAGGTGGAGGCCGAGGTCCAGGAGGCCGCGATCCGCCACATCGAGCGCGAAAGCAACCAGGCCGACGCGCCGTGTCTGGTGGTGGCCGACGACGGCTGGCACCCCGGCGTCATCGGCATCGTCGCCGGTCGCCTGCGCGAGCGTTACCGCAAGCCCGTGATCGTCATCGGGATCGACCGGGCGGCCGACGTGGGGAAGGGCTCTGGCCGCTCGCAGCCGGGCGTGAACTTGGGGTCCGCCGTGCAGGCCGCTTACGAGGAAGGCCTGCTGCTGGCCGGCGGCGGTCACGCCATGGCCGCGGGCCTTTCGGTGCGCCCCGACACGATCCCCGAGCTGCGCGCCTTCCTGTGCGAGAAGATGGCCGCGGAGGCCGCGATCGCCGCCGCCGAGGACGGCCTCGACATCGACGCCCTGGTCACCGCCCGGGGCGCCGACCGCGGCCTCTGGACCGATTTCCAGCGGCTGGCCCCGTTCGGCCCTGGCAACCCCGAGCCCGTGTTTGCCGCCGCCGACGTGCGCGTGGAGCGGCCGATGGCGCTGCGCGGCGGCCACGTGCGCGTGACCCTGACCGACGGCTCGGGCGGCCGGCTCAAGGCCGTCGCCTGGCGCTGCGAAGACACCGAGATGGGCCGCCGGCTGCTGGCCGAGGGCGGGGCCGTCCACGTGGCCGGCAAGCTGAAACCTGATGACTGGCAAGGGCGCGAGGGCGTCGAGCTGGAGATCGAAGATGTGGCCGATCCGCGCCGCATCTGATGCGCCAAACAGCCGCTTGCGCCCCTAAACGAAGGCCGCTATAGACGCCGCCTCGCGCCACGCGGTCCCTTCGTCTATCGGTTAGGACGCCAGGTTTTCAACCTGGAGAGAGGGGTTCGACTCCCCTAGGGACTGCCACGCGACTTCCCCCTCAGGTCTTCGCGCGCCCGGCGCACAGCATTCGCGCGCGCGAATCACCATTGACGCCCCCAGTCTTACAAGAACAGTGTTATAGTTGGCCCTGACCCATGTGTCGGGGGTAGCGGGCCGAGGGGCAAATGGCTGGTTACGAATTCGAGCATGTGGAGGGTCCGCCACCTGTGCGGATCTCCGGGCGGGTGAAGTGGTTCGATGTCGGTAAGGGTTACGGCTTCATCGTGCCGGACGACCCCAATCTTACCGACCTCAAGGACGTGCTGCTCCACGTCACCAGTCTGCGCACTTCGGGGCGCGAAAGCTGCCTCGAAGGGTCTCTGATCACCTGTGACGTGGTGCGCCGGCCCAAGGGCTGGCAGGTCGCCGAAGTGGTGCTGGTGGACGAGAGCTCCGCCACGCCGAGCGAGCGCAAGCCGCATGCCGCCGACCGTGGCCGGCCAGAGGGGCTTTCGCGTCCCGCACGCCGCCCCCTGGCGGCCACCGGGCCGCTCGAAGGCGCCAAGGTGAAGTGGTTCAACCGGGCGAAGGGCTACGGCTTCGTGGTTCGCGACAACGAGCCGGGCGACATCTTCGTGCACATCGAGACCCTGCGGCGCGCGGGCATGGAAGACCTGCAGCCGGGCGAGAGCGTCATGGTCCGCTTCGCCGAAGGGCCCAAGGGCCTGGTCGTGGCCGAGATCGAGGCGGCGCACGTCTCCTAGCGGGAGCTTGCCTGCCGCTCGCCGGTGTCCCAATTGGTAGGCCTGTTCCGCCCGGAGTCCCGGCTTGCTCGTTCGCCTTCGCATTGCCGGCTTCCTCGCCGCGGTCCTCGCCGCCGCCAACTCGGCCGCCTGGGCGGCACTGCCGGTCCAGGGCGTGGAGGTGAAGGCGGCCTATCCCCATGACCCGCGCGCCTACACCCAGGGCCTCCTGTACCTGGACGGGCAACTCTACGAGAGCACCGGCCTCGAGGGCCGCTCGACCATTCGCCGGGTGCGCCTGAGCGACGGCGCGGTGCTGCAGTCCAAGGCGCTCTCGCCCGAGCTGTTCGGCGAGGGGATGGTCAACTGGGGCGGCGAGCTGATCAGCGTCACCTGGCAGGACGGCGTCGGCTTCCGCTGGGACCTGAAGACCTTCGCGCTGCGCAAGACCTTCGCCTATCCGGGCGAGGGCTGGGCGCTGACCCAGGACGGCAAGAACCTGATCCTGAGCGACGGGACGCCGAACCTGCGCTTCCTCGACCCGAAGACGTTCAAGGAGGTCCGCCGCGTCCGCATCACCGCCGAGGGGCGGCCGCTGGCCAACCTCAACGAGATCGAGTGGGTGAAGGGTGAGGTCTGGGGCAACGTCTGGCAGACCAACGCGATCGCCCGCATCGACCCGAGGACCGGAGCTGTGAAGGGCTGGATCGACCTCTCGGCGCTGCCCGAAACCGGCCGCAAGCCGAACGTCGACGCCGTGCCCAACGGAATCGCCTACGACGCCCAGGGCGACCGCCTGTTCCTGACCGGCAAGCTGTGGCCCCGCCTCTACGAGGTGCGCCTGACCCCGCCACGGACCGCCGCCCGATGACCGACGACGAAACCATCCCAGAGCCGCCGCCGGGCTTCGTCCCCTCGCAGGGCCGCGGCCAGTTCTCGACGCTCAACGGGCCGTACTTCCATAAGCCGGTGGCGGACGGGCTTGTCTCCCAGGCCTTCTACGCCCTGCCGCGTCACACCAACGGCATCGGCCTCGTGCACGGCGGCATGCTTTCGGCCTTCACCGACGGCCTGCTGGCCGGCGCCGTGGGCTTCGGGACCGGCAAGGTGGGCGTGACCATCCACCTCTCCATCGACTTCCTGCACATGGCCCGGCAGGGCGACTGGGTGGTGGGCGAGTCGCGCATGACCCGCGCCACCAGGGACGTCGCCTTCGCCGAGGGCGTCCTGCGCGCCCGCGGGGTCGACATCGTGCGCGCGTCGGGCGTCTTCAAGCTGATGGACCGGCGCGGCTGAGTGTCCATGCGCTCGGGTAGGTTTGCGGAAACCGCAAAACGCCTATATCGCAGGCCCGCCGGCGCCCTCGGGGCGTAGCGCAGCCTGGTAGCGCATCTGCTTTGGGAGCAGAGGGTCGCGTGTTCGAATCACGCCGCCCCGACCAGCCGGCCGGAATTTGAGGACCTGAAGACCCACATGCTCGCGCGCATTTATCGTCCGTCCAAGAACGCCATGCAGTCGGGCCGCGCCAAGGCTGCGAACTGGGTGTTGGAGTTCGAGCCCAGCGATGCGCGCCGCCCCGACCCGCTGATGGGCTGGACAGTCACCAGCGATACGGAGTCGAGCCAGGTGAAGCTCACCTTCGAGACCAAGGACGAGGCGGTCCGCTACGCCGACGCCCACGGCATCGCCTTCCAGCTGATCGACCCCGCGCCCACGAAACGCATCATCAAGGCCTATGCCGACAACTTCGCGTTCGGCAGACGCATTCCCTGGACCCACTGAGAGCTCGCGCCCGTAGCTCAACCGGATAGAGCATCCGCCTTCTAAGCGGACGGTTGCAGGTTCGAGTCCTGCCGGGCGCGCCACGAGCTTCGCCAAGGCGACGTTCGCAGTTTGTTCTTGTACGCGCGATTCGACTGTGCGACCCTGCGCTCAGCCGGTATCGCATACGATGGGGCATCGCGTTGGGTTTGGACCTTGTTGCCGAGGCATGCGCCAAGGCGGGCCACGAGGCCGAATGGCGACGGCTTCTCGAGAAGTCCTTCGGCGGGGATGAACAGTCCGACGCTGACGTCGCACGCTTCCGCGAAATCAGCATTCCACCCTACGAGAGGATCGGCGCGCCGCGGGTCGGGCAAGATCCAGCCGCCGACGCCTGGATCGTCGAGCAGAACAAGGCGACGACGCCGGACGACATCGCAGCGGTCCTCAAGGAGTTCGACGGCTACCATGCGATCGCCCTGGTCCAATGCGACGGGGTGCCTAAGTACTCCAACGGTGGTCTGTATGACGGCGTGGACGAGACCAGTTTCCGCGGCGCCTTCCTGCCGATGTGCAGCGACGTCCTGAGCAAGGAACTCATCGAGCAGGCGTGGGACCACAAGATGCCGGAGGCCGCGGTCGCCTATGGCCGCGGGCTTCTGGCCGCCGCTGACGCCGCTATCGAGCCTCCGCCCGCGCCCCCGCGCATGCCGGGCCTGTTGGCGCGACTGGGCCTTGGTCGACAGCCCACCGACCCCACGCCGTTCGCTGAACAGCTCGATATCGCCCGAGCGGCCGGCCGCTGGTTCATCTTCTGGGGGGAACGCGGGCACGCGATCCGGGCCTGGTTCTAGGCTGGTTGACGTCCGACCGTTCGCCGCGCACCTAACCCCGATGGCCTGGACCCGCACCTACGACGACACCGAGCCGCAGCGGGTCAACAAGTGGCTCGCGCAGTCCGGTGTCTGCTCGCGCCGCGAGGCCGAGGCGCTGATCGGCGAGGGCCTGGTCTACATCGATGGCGAGCGGGTCGAGGACGCGGGCCGCAAGATCCTGCCGGGCCAGACGCTGACGCTCACCGACAAGGCCCAAGGCCGTCTCGAAGGCTTCACCGCCGTCCTGAACAAGCCCACCGGCTACGTCTCCGGCCAGCCCGAGCCCGGCTACACGCCGGCCGTGCGGCTCCTGACCCGCGCGGCGCTGGTCGGCGAGAGCGCCACGATCCCGGACGCCAAGATGAGCTTGCCTCCGCTGGGGCGCCTCGACCTAGACAGCCACGGGCTGCTGATCCTGTCCAACGACGGCGTGCTGGCCAAGGCGGTGATCGGCCCGCAGTCCGAGCTCGACAAGGAGTATGTGGTGCGCGTGGCGGGGCGGATCGACGAGCCGACGCTCAGCCGTCTGCGCCACGGCCTGGAGCTCGACGGCCGCAAGCTGCGTCCAGCCAAGGTCACCGTCGTTCAGGGCCAGACGCTGCGGTTCATCCTCACCGAGGGGCGCAACCGCCAGATCCGCCGGATGTGCGAGCTCGTGGGCCTCCGCGTCATGGACCTCCTGCGCGTCCGCATCGGCCCGCTGGAGCTGGGCGACCTGCCGGAAGGCCGCTGGCGGCTCCTGACCGCCACGGAACGCGAGGCGATGATCGCGGCCTCGGCGCCTAGCCCTGCGGGACCGGCGTCCGGTCCGGCCTCAAAGGGACCACCCAGTCGGCGCGGTCAGGCACCTCCTCGAGGATCCAGCGCGTCAGGCGCTCGTAATGCTGGATGAAGCGGCCGACTTCGGCCTCGGTCATCCCTGAGCCCGTCCGCTCGCGCAGCTTCGCCTCCTGCTCAGCCCGCCAGCCACGCACGACCTCGAACCCGGGCGCCTGCAGCAGCACCAGCCGGTCCAGCCGCCGGAACAGCCCCTGGTAGGCCTCGCCCAGTTGGCGGTTCACGTAGCCGCGCCAGGCGCGCGAGGGATCGTCGCGCCGCTCGAGCGCATTCGCGGGCTCGATCAGCCGCTCGAGAGGCTCGGGCCGGGCCCCCACGCACCAGCCCTCCAGGATCACCACGTCCACCGGCCCTTCGACGGTCCGCCAGCGGCTCTTGGGCAGGCGGTCGTCGGCGGCCTTGTCGAAGCCGGGGAGGGGCGTGTCGCCCTGGCTGCGGAGCTGGTCCAGCACCGCGCAGGCCAGGATCACGTCGTGCGTGCCCGGCGGCCCGCGCACTTGCAGCAGGCGATGCGTCCGGCCCGCGAGCCAGGCCCGCGCCTCGCGACCCAGGTAGAAGTCGTCGAGCGAGATCGCCACCGCCTTCAGGCCCCGCTCGGCCAGCAGGCGGACTGTCACGGCCGCAATCGTCGACTTCCCGGACCCTTGCGGTCCGCACAGCCCGATGAAGGCCGTGCGCCCGAAGTCGCGGCGCCAGTCGGCAGCCCGGTCGGCGAACGGCCAGCACAAATCCTCGAACGTCTGCCGGAAACTGTCCGGCAGGCGCTCCTCGGCCATGAAACCGGCCACCCAATCGTCCAATCCGTGCCCGCCGCGTCGGTTAGTACCCACCGATGATCGGCAGGATCTCGCCGGTGATGTAGCTGGAGGTCTGGGGCGACGCCAGGAAGACGAACGCCGGCGCGATCTCCTCGGGCTGGGCCGGTCGCTTCATCGGCGTCTTGGCTCCGAACTGCCGCAGCTTCTCGCCCTCGCGATCGGCGGGATTGAGCGGCGTCCAGACCGGGCCGGGCGCGACGCAGTTCACCCGGACCCCCTTCTTGATCAGCGAGCCGGCCAACGAGCGCGTGAAGGCGTGGATTCCGCCCTTGGTCATCGAGTAGTCGAGCAGCTCCTTCGATCCCTCGATCCCCGTCACCGACCCGGTGTTGATGATCGCCGAGCCGGGCTTCAGGTGCGGAATCGCCGCCTTGGCCAGGTTGAAGTAGCCGTAGAGGTTGGTCTTCAGCGTCCGGTCGAAGTGCTCGTAGCTGAGGTCCTCGATGGCCTTGGCGTGCTCCTGGAAGGCGGCGTTGTTGACCAGGATGTCGAGCCCGCCCAGCTCCTTCACGGTCCGCGCCACCGCGGCCTCGGCATACTTCGGGTCGGCCACGTCGCCGGGAATCAGGATGGCGCGCCTGCCTTCCTGCTCGACGGCGGCCTGCGTCTCCTTCGCGTCCGCTTCCTCCTCCAGGTAGGCGATCGCCACGTCGCAGCCCTCGCGGGCGAACAGCACGGCCACGGCGCGTCCGATCCCGGAATCGGCGCCGGTAACCAGCGCCACCTTGTCCTTGAGCTTTTCCGAGCCCTTGTAGAACGGCGCGTCGTACATGGGCTTCAGCGTCAACTCGGCCTCGAGGCCGGGCTTTTCCAGGTGCTTCCCGGGCAGGGGCGGGACCGGATATTGGCGTGCGCCGGTCTGCGGCGGCGGCTCGTCATCCTGGTCGGAGCGGAACGAGCGCTTCTCCTTCGCCTCGACCTCGCGCTGGATCTCGCGCCCCTCGTCCGCGACCTGATGGGCGCGGTCCTCGAAGCCCTTCTGCGTGGTGGCCATGACCATCCTCCTGCGGTTCGCGCCGGGAAGCGCTGGCCGCCGCAGGAGGTTCCGGTCAGCCGGCCAGTTTCGCGTAGGCGTCCAGGCCCTTGCGCAGGTCGGCGATCAGGTCGACCGGGTCCTCGAGCCCGACATGCAGCCGCATCAGCGGGCCACCGTAGTCGTGGTCGAACCTGCGCACCTTCAGCTGCGGGTCGCACCAGATCGCCAGGCTCTCGAAGCCGCCCCACGAGAAGCCGAGCCCGAACAGCTTCAGGGCGTCGAGGAAGGCGTTCACAGCCGCCTTGGGCGCCGGCTTCAGCACGAAGCCGAACAGGCCGCACGCGCCCCTGTAGTCGCGCGCCCACAACTCGTGGTCGGGGCAGCCGGGCAGGGCGGGGTGCAGCAGCTGCGCCACCTCGGGTTGCTCGCGCAGCCAGGCCGCCACGGTGAGCCCGCTCGCGCCCTGTCGCGCCATCCGCGTGGGCAAGGTCCTGAGGCCCCGGAGCATGGCGTAAGCGTCCTCGCCGGAGACCGCCCAGCCCATGTGGTTCACCCCGTCGGCCAGTTGCCGGACCAGCTTGGGATCGCGAGCCGCCGCAGACCCCATGAACACGTCCGAGTGGCCGCCCACGTACTTGGTCAGGGCCTGGATCGAGATGTCGACGCCGTGCTCCAGCGGCTTAAAGATCAGCCCCGCGCCCCAGGTGTTGTCGATGGCGGTCAGGATGCCTTTCTCGCGCGCGAGTTCCGCGATTCGCGGCACGTCCTGCATCTCGAAACTGAGCGAGCCCGGGCTCTCCATCAGGATCAGCCGTGTGGCCGCGGGCGCCGTTTCGACCAGCGCCTCGGGCATGGTCCGCGGGTCGAAGTAGGTCACCCCCACGCTGAACCGCTTCAGCACGTTGTCACAGAACCGGCGGACGGGCTTGTAGACGTTGTCCACCACCAGGACCTCGTCGCCGGCTTTCAGCAGCGCCATCGCCACGCCCGACAGCGCCGCGATGCCCGAGGGGTAGAGCGCCACGCCCACGGCGCCTTCCAGCACGGCCAGCGCCTCCTGCAGCGACGTCTGGGCCGACAGCCCCGCGCGGCCGTAGGTCAGGTAGTTGGCGTCGTCGTACAGCGCCTCGGCGTTGGGCAGCAGCACTGTCGAGCCCTTCTGGATCGGCGGGCCCACCGTGCGCGCCAGGGTGTCCGCGGCCTTGCCGGCATGGATCAGGCGGGTCTCGTCGGACATGCGGGGTTGCGGCTCGTCTCGGCGCTGGCGAAAGTGCTTCAGCTCTTAAGAGCCCCAACCGACTCCCCGTTTCAAGGAGCAGCGATGATCTCCCGCCTCGCGGCGACGGTTCTGCTACTCGCGGCGCTCGGCGCGTGCAGCGGCCCACAGCCCGCCAAGAAGGCGCCCGAGGTCAAGACCCAGCCCCGCGCGACCTCCGCCAACCCAGGCTACAAGCCGGCGAAAAGCCCGACGCTGGAGGCGGTGCGCACGCGCGGCTACGTCGCCTGCGGGGTGCACGCCGGGCTGCCGGGATTCGCGCTCAAGGATGCCCGGGGCGCGTGGCGGGGCTTCGATGTCGACATCTGCCGCGCCGTGGCGGCGGCGACGTTGGGCGATGCGAACAAGGTCCGCTTCACGGTGATCGGCGCGCAGGACCGCTTCGGCGCCCTGCAGAAGGGCGAACTGGACGTCCTGTCGCGCAACACCTCCCAGACCTTCGCCCGCGAGACGGGCCTCGGCCTCGTCTTCCCGATCATCACCTATTTCGACGGCCAGGGTTTCCTGGTGCGCCGCGAATTGGGGCTGAACAGCGCCCAGGAGCTGAACGGCGCGCGCGTCTGCGTGCAAGAGGGCACCGCCAGCGCCGGCAACGTCGACGACTGGTTCCGAGTCCGCGGCATTCGCTATCGCGCTGTGATGGCCGCCAGCGAGCAGCAGGCCCGCCAGCTCTACGAGGCCGAGAACTGCGACGTGTTCACCGCCGACGTCTCGGCGCTCGCCGCCTCCCGTTCGGTCCTGTCCAACCCCGGCGGCCACGTGATCCTGCCCGAGGTGATCTCCAAGGAGCCGCTGGGGCCGGTCGTGCGGCAGGACGATCCGGTGTGGGCCGACATCGTGCGCTGGACGGTCTACGCGACGCTGCTCGCCGAGGAGCTGGGGCTCACCTCGCGGACGGTCGAGCAGGCCCGCGAGACGGCCACCGATCCGGAGACCCGCCGCCTGCTCGGCGTCGAAGGCGACCTCGGCAGTCTTCTGGGCCTCGAGACGGACTGGGCGTTCCAGGTGATCCGCCAGGTCGGCGCCTACCACGAGATCTTCCGCCGCGACCTGGGCGCCGACTCCGCCCTGCGTCTGGACCGCGGTCTCAACGCCCTCTGGAATGCGCCCAAGCCCGGCCTGATGTACGCGCCGCCGATGCGGTGACGGCTCAGATGTCCATCACCATCGCACAGCGGTCGGACAGGCCGTTCGCCGCCTCCCGGCGGAGCGCACGCTGCACGTCCTCGGGCGCCTCGGCCGGGTCCCACTCGCGGAAGCCGAAGCGGGCGTAGTAGGGCCCGTTCCAGGGGATGCTGCGGAAGGTCGTGAGGCTGAGCCTCACCTTGCCGTTGGCCTTCGCCCAGTCGAGCGCATGCCCCAGCAGCCGCTTGCCGAGGCCCTTGCCGTGCTGGCCGTCCTGCACGTCGAGCTCGTCGACGTGCAGCCGGTCGCCGGCCACGCGGGCGGCCAAGAAGGCCACGGGACGGTCGCCGTCGTCGACGACCCATAGGGTTCCGCCGACGAGGTGCGGTTCGTACGCCTCCGGCGGCGCGCAGTCGGTAAGGAGGAAGGCCGGCGTGTCCTGGCCGACGAATTTTTGCGCGGCGCTCAGCTCGATGCGCGGCAGGTGCTCAAGGTCGCTTGGGCGAGCAAGGCGTATCTCGATGGATCAGGCTCCTGTGACGACGGCCGTGTCGGAGCGTCCGCCCCACTCGGTCCAGGAGCCGTCATAGACCGCCACGTCGAAGCGTCCAAGCCGGGCGGCGGCCAGCGCCAGCACCGAGGCCGTCACGCCCGAACCGCAGGTGGTCACGATCGGGCGGGTCAGGTCGACGTGGGCGAAGACGGTCTTGAGGTCCTCGACGGACCTGAGTGTCCCGTCCGGGTTCAGCACCGCGTCGTAGGGCAGGTTGAGCGCGCCTGGCATGTGGCCCGACCGCAGGCTCGCGCGCGGTTCCGGGGCCTCGCCGCGGAAGCGGCCGGCGGAGCGGGCGTCGACGACCTGGGCCGAGCCGTCGGCCAGGATCTCGGTCACGTCGGCGATGTCGGCCACGAGGTCCGGCGAGAAAGCGACCGCGACCCGCGTGGCCTGAGGCACAGTGTCGACAGTCGCGATCGGGTGGCCCGCAGCGGCCCAGGCCTTCAGCCCGCCGTCGAGGACGAAGACCCGCTCGTAGCCCATGGTCCGCAGCGTCCACCACACTCGCGGGGCGGAATAGATGCCGTGGGCGTCGTAGACGACGATCGTCGCGTCACGATCGAGGCCCAGGGCGCCGGCGGCTTCCGCAAAGGCCGTGGGGCTCGGCAGCATGTGGGGGAGGTCGGTGTCGGGGTCGGCTATGGCGTTGATATCGAAGAAGACCGCGCCGGGGATGTGGGCGTTCATGTAGCTGTCGCGGCCGTGCCCCGGCTGACCCACCAGGGGCAGGGTGGCGTCCACGATCCGCACGCCGGGATCGCCGAGACGTGCGGCCAGCCAATCGGTCGTGACCAGGGGATCGGTCATGGCTATTCCAGCCAGCTCGGCACAGGCAGGCCCTTCTCGCGCAGGAACGGCGGGTTGAAGATCTTGGACTGGTAGCGCTGGCCGTGGTCGCACAGGACGGTGACGATGGTGTGGCCGGGGCCTAGGTCCTTCGCCATGCGGATCGCCCCGGCCACGTTGATCCCCGTCGAGCCACCCATCACCAGCCCTTCGAACTCCATCAGGTCGAAGATCGCCAGCAGCATTTCCTCGTCCGAGACGCGGTAGGCGTGGTCGATCGTGAGGCCTTCGATGTTGGCCGTGATGCGGCCTTGGCCGATGCCCTCGCTGATCGAGGTCCCTTCGGCCTTCAGTTCGCCGTCCGTGTAGTAGCTGTAGAGCGCCGCGCCATGCGGGTCGGCCAGGCCGATCCTCACCTTGGGATTCCGTTCGCGCAGCGCCTGCGCCACGCCGGCCAAGGTGCCGCCCGAGCCGATGGCGCTGATGAAGGCGTCCACCCTGCCGTCGGTCTGCCGCCAGATCTCCGGGCCTGTGGTCTGCACGTGGGCTTCGCGGTTGGCGACGTTGTCGAACTGGTTGGCCCAGACCGCGCCGTTGGGCTCCTTCGCATCAAGTTCCGCCGCCAGGCGCCCGGAATACTTCACGTAATTCATTTCGTTGGCGTAGGGGACGGCGTCCACCTCGACAAGCTCGGCGCCGTAGAGGCGGATGGCGTCCTTCTTCTCCTGGCTCTGGGTGCGTGGGATGACGATCGTGGAGCGGTAGCCCAGCACCCTTCCGACCATGGCCAGGCCGATGCCGGTGTTCCCGGCCGTGCCCTCGACGATCCGACCGCCGGGCCGCAGCAGGCCCTTCTGTTCGGCGTCGCGGATGATGAAGAGGGCCGCGCGGTCCTTCACCGACTGGCCGGGGTTCATGAATTCGGCCTTGGCGAGGATCTCGCACCCGGTCATCTCGCTCGCGCGGCGCAGCCGCAGGAGCGGCGTGTTGCCGATCAGGTCGAGGATGCTGCTGGCGACAGAGGGAGGCGCGACGTGCATGGCCGCCTACTTAGGCAGGCTCGGCCATGGAGAACAGAGGGCGGAACGCATTCCGCGAGCTCCAAGCGCCGAGGTTTCCTTCGGCCCCTGTGAGAGAACTTGGCAGGGACCAGCTGCCTAAGCCTTGATGAGGCTCAGTTGCACCACATCGGTGCGCGCGGTGCGGAAGCCCGCCTCGCAGTAGCTCAGGTAGAAGCGCCACAGCTTGCGGAAGCGCTCGTCGAACCCCAGCCGCGTGATCTCCTCCCAGGCGGCTTCGAACCGGCGCGCCCACTCCGCCAGGGTGTCGGCGTAGCAGACCCCGAAGCGCGAGATCGGGCCCCAGGACAGGCCGGCGCGGTCGGTGGCGACCTTCAGGCGCTCCTCCGACGGCAGCATGCCACCCGGGAAGATGTACTTCTGGATGAAGTCCGGCGTGCGCTTGTAGTGCTCGAAATATTCGTCGCGGATGGTGATGATCTGCAGGCCGGCCTGGCCGCCGGGCTTCAGGCTCTCGCGCACCTTGTCGAAGTAGGTGGGCCAGTAGCGCTCGCCGACCGCTTCGAACATCTCGATCGAGGCCACGCGGTCGAACTGGCCGCCCACGTCGCGATAGTCCACCAGGCGGATCTCGGCGCGCTCGTTCAGGCCCTGGCGGAACATCCGCTCCTTCGCGAACTTGAACTGTTCCTCGGAGATGGTGATCGCCGTGACCTTGGCGCCCACGTCCTTGGCCGCGAACTCGGCGAAGCCGCCCCAGCCGCAGCCGATCTCCAGCACGTGGTGGTCAGGAGCCAGGCCCATGCTCTCGCAGAGCGTCCGGTACTTGCGCGCCTGGGCCTCGGAAAGTTTCTCCCCCGGCCGCTCGAAGCGCGCCGCCGAATAGGTCATCGTCGAGTCCAGCCAGCGCTCGTAGAAGGCGTTGCCCAGGTCGTAGTGCGCCTGGATGTTCTTCTTCGAGCCCAGCCGGTCGTTGTTGCGGCTGAAGGTGTGTTCCAGGAGGTTCAGCGCGGCCATGAAGGGCGTGCCGAACGACACCTTGGCGAAGCGGGCGTAGTTCGACGCCAGCACTTCCAGCAGGATCGAAAGGTCGGGGGTGTCCCACTCGCCGGCCATGTAGCCTTCGCCGAAGCCGATGGTGCCGTTCGAGATGGTGCGCTTGATGAAGTCGTAGTCGTGGACGATCAGGCGGGCCTCGGGTCCAGGCGTCGCGCCCTCCAGACGGATCTCGCGACCGTCCGGCAGCACGAAGGTCAAGACACCCGTGTTCCAGTTCCGGATCATCGTCCGGGCTGCCGTTCGAAACACCAACGGCGTTCCCGAAAGGTCCGTCACCGGCGAACCTCCAACCATTCCTGACGCCCCCATACGCTGTCCGAGGATAAACTCCGACAGCGGTGCGCGCTATCGGATGCCGGAAGGATACGGTCAAGGCGCCGCGAGGGAGGCGCCGCGATTGAACTTGACGGACGGGCGCGTCAGGCGACACAGCGGCCAGACCAAGGATCGGACATTGACCCAGCCCAACAGCACCATCGAGATTTCCAGCGGCTCGACTCTGGTCCGGATCGGCAACCGCGAGCGCCTGACCTTCATCGCCGGCCCCTGCCAGCTCGAGAGCCGGCAGCACGCGCTGGAGACCGCCCACGCCCTGAAGGAGATCGCCGCCAGGCTGGGCGTCGGGCTCATCTACAAGACGTCCTTCGACAAGGCGAACCGCACCTCGGTGAACACTGCCCGCGGGGTCGGCCTGGAAGAGGCCCTCCCGATCTTCGCCGAAATCCGCGAGGTCACGGGTCTGCCGACCCTGACCGACGTCCACGCGTCCGAGCAGTGCGCCACGGCCGCGCAGACGGTCGACGTGCTGCAAATCCCGGCCTTCCTGTGCCGCCAGACCGACCTGCTGCTCGCGGCCGGCGCCACCGGCAAGGTCGTCAACGTGAAGAAGGGCCAGTTTCTGGCGCCTTGGGACATGAAGAATGTCGTCGACAAGGTCCTGAGCACCGGAAACGCCAATGTCATGGCGTGCGAGCGCGGTGCATCGTTCGGCTACAACACCCTGGTCTCGGACATGCGCGCGCTGCCGATCCTGGCCAGCATCGGCTGTCCCGTTGTGTTCGACGCCACCCATTCGGTGCAGCAGCCCGGCGGTCAGGGGACCACCTCCGGCGGCCAGCGGGAGTTCGTCCCGGTGCTGGCGCGCGCCGCCGTCGCCGTGGGCGTGGCGGCTGTCTTCATGGAGACGCATCCGGATCCCGACAATGCGCCGTCGGACGGCCCGAACATGGTGCCGCTCGCCCAGTTCGAGAGCCTGGCGGCCGAGCTGCTGGAGTACGACGCCCTAGCCAAGCGGCGGACGGCCGCGGCTTGACCGGCTCGCCAACGCGCCGCACAGGCTAGCCGCATGGATTTGGCCGCTCTCCAGAGCCTGCTCGGCAATCTTCCCGGCAAGCGCGTCGCCTGTGTCGGCGACCTGATGGTGGACCGGTTCGTCTATGGCTCGGTCAGCCGGGTGTCGCCAGAAGCGCCGATCCCCGTCCTGGCGCGCTCGCGGGAGCTGAAGATGCTGGGCGCGGCGGGCAACGTCGCCCGCAACATTGCAGCCCTCGGCGGCTCGGTGGCGCTGGTCGGCCTGATCGGCGGCGACGCTGAGGGCCACGAGGCGCAGCGCCTGGTCGGCGAGGAAGAGCCGGCCATCGAGGGCTATCTCGTCACCGATCCCGGCCGCCCGACGACGCTGAAGACCCGCTTCATCTCCAGCGGCCAGCAGCTGTTGCGCGTCGACCTCGAGGAAAGCCGCCCGGTCACCGGCGAGGTCGAGCAGCGGCTCGTGCGCACCATCAAGGACGCCGCCCGCGGGGCCGGCGTGATCCTGCTCTCCGACTACGGCAAGGGCGTGGTCACCGACGCCGTCATCGCCGCCGCCCACGAGGTTGCGGCCGAGACCGGGGCCAAGGTGATCGTCGACTCCAAGGCCCGCTCGTTCGCGCGCTACGGCGACATCGACCTCGTGAAGCCGAACGCCGCCGAGCTGTCGTACGCCACCGACCTGCCCACCGAGACCGACGCCGAGCTGGAAGCGGCCATCGCCCGAGCGCTCGAGCTGTGGGCCACCAAGGGCGTGCTCGTCACCCGCGCCGCCAAGGGTGTCTCCCTCGGCCTGCGCGGCGAACCCGTCCGCCACTTCCGCACCGTCCCGCGCGAGGTGTTCGATGCGTCGGGGGCCGGCGACACGGCGCTGGCCGCCCTGGGCCTGGCGATGGCGGCCGGCGCCGACGTCGACACGGCCATCGCGTTCGCCCAGCTCGCCTCGGGCGTCGCCGTCGGCAAGGCGGGCACCGCCACCGTCGCGCCCCACGAACTCGTCGAGGCCGTCCTCTCCGCCCACACCGCCCA
>NZ_DASWTE010000240.1:0-10197 GCF_036402295.1 Phenylobacterium sp.
GGCCACAGCCACCTGGTCGGTCTTGGCCACCTGGGCGCCCCAGGCCAGGCCATTGGCGATCGGCATCGAGGAACCCACGATGCCCGTCGTCACCATGATCCCCTTTGCGGGATAGGTGAGATGCATCGGACCGCCCTTGCCTTTGCAGGAACCGGTGGTCCGCCCCGCCAGCTCGGCCCACAGCAGGTCCAGCGGGAACCCCTTGGCCAGCATGTCGTGGATGCCGCGGTAGATGGTGCAGAGGTAGTCGTCGTCGCGCAGGACAGCCGACAGCGCCGCCGGGATGATCTCCTGGCCGCGGTAGGAATAGTAGACCATGGCGATCTGGCCCGAGCGGATCACCTTGCGGGCGCGCTCGTCGTTAGCGTGGATCAGGGCCACGCGGCGGTAGATGTCCAGGAGGGTCTGGTGGTCGGGTTCGAACCGGTCGCGCGCCGTCATGGAATCCTCACCCAGCTTGTTCGTTGTGGCGGGCCACGAATGAGACGCGAGGCCACGCCATCGGCCCTTGCCTTGTCGCGCTTTCTGCCGCGCGAGTCGAGAAAAAATAGCTAAATTATCTAACTATGATGAAGATGGTCTGGCCGCCTCGAAACGGGCCAGGCTGGCCGCGATGTGGCGCAGGAATCGGCCCGCGTCCGCGCCGTTGATCACGCGGTGGTCGTAGCTCAGCGACAGCGGCAGCATCTGCCGCGGGACGAACGCCTCCCCGATCCAGACGGGGCGCGTGACGATCGAGGTGACGCCCAGGATGGCGACCTCGGGCGCGTTGATGATGGGGGTGAAGGTTCCGCCGCCGATGCCGCCCAGCGAGCTGATCGAGAAACAGCCGCCCGACATGCGCTCCATCGGCAGGCCTTTCGACCGCGCCAGCTCGGTGACCTCACGAAGTTCGGCGCCGAGCGTCGCAGCATCCTTGGCGTCGCAATCGCGCAGCACGGGCACCAGGAGGCCGAGCGGCCCGTCCACGGCGACGCCGATGTTGAAGTAGCGCTTCAGGACCAGGGTCTCGCCGTCGGGCGAGAGCGAGCTGTTGAACTGCGGATGGGCCTTCAGCGCCTCGACCACGGCCTGGATCAGGAAGATCAGGGGCGAGGGCCGCGCCTCGCGCGGGAGCGCCTTGCGGTGCGCCTCAAGGCCCGTGACGTCGACCTCGTCGTGATGGGTGACGTGCGGGATGGAGGTCGCGTTAGCGACCATCGTGCGCGCCACGATCTTCTGGAAACGACTGCGCGCAACGGCCTCGACCTCGCCGAAGCGGGCGAAGGCCGCCGTGGGGTCCAAGGTCTCTGACATGCCGATCCTTTCATTGCGCGGCGCGTTCGGCTGCAAAAAAATGAGGCCGCCGAGCGGGTCGGCGGCCCCAGGCGACAGCCGGGAAGGAAGGCGTGCCGGTTTGCGTGTCTCAGCTCGCCCTGGAGGATCTGCCGGCCTCAGAACTCGTACGTGATGGAGACGCCGTAGGTGCGCGGGTCGCCCGGCAGGTACGAGGTGAGCCCGAGCGCGGTGTCTTCCAGGGCCAGAAGACGCTGGAAGTACTTCTTCTTCGTCAGGTTGCGGGCGTAGACGCCGATCTCCAGGCGTTCATCCATGAGCTTGAACGTGGCCTGGGCGTTCAGCAGGCCGAAGCCCGGGATGCGATTAGTCGCCGGGTTGGTCCCGCCGAAGAGGCCCGCGCCCACCAGCGGGCCAACCGAATAGGTCGTGCCGCGATAGGCGTAGTCGGCGTGCAGGTTCAGCTCGTTCTCGCCGATCGGCAGGTTGTAGTCGGCCGAGAGCGTGTAGGCCTCCTTCGGCGAATAGGAGAACGGCGTGTCGCTGACGTCGATCACCGTCCCGTTCGCGCCGGGGATGGCGAAGCTCTTGTACTTGGTGTCCAGGAATGTCGCGGCGGCGGACAGGGTGAGGGCCGTCGTCGGACGCACCGTCAGCTCGAGCTCCAGGCCCTTGATCTCGGCGGTGGCGGCGTTCTGGATGCCCGACGACAGCAGCGTCGAGCCGGGCACAACGACCGGCACGTTCCGCTGGACGTCCTCGTAGTCCGAGTAGAAGGCCGCGGCGTTCAGCCGGGCGCGGCGGTCGAACAGGTCGAGCTTGGCGCCCACCTCATAGTCCGTCACCTGTTCGGGATCGAAGCCGACCGCCGGTCCGCCCACGGTGGCGCGGGTGTTGAAGCCGCCCGAGCGGTTGGCGCGGCTGGTCTTGGCGTAGAGGAAGACGTTCTCGCTCGCCTGCCAGTCCAGCCCGGCGGTGTAGGAGAGATAGTTGTAGATCCGGCTGGTCGTGGCCTGGCAGAAGACGCCCGGATCCAGTGTCACGGAGGCCATCGAGCAGGTGAACGTGCCGCTGTTGCCGGGGATCTCGGCGCGGTTCAGGCGGCGCATCCAGCGCTTGTCTTCGGTGTAGCGCAGGCCGCCGGTGAAGCGCAGGGCGTCAGTGATGTTGAAGGTGACCTGTCCGTAGGCGGCGTAGCTGTCGTTCTTGACCGATGCTTCGTTGTAACCGAGCGCCGGGCTGATCGGGAACACCGAGTAGGACTTGGATTTGTCCAGCCCGCCTTCATGGAAATAGAAGGCGCCGCCGATGTAGCTGAGGCGGCCGTCCATCGCCGTGCCCGAGAGCTGCAGTTCCTGCGAAATCTGCTGCTGGCGGATATAGTTGCCGTCCCGCTGGGTGAGGCCGCCGGTGAAGACGTAGGGCGTGCCGTCATTGTCCGACAACGAGGCGGTGGTGATCCGCCGGTAGGCCGTGATCAACTTGACCGCTAGATTGTCGGTGATCTCGTAGTCGATCGTCAGGGCGACGCCGCCGGTCTCGGCGTCGCCGTAGACGCCAGGCATGCTGTTGAAGACGGTGTAGAAGTCGTCCTTGCCCTGCGTCGACAGCGCATAGTTGGCGAGGTTGTCGCCGGCTGGGCCCTTGTAGGGGCAGGGCGCCAGCGCGTTGGGGCCGGAGCAGAGGCCGATCAGGAAGCCCTGCAGCGGCGTGGTGGTGAACGACTTCAAGCCGATCAGTTCGCCGCCCGTGCGGCGGTTTGTGTAGTCGCCCTGCAGCAGCACCTGCAGTGGCTTGCCGTTGGGCGCGAACAGCAGCGAGCCGCGGAAGAAGTCCGTCTTGTCCGAGCCGACGGACTCGTTGAAGGCGGCGTTGAAGCCGTAGCCGTCGTGCTGGGTGTGCTGAAATACGCCGCGGAAGGCGAGCTGGTCGCCCATGAGCGGCACGTTGAGGACCGCCGTCGTCTCCCAGGCGTCGTAGTTGCCGTAACGGGCCCGGACCATGCCCTCGAACTCGCCCACCGGCTTCTTGGTGACCAGGTTGATCGCGCCACCTGTCGTGTTGCGGCCGAACAGGGTGCCCTGGGGTCCGCGCAGGACCTCGACCCGCTCCACGTCTACGAAGTTGAACAGGGCGCCGGACGAGCGGGCGACATAGACGCCGTCCACGTAAACCCCGATCGCCTGGTCGACGCCGATGAGGCCATCGGGCGAGCTCTGGCCGCGCAGGGAGAAGGCGGCCGAGCCGGGCTGAGCGACCGCGGGCTGGATCACCAGGCCGGGAGCGATGTTCTGGAGCTGGTCCACCCGCGTGATCTGCGCCCGCTCAAGGGCGGCGCCGGTGGTGGCGGTGACGGCGACAGGCGTGCGCTGCAGGCTCTCCTCAGTGCGCCGGGCGGTGACGACGATCTCTTCGACCTGGGCGACGCCGGCTTGTTCCTCCGCGGCTACGGCCGCGGACGCCATCGCGCTGAACGCGACTCCCGCAAGCAACGTAATGGCTCGTGACCTACGCATCTCATCCTCCCCCGGGCGGCGGCTGGTCGCCGCTCATTGGACCGCCGCTATGAAGCAGCGGCTTTACACGCCTACATAACGCCGGGTCACTGTCGAATGCAATAACTTATATACCTACGTTGACGAATTAAACCGTCCCTTCGAAGCGCTGCCGTCTCAAGCGGGGCCGCGGAAGGCGTTGCGGACGCCGCCGAGCAGGTATGCGCCCACCTCGGGACGGTCGAGGCTGTCGAGTGTCCACCCAGCAGCGTCGAACGTCACGCGATGCACCTCCGGCTCGGGAAGGATCCCGACCTCCTGGCCGGCGACGAAGAACTCGCGGCCATTCGCCGCGGCGGCCGCGTCGGTGCAGAGCCAGACGGCCACGGCCGCCACATGCTCCGGGCCGGCCGGGAAGCCCTGGGGGCTGGGCCAGCGGTTCCAGAGCGGCGGAATCCCGAGGCGCGCCGACGCCATCAGGCTCTCGACCATCTTCGGCGTCGCCATCTGCGAGCCGCCCGCCATCGGCCGCAGGGCGTTGCAGCGGACGCCGTGGGGGCCGAGGTCGCGCGCGACCGAGCGGGTCAGGCCGATCACGCCTTCCTTGGCGGCCGCGTAGGCCGTGTTGCCATAGTGGCCGAACCCGGATGGCGACGACATGTTGACGATCGTGCCGCCGGCCTGGCCGATGAAGTGCGGCGCGGCGTGGCGGATGAGCCCGGCATAGCCTTTCAGGTTCACGGCCAGGATGATGTCGAGGTCGTCCTCCGTCATGTCCTGGATGCCGCCCGGCCGCGCGATTCCGGCGTTGTTCACGACGATGTCGATCCGGCCGAAGTGGTCGAGCGCGGCCTGGATCACGCGTTCGGCGCCCTTGAAGCCATCCACGCTCGAGGTCTCGGCCACGGCCTCGCCGCCGGCCGCGCGCAACTGGTCGACCGCCTGTTGGGCGACGCTGGCGTTGCCGCCTCCGCCGCCCGAGCCCCCTCCGAGGTCGTTCACGACCAGCCTGGCGCCCTGGCCCGCTAGAAGCCGCGCGATCTCGAAGCCGATTCCACGACCGGCGCCGGTCACCACCGCCACCTTGCCGTCCAGCCTGGGCGCGCATGCGGATTGCGTCATGTTCATCCTCCATCCGCGACGGCGTGCGTCGCGCAACTTATCTAACTTATATAATTTCCTCGTTGCCTTTATATAGCAGCTGCTACTTAATGAAAGAAAGCGGGGAGGCCATCCGCCGCACACGGAGGAACGCATGGGCGCACAGGAGCTCGGGTCGCGTCGCGCCGACGCGCAGGCGGCCGTGCAGGACGCCCTGGACGCCGCCGTGGCCTCGGGCCGCGAGATCGGCCTGCAGGTCTGCGCCTATCTCGACGGACGGTGCGTGATCGACGCCTGGGCCGGCCTGGCGGACCCGGACAGCGGCCGCAAGGTCGACGGCGACACGCTCTTCAACGTCTTCTCGGTCAGCAAGGCGGTGACCGCCACCGCGCTGCACATCCAGGCCGACCGTGGCCTGGTGGACTATGACGCCCCGATCGCCGCCTACTGGCCCGAGTTCGGGGCCCACGGGAAGGGCGGCGCCACGGTGCGGCACGCCCTGACCCATCGCATCGGCGTCCCGCAGATGCCGGCCGGCGTGACGCCCGAGATCATGTGCGACTGGAACGCCATGGCCGGGGCGATCGCGGACCTTCCGCCATTGTTCCCGGTGGGCAAGAAGACCGCCTACCAGTCGATGACCTTTGGCTGGATCGTGGGCGAAATCGTCCGGCGGACCGACCCGAAACGGCGGTCGTTTCCCCAGTTCGTGCAGGACGAGATCGCCGCGCCCCTGGGGCTGAGCGATCTTTGGCTGGGCGTCCCCGACGAGGCGGAGCCGCGGATCGCGAAGCTGACGGACGCCAACGCCGGCGATCCGCCGCCGCCCGAGACCAGTCTCTTCGCCGCCTCGATGCCGCACGCGGTGGCCCTGGTCCCGCGCGTGTTCGAGCGGCCCGATGTCCGGCGCGCCTGCATCCCGGGCGTCGGGGGGATCTTCAACGCGCGCAGCGAGGCTCGCTTCTTCGCGATGCTGGCCCAGGGCGGCGAGCTGGACGGCGTGCGCCTCCTGTCGTCCGATCGCGTGGCGGGCTTCTGCGCGCCACGCGCGGCCAGCGACGAGCCGGACCCCGTGATGTTCGGCATCCCGCTGCCGATCAGTGTCGGCGGCTACTGGCTGGGCGGGCCGAAGGTCGGGAACCCCCGCGCCATCTGGCACCCTGGCGCGGGCGGCTCGATCGGCTGGGCGGACCCGGACGCCAGGCTGGCGGTCGCCATCTGTCACAACCGCATGTTCAACACCCGCGACCCCGCGGACGACCCGATCCTGCCCATCTGCAACGCCATCCGCGCGGCGCTGGGCTTGGCCGGAGAGGGAGATCGCCGATGAACGCCCCGCTGCCGCCCATCGCCCGCATCGCAGACATGGACGATCCGCATTTCGATCCGTTCTTCTCGGACGAGCTGGTCTACGGCGACATCGCCGATCCCTATCCGCGCATCGCCGAACTGCGCGCACAGGGGCCGGTTCACCCCGGAACCTACCGCGGCCTCTTCACCCAGCGGCCCGACCCGACGCTGGGCCGCTTCGAGCACCATACCGTCCTTGGCTACGAGGCGGTGACGGAGGTGCTCACCAACCCGGAGACGTTCACCAACGAGTCGTTCAAGTACAACCTGGGCCTCAGCTTCGGCCGCACCATCTCCACTATGGACGCTCCCGAGCACCCGCAGTTCCGGCGCATCTTCCAGAAGGCCTTCCTGCCCCAGGTGGTCGCCACCTGGGGCGAGAGCCTGGTCGATCCTGTGGTCGACCAACTGCTGAAGGGCTTCGCGAGCCGCGGCAAGGCCGACCTCGTCGAGGAGTTCACGCTCCACTATCCGTTCAACATCATCTACCGCCAGCTGGAGCTGCCGCCCGAGGATGTGCGCACGTTCCACAAGCTCGCCGCCGGCCTCGGCGTGATGGTGGTCGATATGAAGAGCGGCCTCGAGGCGAGCCGCAAGCTGGGGGACTACTTCTCGGCTCTGGTCACGGAGCGGCGGCGCAACCCCACCGACGGGCTGGTGAGCGTGCTTGCCACCGCCGAGGTCGAGGGCGAGACCATCCCCGACGAGGTCCTGATCTCGTTCCTGCGCCAGCTGGTGAACGCGGGTGGGGACACGACCTACCGCGCCACGAGCGTGCTGCTCGCCTGCCTGCTCAACAATCCCGGTCAGCTGGAGGCGGTGCGCGAGGACCGCAGCCTGGTCGCCAAGGCGATCGACGAGGCGTTGCGATGGGACGGGCCGGTCACCTCCACCTGGCGCTGGGTGGCGCGTGACACCGAGCTCGCCGGCGTCCCCTTGAAGGCCGGGACCGTGGTCGACGTCGTTCTGGGGTCGGCCAACCGCGATCCGGCGCGTTACCCCGATCCCGACACGTTCGACATCCACCGCGACCGCCCGGCGCGGCACGTCGCCTTCGCCACGGGCCCGCACATCTGCATCGGCCAGCACCTGGCGCGGGTGGAGATGACGCGCGCCCTGAACGCGCTACTGGACCGCCTCCCGAACCTGCGCCTCGACCCCGAGATGCCGCCGCCCGACATCCGGGGCTTCCTGCTGCGCAAGCCGCGCCATATCTACGTCCGGTTCGACTGAGCTTGCCGATGAAGCAATGGATGTGCGGCAACTGCGGCTGGATCTACGACGAGGCGCAGGGCGACCCGGACAGCGGGATTGCGCCGGGCACGAAGTGGGAAGACGTTCCCGAGACTTGGGCCTGCCCTGATTGCGGGGCGCGCAAGGGCGAGTTCGACATGGTCGAGCTTTGAGGCGATGGACCTTCACCTGCAGGATCGGGCCGTCTGGCTCCTGCTCGAGCAAACGCCCGCAGCCTGGAAGCTTGCTGAAAGTTGCCTCGAGGAGGGGGCGTGCGTCGCCTTCCTCTCCGAGGACTGTGGCGGAGATGGATCAGCGCGTCGCGCCGCCCTTGCAGCCCGTTTCGGTCTTCGACTGCGGATGGCGGCCCGCAATGAGGACCCCTCGATGCGGGGGCGGGCTCCGGCCGAGCTGCTGCATTGGGGCGGGCGGCCTGCGGCGATCATTGCCCGTTGCTCGAACCCTGTGCGGGACGACGACCCCGGCCCCGGTCGGGTTCAGTTCCAACGATCCTGCGTCGGGGCCCTGCAATCGAACGGCGCGCTTGTGCTCGTCGAGCCAGACTGTCGACGCCCGAACGAAAACGGGTGCGTCGAGGACGCGACCCTCTTGGCGCTGAGGGAAATGCGTCTCCTCTGGGCGGCGC
This sequence comes from Phenylobacterium sp., assembly GCF_036402295.1. GTDB lineage: Bacteria > Pseudomonadota > Alphaproteobacteria > Caulobacterales > Caulobacteraceae > Phenylobacterium. The sequence continues at coordinate 8,101 of NZ_DASWTE010000240.1, forward strand.
TTGCCCCGGAAGGCGTCCGGGTCAGCATTGTGAGTGCACCAGCCGACTTCTTCGGGCCGGGCGGGTTCGGGGCGCCCGAGGGTTGTGAAGGCGCCGTCTCAGACTTGATCCTGTTCCTCGCCAGCCGGGGCTTCGGAAGCGTCGCGACCGTGGGGGCAGACGGCTCCGTCGCGCTGTTCTAAGCACGCTCCAGTGGACAGGTTTGCGCGACGCGATGTCCGCAGCCGCAACCGTGCCAACCAGCCGCTTCGAACTTCCGGGTCAGGCCGAGCTTGTAGTAGGCCGCCGCGAGGTAGGCGAAGCCGCGGGGATCGCCAGGATCGACCCTTGTCGCCTCGGTCAGCAGGGGCAGCGCCGGCTGATACTCGACGTCCAGGTAGAGCGCGATACAGCGGCCGAGGGGCGATCGGGGATCGATGCTCGGATAGGATCTCGCCGGCGGCGGCGCGGCGGCCTGCTGGACCTGCTGGCGCGAGTGACGAGGGGCGGCGCCGCGGGGGCGTTGTTTGCCAGCGGGCGTCGCGCCAAGCCGGCTCTGGACCTGTGTGGTGCGGATCGGTGGTGAAACGCGAGAATTCCGCATCTCAAAGACCTCCAGCCGACAGCCTGCCGCCTTCATGCCTGGTCGATGTCATGCCGGAGTGTTGGAGTTCGCCCGCCAGGCCTGGGCTGGCCAAAGCGTGCCGGCGGGCCGGCAACCGCGTGAGGATCGTCGCCATCGCACTGCCTGCTGGCGCCCCGTCGCGTCGAAAGGCGCCGTTGTCGAGCACCCCCTGCAGGGCGGCGCGGGCGCGGCTGACACGGCTCTTTACGGTGCCCGTGGGCGCGCCGATCGCTTCGGCCGCCTCGTTGTAGGAAAGGCCGCCCGCGCCGACCATGATCAGCGCTTCACGCTGTTCGAACGGAAGCATCGCAAGCGCCTGACGAACCTCGTCGAGCGCCAGGGTGGCGTCAGGGCTGTCGACCGCAACCAGGGTCCGTTCGGCCACCTCGGGGTCGAGTTGAAGGGAGCGCCAGTCCCGGCGTTTCTCGGAGAGGAACTGGTTGCGCAGGATCCTGAAGGTCCAGGCCTTCATGTTGGTGCCCATCCGGAAGCTGTCGCGGCTCTTCCAGGCACTGGCGAGCGCGTCCTGGGCGAGGTCGTCGGCGGCCGTGACGTCCTTGCACAGCGACCGCGCGAAAGCCCGCATATGCGGGATCAGCCTGATCAACTCGCTTTCGAACGCGCGCAGGTCGTCGTGCGCGGCGCGATGCGCCGCGGCTTGGGAGGCGGGTTGGGTCAAGCCTGTTAGATGGGGACGAACGGCGGTCATAGCGACCATCAATCTGGAATCGCCCCAGGCGACCGGCGTTGATCGCCGTCAAATCGAAGCGCCCGACGTAGCTATGGCGAGGCGCCTGACCGACTGATCGCCTGGGCCCGTGACGGGTCAGAGACGGCGGCGGGGGCGTTCCGCGGGTCCCGCCCAAGGGCGCTGTTGACGTGAATCAAGGCGGAAGGCGCGCGGCACAGCTCAAGCTGCACTCACGTCAAAGCAAAGAAGGGCCGATATCATGAGCCGGCAACGCATCGAAGGCGCGACGCAAAAGGCCGTCGGCGCCGCCAAGCAGGCGCTCGGCAAGACCGTCGGCAACGAACGTCTTCAGGCCGAAGGCATGGCCGACAAGGTTGTCGGGTCCGCCAAGGAGGCCGTCGGCAAGTTCAAGGACGCCGTCCACAAGGCGACCCGTTAGCGCCTTCCAGACCTCACCCGTAGGCGGTCCGTTCCCGAACTATCGAGGCGGACGGTGCGCGGTAAACGCCGCCAACTCCGCGGCCAGCGCCAGCGACGCAGCCGAGAACGCCGCAAAGTCGGCGGCGGCGGCGGTGAGAGCGCAAGCACGCCGCCTCAGACCAAGTAACTGCGACCGCCGGCCGAAGGGGCTCCTCGAACGCGTGCGCGATGCACCCTCTGGCCTGACTTCACCGAAAGGGAGACCGCCATGTCGATACGTCACTACGCCTTTGCCGCGTCCATCGCGGCCATCCTCGCCGGCAACGTCGCCGCTGCGCAGCCCCAGCCGGCGCCGTCGACAACAGCGCAGCCCACGCCCACC
>NZ_DASWTE010000241.1:0-16931 GCF_036402295.1 Phenylobacterium sp.
ATTCGAGCTGCTCCACCGGCCCGACCTCGTCGAGAAGCTCGAGGCCTCGGGCATCGACCTGCAGCACGCCATCCAGAAGATCGCCGTCCCCGAGGCCCATGCCCGCGACATGTCGGTGCACGAGCTGATCCGGATCTTCCAAGGCCTGATCGAGCGCACCGTCGAGCGCCTGCTCAAGGATTCGCGAAAAGGGACGTTGCCCGACCTCGACAAGGAAGGCTTCGCCAAGGCCGCCGAGCGCCTGGCCACCGATCCGGAGCGCGGCTACCTGCTGGGCGCCGGCGTCGCCGCCTCGATCGCCCCGGCGCGCAGCTGGGCCGACAAGGTCGACCGCCTGATGGACCTGGCCGACGCGGCCCCCGAGAAGGGGCAGGGCCGAGGCCTGGCGCTCTCCACCGTCCAGCAGCCGCTGGCCGAGATCCTCGAAGCCAAGCCAGGCATGACCGACGTGCTGGGCAAGGGCGAGGACCTGGGCGCGAACCTGGCGGCCATGACCCGGCTGGCGGCCTACGACTCGGTCGAGAAGCTGATGTCGATCGAGGCGTCGGTGAAGAAGGTGATGCCCGAGCTCTCCGAGCTGGCGGTGCGCCTGGCCAAGTGGCTGTCGGGCGAGGGCTTCAACGACACCCGCGCGGCCATCGGCCGCCGCATCCTGCGCGAGCTGACGGGCCCCCGGCGGCTCTGCCCCGGCGACGCCGAGCGCGAGATCGACGTGCTGCGGGCGCTGGCCATGTCGCTGACCGCCGCGGCCGGCAAGTTGCTGCCGCTCGAAGAGGTGCAGTCGGCCTTCACCGTGCGCTCGCGGATGCTGGTGACCGGCGACTTCGTGGAAGCCTACCTGGGCCAGGGCAAGAGCGCCCACGAGGAGATCGAGGCGCTGATCTGGCTGACCGAGAACGTCATTGGCGTCGCCAACAAGCGCCAGGCCGGCGGCTGGTTGAAGGCCATCGTCTGCTCGCTCCGCTTCGAGAAGGAGATGACGGGCAGCGAGGAGAGCCCGGTCGCGCGCCTGGCTCAGCTCGCGGCGCTGCACAGGGCGGTCGGCCGCTGCGGCCTCACCCCCTCCGACTACCAGCCGATCCAGGAGAAGCTGGGCGACGTGGGCGGCGAGGTCGAGAGCCGCGCCAAGCTGACGGCCCATCTCGCGCGCGCCAACGCGCCGCTGCTCCACCGCCTGATGCTGCTCCTGAGGCTGGCCGCCGGGGAATCCGCGCCCATGGGCCCGGCCGCCAGCCGCGCCCGCACCGAGGCGATCAAGCTCTTCCGCCTGGACGACACCCGCGCCGCCCTCGCCGCCGCCCCCGATCAGATGGCCCAGGTCCGCGACCTGATCCAACAGGCAGGCATGGCGGCTTAGAGTCCCAGCACGTCCTTCAGCGCCGCAGCGACCTTCGCCACGTCGTCGTCCGCCATGCCGGGATAGAGCGGCAGCGACAGGCAGCGGGCGTACCAGGCTTCGGCGCCCGGCAGGTCGAGCTCGCCGTAGAGGTTGCGGTAGTAGGGCTGACGGTGGACCGGGATGTAGTGGACCTGCGTGCCCACGCCGCGCGCCTTCAAGGCGTCAACCACCTCGCGGCGCGTGCGGCCCGCGGCCTCGAAGTCGATCAGCGCGACCAGCAGGTGCAGCACCGGGTCGCTCCACGCCGGCTGCGTCGCGATGCGGACCACGGGCGCGAGCGGCGTCAGCGCGTCGCGGTAGGCCGCGGCCAGCGCCCGGCGGCGGGCGGCGAACCGCGGCAGTTTCGCGAGCTGCGACAGACCGAGCGCGCAGAGGATGTCGGGCAGGCGGTAGTTGAAGCCCGGCTCGGGCATCTCGTACCACCAGGGCTCGCAGCCCTCGGGCCGCACCATGCCGTGCGAGCGCAGGACGCGCAGCCGCTGGGCCAGCGCCGCGTCGTTGGTCGTGACCATGCCGCCCTCGCCGGTGGCGATGGTCTTCACCGGGTGGAACGAGAACGTCGCCATGGCCGAGTGGCGCACATCGCCAACGATTTCCGTCGTATTGCCGAACTTCATCGTCGTTCCGACGGCATGTGGCGCGTCTTCGACGAGCACAGCGCCGGCCTCACGCGCCAGCGCCTCGAGCCCCGGCAGGTCGCAGGCGTCGCCGCGCAGGTGCACCGGCAGGACCGCGCGGAGCTTGCGCCCACCCACGCGGCCGAGCGCCTCGGCCAGGGTGTCCGGGGTCATCAGGCCGGTGTCGGGGTCGACGTCGGCGAACACCACGTCGGCGCCCACGTAACGGGCGCAGTTGGCGGTGGCCAGGAAGGTGATCGAGGGTGCGATCACCACCTCGCCCGGCTTCACGGCCAGCGCCAGCATGGCCAGGTGCAGCGCTGCCGTGCCGTTGGCGCAGGCCACCGCGTGGCGCGCGCCCACCGTCTCTGCGAAGGCCCGCTCGAACGCGTCGACCGTCGGGCCGGTGGTGAGGAAGTCGGCCTTCAGCGCCTGCGCCACCGCGGCGATGTCGTCGTCCTCGATGGTCTGGCGGCCGTAGGGGAGCATGATCAGTCGTCCGCCCGGCGGCGGCGCTCCTTGGGCTTGTCCTCGGCCAGCATGGCCATCAGCCCGGGACCGTCCAGCCATTCGTGGTTGGTGTCGCTGGCGTAGCTGAACTCGTCGTCCAGCCGCCCGCCCTTCAGAGCCTCGCGCGTGTATTCCACGAACGCCGGCTCGATGGCGTAGCGGTCGCCGAGGTCGACGGTGTTCCGCGCGTCGTCGGCCGAGATCATCATCTCGTGCAGCTTCTCGCCCGGGCGGATGCCGACGGTCTTCTGCGCCAGGCCGGGCGCGAGCGTCTCGGCGATGTCGGTGATCTTCATGGAGGGGATCTTGGGCACGAAGATCTCGCCGCCGTGCATGGTGCTGAGCGACGACAGTACGAAGTCGACGCCTTCGCCCAGGGTGATCAGGAACCGCGTCATCCTGGGGTCGGTGATCGGCAGCTCGGTCGCGCCGCGCTGGATCAGCCGGTTGAAGAACGGGATCACCGAGCCTCTGGAGCCCACCACGTTGCCGTAGCGGACCACGGCGAAACGGGTGCCGATGTCGCCCGACAGGTTGTTGGCCGCCACGAAGGTCTTGTCCGAGGCCAGCTTGGTCGCGCCGTAGAGGTTGATCGGGTTGCAGGCCTTGTCGGTGGAGAGCGCCACCACCTGCTTCACCCGGTTGGCCAGGCACGCCCAGACCACGTTCTCGGCGCCCAGCACGTTGGTGTGAATGCACTCCGAGGGATTGTACTCGGCCGCCGGCACCTGCTTCAGCGCCGCGGCGTGGATGACGATGTCGACGCCCCGCACAGCCAGCGACAGCCGCTCGCGGTCGCGCACGTCGCCCAGGAAGTAGCGCATGGCCCGCTGCTGCTCTGGGCTGAAGCGCTCGGAGTAGTCGATCTGCATCTCGCTCTGCTTCAGCTCGTCGCGGGAATAGACGATGAGCTTGCGCGGCTTGGCGCGCGTCAGCACGGTCTCGATGAAGCGGCGGCCGAACGAGCCGGTGCCGCCGGTGACGAGGATGACCTTGCCGTCGAGGTCGAGGTTGGTCGGCGCAAATCGGCCCAAGGGGCGCTCCGCAGCAATCGCTCTTCTGCCCTGTCTTCGCAGCCGCACGTAAATGGACCGCTAACCATAACCGACGATCTTTCGCGGGTGATGCAGCGTCGCCTCTTCCTCAGCCTGATCGCCGTCGCGGCCCTGCCCGGCGCGGCCCTAGCCTCGGGCGGGGAGAAGAAGAAGTCGGGCGGCGGCTCCTACGTCCCCATCCAGACCCTGCTGGGCACCACCATCCGCGGGAGCGGCGGCCGCGGCGTGCTCTCGGTGGACTGCGGCCTCGACGTGCCGGACGCAGGCTTGCGCACCCGCGCCGAACAGTCCGTGCCCCGCCTGCGCGCCGCCTACGTCCAGACGATCCAGGCCTATGCGGCCGGCCTGCCCTCGGGCGCGCTGCCGAACGCAGAATACATCGCCCAGAGCCTGCAGCGGCAGACCGACGCCATTTTGGGCCGCCCCGGCGCCCGCGTCCTGCTGGGCGCCATCATCGTCAACTAAGCGCCCGCCACCTCGTTCATGAATGAGGCCAGGGTCACATCCAGCTCGGTGACGCCGTCGGCGTCGTGGGTCGCGAGGGTGACGTCGACGCGGTTGTAGACGTTGAACCACTCCGGATGGTGGTCGAGCTGGTCGGCCTTGATCGCCACGCGGGTCATGAACCCAAACGCTTCGTTGAAGTCCTTGAACCTGAACGTCCGCTGGATCGCGTCGCGGTCGCCCTCCACCTTGCTCCAGCCCGGCAGTTTCGCCAGCGCCGCCTCGGCGCCTATCTTCGATGGTCTCGTCATGCCGGTTCCTCCGCGTCGAAGGTGAGGCCTGTGGCGGCGGCCAGGTCGGCCAGGGTCTGGTCCACGTCGACCACCTTTATCGCCTTCATGCCCAGCCCCGCCGCCGGCTTGCAGTTGATGCCCAGGTCGTCGAGATAGACGCAGGCCGCGGGCTGCACGGCCAGGAGGTCGCACATCATCAGGTAGATGCGCGGGTCAGGCTTTCGGATGCCCGCCTTGCTGCTCTCGATGATGGCGTCGAACAGCGGCATCACCTGGCCCATGGCGCCGGCGGCGCGCTGGATTTCGTTCTGCCCGGGGCTGTGCATCGAGACGACGTTGTTGGTGATGCACCCAACCTTGAAGCGCTGCTTGCAAGCCTTCAGCGCCGCCACCATCCGCGGCCGCAGTTCGCCCGACAGCTTCGGCAGCACATCGGCGCCGCGGATCGGGAAGCCCAGCGCCGTCGACTCCTCCAGGAACAGCTGGTCGAAGCGGGCGGCGTCGATCTCGTTCCGCTCGAACAGCGCCCAGGCGTTGTCGTGGTGGTTGGTCGCGTTGACCTTGCGGATGTGGTCGATCGGCGCGCCCAGTTCGGCCTCCAGCCGATTGAAGGCCTCGAAGGGCGAGGAGGTGAACACCCCGCCGAAATCCCAGATCACCGCTTCGATGGCCACCACGCCGCTCCTGCACACGTTCTCAGCGGCGCGGACGCTAGAGAGCCGCAATCGGACGTGCAAGTAAGGGCGATGCTCCCCTATCGGTTTCCGCGCCCCGTGCGCCTTGGCCTCTACGCCCTGGCCGTCGCGATCCTCACCGTGATCTGCGTGGTTCCATCCAGGGACCTGCCCGACCCCGGCGTCGGCGACCGCTTCGAGCACGCTGCCGCCTGGTTTGTCCTGGCCGCCACCGGCTACCTGCTGGCGCCCCGTCGCCGCCTCGCGATCCCGGCCTTCGCGCTGGCCTTCGGGCTGCTGATCGAGGGGCTGCAGGGGACCATGGGCTGGGGCCGCCACGCCGACCCGCTGGACTTGATCGCCGACCTGGTGGGCGTGTCGGTCGCCGTCGTGGGCTACCTCGCCACCCAGCGCCTCGCCCGCGCGGTCGCCACCTGAGCCGCCTTTACTGACCGGGCGCGGCCACTATGGTCCGCGCCATGTCCGAGACGCCGAAGCACTTCATCTACCTGGCCGTCCCCTGCTACGGCGGCCAACTCACGCTCCACTTCGTCAAGTCGATGCTCCTGCTGCACGACGCCTGCCGCGAGCGGGGCGTCGGCCTGCAGATCGAGATGATGGGCGGCGAGGCGCTGATCACCCGCGGGCGCTCGCGGCTGGCGGCGCAGTTCCTGGCCCACCCGCAGGCCACGCACCTGCTCTTCATCGACGCCGACATCGCCTTCCTGCCGCAGAACGTCTTCCGCCTGCTCGACGCCGACAAGGAGGTGATCGCCGCGGTCTGCCCCCTGAAGAGCATCGACTGGGACAAGGTTCGCGCCGCCGCCAAGGCCGACGTGGCCGACCTGCAGGCCGCCGGCATCGGCTACGTCGTCCGCTTCCTGCCTACGCCCGACAAGAGCGTCGAGGTCAACGACGGCTTCGCCAAGGTGGCCTACGGCGGCACCGGCTTCCTGATGATCAAGCGCCAGGCGATGCAGCGCATCTGTGACGCCCATCCCGAGCTGCGCGCCAAGATGGGCGACATGCACGACACCCTGGCCCCCGAGGCGGTGATGGTGTTCGACACCATGGTCGAGCCCGAGACCGGCCAGTACCTCTCGGAGGACTACGCCTTCTGCCGTCGCTGGCGCGACCTGGGCGGCGAGATCTGGGCTGACTTCGACGCGCGCCTCACCCACGTGGGCCACGCGGCCTACACCGGCAGCCTCATGCAGGCGCTCATGTCGGGCCTGCCGCCGACCCTGCCGAAGGGCTGATCACTCGGCCGGTGTCGCCGCGGCGGCTCCTGCAGCCGGGGTCGCGACCGTGTCTGGCCCGGCCTGCGGCTCGCGTCGACGCGCAGCGAGCGCCGTCCGCGTCGCCTCGTAGCTGGCCTTGTTGATCCGGTACCGCCCGTAGCAGACCGCGGCGATCACGCCGGGGACAGCCGCCAGCGCGCCGTCCCAGAGGGCGAGGTTGAACAGCACGTCCGAGGGCACCGATCCCGGCTTGGCCTTCTCGGGGAACGCGATGAACGTGATGACGGCGCCCGCGATCGCGGTGCCCATCGCCTGGTCCAGTTTCGCCGCCAGCGCGCGCGTCGAATAGAGGATGCCCTCCTGGCGCACGCCGTGCTTCAGCTCGTTCTCGTCCGCGACATCGGCGAGGGCCGACATGACGCTGATCGACAGGATGCTGAGCGCGCCGTAGGCCAGCGCCGCGAAGGTGATCAGGATCGGCAGCAGCCCCGGCGTGTTCGCGCGCAGCACGCCGAACTGGCCCAACACGATCGGGATCGCCGGGATCACCGCATAGGCCAGCCCTGACCAGATGATCGTGAGCTTCTTGTCGAACTTGCCGTGCATCCGCGCGGCGAAGATGAAGGCCGTCGCATAGCCGGCGAAGCTGCCGATGATGAACCAGCGCAGGTCGCTGGACGAGATCTGCCAGTAGAAGCCGTAGACGTAGAGTCGAAGGCCCTCACGCAGGCCGATCATCATGGACAGGAAGAAGTACCCGACCAGGAGCCACACGTAGTTCACGTTGGTCAGCGCCTTGCCCATGTCCTTGAAGAACTCGACCGGGCTGAACTTCGGCGTGTCGGCGGCGGGCTTGGGCAGGAAGGGAATCCGGTCTCGGGTGAACCACGCGGAGACCAGCAGGATGGCGACGACCGCGACGGCCATGGTTCCGGCGAAGGCCGGCCAGGGCGCCGGGTTCAAGAGGCCGTTGTGGAACTCCTCCGTCTTGGGGAAGAAGAAGGTGAGCGCGATGTACGACATGCTCGACCCGCCCGCCCAGCTGAAGAAGCTGTTGTAGGCCATCACCTTCGACCGCTCAGTGTAGTGCGGCGAGAGCTCGGCCCCCAGCGCCAGGTGCGGCGTGTGGTAGGCGCTCATCGCCCAGCGCATGCACGACACCGACAGCGCGCACCAGATCGCCAGGGCCAGGGGGGAGAGGCCGTCCGGCGGGTTGAAGATCGCATAGAATGAGATGGCGATCGGGATCGGCGCTGCGAACATCCACGGGTGCCGACGGCCCCATTTGCTGTTGCTCGTCCGATCGGACCAGGACCCCACGATCGGCTCGATCAGTGCATCGAGGACGAAGCTGGCCGAGATGGCCAAGCCGACCCAGGCGGCGCTGACCCCCAGCACCTGATTGTAGAACAGCAGCGCGTAGCTGGAGACCGAGAAGAGGGCGATGATCTCCGCGGCGCTCCCCACACCGAACGCGAGTTTCGTGCGCAAAGGCAGGCGGTCGGCGGAAGCCGGCGCTGTCGTCATGGCGTTTCTCCCAGGCGCGCTCTCGAGGGCCCGCTCTTGCGCCGCCAGACTGGCCTCATCGTTTTCGGCCCGTCAATCGCAACGTACCGGTTTTTCGAGAACGAACGGTGATCCGAGCCCGTCGCGGCTGCGCCTGACGTTCGACCCTGAAGTCTGCTAGAACCGGGATCAACGCACCCTGTCGCCGGTCATCCGGCGCAACATCGTCCCTCCAGTTCGCTAACGGCCGCGCTTTCCATGCCCCAGTCCCAGACCGCCGCGCTTCCTGGTCACAATCGCGGCGCCGAACGCGACGCCGAGATCCTGAGCCGCATCGACGAGCGGCTGCGCTGGCTCGCCACCTGGACGATCCACAACGCCAATCACCTCCGCGAAAGCCGCGACGGGCTGAAGGTCGGCGGCCACCAGGCGTCGTGCGCGTCGATGACCACGATCCTGACGGCGCTCTACTTCCATGCGCTGAAGCCCGAGGACCGGGTGGCGGTGAAGCCGCACGCCAGCCCCGTGTTCCACGCCGCCCAGTACCTGTTGGGCCGCCAGACCCGCGAGCAGCTCGAAGGCTTCCGCAGCTTCGGCGGCGCGCAGTCGTACCCCTCGCGGACCAAGGACAAGGACGACGTCGATTTCTCCACCGGCTCGGTGGGCCTGGGCGTGGCGATCACCGCCTTCGCCTCGCTGATGCAGGACTACCTCACGGGCCACGGCTGGCTGGCGAACGAACGGCGCGGCCGCTTCGTGGCCACCCTGGGCGACGCCGAGCTCGACGAGGGCAACATCTACGAGTGCCTGATCGAGGCCTACAAGCACGACATCCGGAACTGCTGGTGGATCGTGGACTACAACCGCCAGAGCCTGGACGCGACCACCGCCGACCGGATGTTCGACCGGTTCGACGATATCTTCGAGACCGCCGGCTGGCGCGTGGTGACCCTGAAGTGGGGCAAGGCCCAGATGCGCGCCTTCGCCCGCCCGGGCGGCAAGACCCTGCGCGACTGGATCGAAGCCTGCCCCAACGCCGAGTTCGCGGCGCTGACCTACCAGGGCGGCGCGGCCTGGCGCGAGCGGCTGATGGCTGACATCGGCCGCGGCCCCGGCGTGCGCACCTTGCTCGAGAGCTTCACCGACGAGGACCTGCACCAGCTGATGATCGGCCTGGGCGGCCACTGCATCGAGACGCTCACCGAGGCGTTCGACGCGGCCCAGGACGACACGCCCACGCTCTTCATCGCCTACACCGTCAAGGGCTTCGGCCTGCCGCTGCAGGGGCACAAGGACAACCACGCCGGCCTGATGACGCCGACCCAGGTCGAGGCCCTGCGCGCCGCCATGGGCGTAGCCGAGGGCCAGGAGTGGGAGCCGCTCGCAGGGCTTTCGAAGGAAGAAGCGGACGAGGTCCGCGCCTACATCGACGCCGCACCTTTCGCCCAGCCGGCCAGGCGTCAGCACGTCGCGGCCAGCATTCCCGTGCCGCCGCGCGCCGAGTTCCCCAGCCCCGAGGGCGCTGAGCAATCCACGCAGCAGGCCTTCGGCCGCATCCTGTTGGACCTCGCCAAGAGCGGCCATCCCCTGGCCGACCGCATCGTCACCACCAGCCCGGACGTGACGGTTTCCACCAACCTCGGCGGGTTCGTGAACCAGCGCGGCCTGTTCCGCCGGCGCGAGACCGCCGACGTGTTCCGCGACGCCAAGATCCCCTCGCCGCAGCGCTGGGCCGGCAAGGCCGCGGGCCAGCACGTCGAGCTGGGCATCGCCGAGCACAACCTGTTCCTGAACCTCGCGGCCTTCGGCCTGTCGGCCCCGCTGTTCGGCGAGCGGCTGCTGCCGATCGGGACGGTCTACGACCCCTTCATCAGCCGCGGCCTCGATGCCCTGAACTACGCCTGCTACCAGGATGCCCGCTTCATGCTGGTGGCCACGCCGTCCGGCCTGACCCTCGGCCCCGAGGGCGGCGCGCACCAGTCGATCTACACGCCGCTGATCGGCATCGGCCAGCCGGGCCTCACCTACTTCGAGCCGGCCTTCGTCGACGAACTCTCAGAGGTCATGCGCTGGTCGTTCGAGCACATGCAGGCCGACGACGGCGGCTCGGTCTACCTGCGCCTGACGACCAGGTCGCTGACCCAGGTCGAGCGCACTGACGACGGCTGGCGTGAGGCGGCGCTGAAGGGCGCCTACTGGCTGAAGGAGCCCGGCCCGGGCGCCGACGCCGCCATCGCCTTCTGCGGCGCGGTCGCGCCCGAGGTGCTGGTGGCGGCCGAGCAGCTGGCCGACGACCTCCCCGGCCTGGGCGTGCTGAACGTGGTCTCGCCGGGCCTGCTGCACCGCGACTGGATGGCGGCGCGCCGCGGACGCTGGACCGGCGTCGGCCGCCGGGAAAGTCACGCCGAATCGCTGCTGGGCCAACTCGCGCCCGGCGCCGGCCTGGTCACCGTCGTCGACGGCTCCCCAGCTACCCTCTCCTGGCTAGGCGGCGTCAAAGGCCAGCGGGTGTCGTCGCTCGGCCTCGACAGCTTCGGCCAGGTCGGCGACCTCCCCGACCTCTACCGCCACTACCGCCTGGACGTAGACGCCATCGTCGACGCCTGCGCGGAGCTGTTCCTCTAACCACGTTCGTTCACGTCTGCTTGCCACTCCCGAGGCACGCTCGTCGCGTTGGGTGGGAAGCAACGGAGAAGTGCGAATGTCGGAGAAGCTCGAGGTCTGCGGCGCGTCGGGGCAGGCCTACGTCTATTGCCACTTGCCCGATGGGGCGCTGCCGCCGTTCCAGGGCGCCAACCTTGTCCTGGCCGAGCGAAAGGGTCGGCGCTGGCGCGTGCTGGACGCCGGTGTCACCGACTATCTGCCGCGCTATGACTGGCGCAGCCTGGTGGAGGAGGTCCGCAAGAACGCGCCGCGGGCGCAGGTCTTCTACCGCCTGAACATCTCGCACGCCGTTCGCGAGGCCGAGGCGCGCGACATCCGCCAGCACGCCACCGCGCCAATTGACGATCACGTCCACTGAGCCGGGCTTGTAACGGCAGCGCGCCCTCCACCACTTCACCTTCTCCCCCCTCTCCCGCAAGCGGGTGAGGAACAGAGGCGATCGATCCGTCCAGTTCCTCCCCATGCTAATGGGGGAGGGAGACCACGCAGTGGTGGAGGGGGCGCTGGCCCTACCCCAGCGCCCGGTCCAAATCCGCGATCAGGTCGTCGACGTTCTCCACGCCGACCGACAGCCGGATCAGGCCGTCCACGATGCCGATCCGGCCGCGGGTCTCCGCGGGGATCGAGGCGTGGGTCATGATCGCCGGATGCTCGATCAGGCTCTCCACGCCGCCCAGGCTCTCGGCGAGTGTGAACAGCCGCGTGCGCTCCAGCATCTCGCGCGTGCCGGCGAGGTTGCGGTCGAGGACGGCGGTGATCATGCCGCCGGGCGCGGCCATCTGCTTCTTGGCCAGCGCGTGCTGCGGGTGGCTCTTCAGGCCCGGGTAGATGACCTGGGCCACCTCCTTGCGCGCCTCCAGCCACTCGGCGATCACCTGGGCGTTCTCGCAGTGCCGCTGCATGCGCAGCGCCAGCGTCTTCATGCCCCGGAGCGTCAGGTAGCTGTCGAACGGGGAGGCCACCGAGCCGATGGCGTTCTGTAGGAACGTCAGCTTGTCGCGCAGCTCCTCGTTGTCGCCCACCACCAGCGCGCCGCCGACCACGTCGGAGTGGCCGCCGATGTATTTGGTGGTCGAGTGCATCACCACGTCGAAGCCCAGCTCCAGCGGGCGCTGGACGTAGGGGCTGGCGAAGGTGTTGTCGGCCGCCGCGATCAGGCCGCGCTTGCGGCAGAGGTCGGCGATGGCCTCCAGGTCGGCCAGCCGCAGCATCGGGTTGGTGGGCGTCTCCACCCAGACCATCCTGGTCTTGGACGTGATCGCCGCTTCGATGGCCGAGAGGTCGGCGAGGTCGACATAACTGACCTGCAGCGCCGCCGAGCGGGTGCGCACCTTGTCGAACAGCCGGAACGAGCCGCCGTAGAGGTCTTCGCTGGCAATGATGTGGTCGCCGGCGTCCAGCACCTCGAGCAGGGTCGCGATCGAAGCTAGGCCCGAGGCGAACGCGTAACCCTTGGTCCCGCTCTCCAGGTCCGCGATCCCGCGCTCCAGGGCGAAGCGGGTCGGGTTCTGGCTGCGCGAATACTCGAAGCCCGTGTGCACCCCCGGCGACGTCTGCGCGTAGGTGGACGTCGCGTAGATCGGCGGCATCACCGCCCCGGTGGTGGGGTCGTGCTCCTGGCCACCGTGGATCGCCCGCGTGGCGAACTCCAGGCGGTTCTTGCCTTGCAGATTGTCGTCTTTCACGCCGCGCGCCTCAGGTAGTTGATCAGGTCGATGCGGGTGATGAGGCCCAGGAATTCCTTGCCCTCCATCACGATCGCGACCTCGTCGCGCTCGAATATGGGGAGCAGCGCATCCAGTTGCTCGGCGACCTGCAGGGTGTGGAGCTTTGCGGTCATGGCCGCGGCGACAGGCTGCTTGAAGCGCTGGTCCTGGCGTCGGTCCTCGACAGCCTCCAGGAGGTCGCTCTCGTCGATCAGGCCGATCAGGCGGCCGTCGTCCAGCACCGGCAGCTGGCTGACGTCGGCGGCGCGCATGCGGTTGTAGGCGGTGAGCAGGGTGTCGTCCGGGCCGACGGTGACGGTGTCGCCTGAGTTGGCGCCGCGGGCGATCAGGTCCCGCAGGTCGCCGTGCAGCTTGCGGTCGACCAGCCCTTGCTCGGCGACCCAGCTATCGTTGTAGACCTTGGAGAGGTAGCGGCTGCCGGTGTCGCACACGAGCGTGACCACCCGCTTAGGCTCGGTCTGGTCGCGGCAGTAGCGCAGGGCGCCGGCCAGCAGCGTGCCCGACGAAGAGCCGCCCAGGATGCCGGCCTTCACCAGCAGCGCGCGCGCCGTGGCGATGCTCTCGGTGTCCGAGATCTCGTAGGCCTTCGCCACCAGGGCCAGGTCGCAGTTGTCGGGGATGAAGTCCTCGCCGATGCCCTCCACGACCCACGAGCCGGGCTCGATCTTCTCGCCGCGCTCGACCAGGGGCGCCAGGATCGAGCCCACCGGGTCGGCCAGCACCATCTTGGTCTTCGGCGAAGCCTTGGCGAAGAAGCGGCCGAGGCCGGTCAGCGTGCCGCCCGAACCCACGCCCACCACCACGGCGTCGATGTCGCCTTCCATCTGCTCGAGGATCTCGGGGCCGGTGGTGGTCTCGTGCGCCCGCGGGTTCGCAGGGTTCGAGAACTGGTTGATGTAGACGGCGTTGTTCAGCTTGGCCGCGATGGCGTGGGCCATGTCCTGGTAGTACTCGGGGTGCCCCTTGCCGACGTCCGAGCGGGTGATGCGCACGTCGACGCCCATGGCGCGCAGGTGCTGGATTTTCTCCCGCGCCATCTTGTCGGGCACCACCAGCAGGATCTTGTAGCCCTTCAGGATACCCACCTGGGCCAGGCCCAGGCCGGTGTTGCCGGCGGTGGCCTCGACGATGGTGCCGCCGGGCTTCAGCGAGCCGTCCTTCTCGGCCGCCTCGATCATCGAGCGCGCGATGCGGTCCTTGATCGAGCCGCCGGGATTGGCGCTCTCCAGCTTCACGAAGAGGCGGCAGAGGCCGGTGTCGAAGCCTGTGAGCTCCACCATCGGCGTGCGGCCGATGAGGTCGAGGGCGGATTCCGCGGGGGGCGGCAGGGGGAGGGTGGTCAAGCGGCGGTCCTGCGAGTCGGGGCGAAGCGTTGTTGGGGGCGTATATTGCGTATCGCCAGTAGGAAGGGAAACGCGCAACCCGGATTTCGCTTCCGGTCGGCAAGAACAGTCTAGCTCCGGGCGGGCCCGAACACCTCGGCGCGCCGCCTGAACCTCGATTGTAACCGTTCCGTACGTGGCGGACCGCGGCCGCGCGGCTATGGTGCGGCTTCCTCGTCGTTGCGGAGTCCGGCGTCTTGAAACAGTTCCTCGTCCTGGCGGCGTGCGCAGCGGCGCTCGCGGCGTGTTCCCCCAAAGGCCCGGCCGCCAAGGGTGCGGGCGAGGCCAAGTTCAACAGCGACGTGCCGATGACCGAGTTCATGGGCCATTTCGTCGACCCGGCGGCCTTCATGTACTGGAAGAACTCGGGAACCATGGTCGACGAGAAGGGCGAGCACGACCTGTCGCCGACCACCGACGAGGGCTGGGACGTCCTGGTGACGGGCGCGACCATGCTCGTGGAAGCCGGCAACGTGCTGCAACTGCCCGGCCGCACCCGCGCGCCTGAGGCCGATTGGAACAAGTACGCCCAGATGCTGAGCGAGCGTGCGCTCATCGCCCGCGCCGCGGCCGAGAAGCATGACAAGGCCGCGGTCTTCGAGCAGGGCGCGAAGGTCTACGAGGTCTGCGTGGCCTGCCACGAGCAGTTCGTGATCCAGCCGCAGCTCAAGGCCGAGGGCCGGCCCAAGGCCGATCCGCTGCCGCCGATCGAGAAGAAGTAGCCGTCACCAGCCGGGAATGCGGCCCACGCAGCGGCCCTGCGGCCCGCCGGCCACGTCGAGCGGCCGGGGCGCGCTCATGCCTTCGAGGTCGCAGCGCTGGCGGTCCACCATGCCCAGCGGGCCGGGGCCATGAAGGCGGTAGGGGTAGCCCCGAGCGCCCTTGGTGTCCTCGAAGGCGAGGCGGACGCGGCCGTTCTCGCCCACCGGCATGTCGGTCTCGACGTAGACGCTGCGATAGCCGCCCGTGCCCACACCGACCGAGACGACCCCATGCACCTTGCGGTCGTCACGGGCCACAACGCCGTCCACCTCGCCGGCCGCCTTCGCATCCAGGGTCGGCGAGGTCTTGAGGTAGGCGTCGATCTGCTCGGCCGTGGTCATGGACGTGGCGGCTTGGGGCGCGGGCGTCGCCGAGGCGGTGGCGACAGGCTCGTCGGCGGCGAAGGCCGGCGTGGCCAGGAGGGCGGCCACGAAGGCGAAAGCGATACGCATGCGGGAACTCCTCGTCCCGGCAGGAAGCGCGGCAATTGCGGCGAACGTATTGCAGCCGGGGGTCCTCACGGCGCCGTCGGGCGGGCCTGGGCGGCCTGGACGTTGGCGACGATCCCGGCCTCGTTGCCGGGCTGGCCGGCCGGGATCAGCTCGTAGAAGCCGGCGAGGCGCAGGCGGACGACCACCGGCTTCTCGCTGGAGTTGGAGAACTGCCAGCCCTGGATGCCGTCGAAGGGCGCGGTCAGCGCGCCCTGTTGCCTCAACCCGAACGCCTGGCGGTAGGTGGCGACCGACATCGGCTGGCCGGGGGTGGGCGTCGTATGGCCGTGCTGGTCGAAGTGGAAATCGCGGGGCTCGCGCGTCCCGATCACCTCCCAGGCGTAGATCAGGGTGGCGTCCTTCTTCATGCGCACCTTGTACTCGAGCTCGGACTTGTCGGCGCCGGCCAGGAAGTCGCCCAGCGGGATTTCGACCACGTCGGTGCGGAACGGGATATCGTACTCGCGGGCCCGCGCGGCGCCGCGGCTCACGTCGACCTGTTCGTCCTGCGGCGCCCACAGCCGCGACAGGCCCGAAAGCCGGCCCACGCCCAGCGGGTCTTGGTCGAACTCGGCCGGCAGGATCGCGCCCAGCACGATGAGGACCGCCAGCGCGAGCGCCCCGAGGGTCGCCAGGATCAGACGGCCTTTCCGCATTGGCCGGGTGGGAAGCTCGCTCATGAGACCGCTCCGCCGAAGATGTAGCCGGCCAGCTGCTCACCTGCGAGGACGAAGCCCGCCAGCATCAGGAGGACGTTCGCGCCCGCCGCGGTGCGCTCGAACAGGGGTGAACGCCGCCAGAGCGTCATTGCCGCCAGGATCAGGCTCAGCGCCAGGATCTGCCCGATCTCGACGCCTACGTTGAACGAGACGAGGTTCGTAAGCAGCCCCTCGGGATTGAGGTTCAGCGCCTGCAGCTTGGTGGCCAGGCCGAAGCCGTGGATCAGGCCGAAGCCCAGGACGGCCGCGCGGGTGTCGGGCTGGACGCCGAACAGGGTCCGGAAGCCGCCCAGGTTCTCGAAGGCCTTGTAGGCCACCGACAAGCCGATCACGGCGTCCACCAGGTGCGGGTCGGCCTGGATGTCGAAGAACACGCCGGCCAGCAGGGTGATCGAGTGGCCCAGCGAGAAGAGGCTGACGTAGAGCGCGATCTGGCGCAGCCGGAACAGGAAGAAGATCACGCCCACCAGGAACAGCAGGTGGTCGTAGCCGGTCACCATGTGCTTGGCGCCGAGGTACATGAACGGGATCGGGTCGGGTCCGCGCGTGGCGGCGACGAACGCGGCGTCCGTGCCGCCGATGTTGTGCGCGAGGGCCGATCCGGCCCAGGCCAGCGACATGACCGCAGCCGGAATGCCGAAACACGAAAGCCGCGGTACGCCGTTCCCCATGGGGCGGGCATACCGCGGCTTTGAATGTGTGGCGAGACGCGACGGCGAGCCGCCGCGCCCCATCCGCAGTGTTAGAAGTCCTTCCGGAACGTCACGCCGTAGGTGCGCGGCGCGTTGGTCAGGAAGCCGTAGCGGGCGCGCAGGCCGCGCTCGCGGTCGATAGCGAGCTTCGCCCGCTCGTCGCCCAGGTTGTTGACGAAGGCGGCGAACTCGAAGCCGTCGCCCCGCACGCCGAGGCGCAGGTTGACGATCTCGTACGACGGCAGCTCCAGCGGGAAGATCAGCGTCGCAGCCGTGCTGTTCCCCACGTTGGGGAAGAGCGCCACGGTCCGCGGGTTGTTCTCCTGGTCGGAGATCTGCGTGTAGCGCTTGCCGACGTGCTGGGCGGTCAGGTTGCCGAAGGCTTCCAGACCGTTCGCCATCTCACGCTCGTAGCCCAGGCTGACCGAGCCCTGGAACTTCGGCACGGTCGGGAGGCGGTTGCCGTCGCGCAGGCCCTGGATGGGCTGGCCCGTGACGTCCGTCAGGCTCGAGGTGAGCTCGGCGTCGTTGTACGAAGCGGCCGCCGAGATGTCGAAGTTCTCGGTCAGGCGGTACGAGAACTCGGCGTCGAAGCCGACCGACTTCGCGGAGTCGACGTTGGCGATGATCCGCGACGAGCAGCTGCCGGCGTCGATGGTCGCCTGCAGGTTCTTGATGTCGGCGTAGAAGCCGGCCAGCGTCAGCGAGCCTGCGCCGCCGCCGAAGCGGGCCTTCATCCCGGCCTCGTAGTTCCA
>NZ_DASWTE010000242.1:0-11153 GCF_036402295.1 Phenylobacterium sp.
GGCCACGCCAAGCGCGTGATGATGGGCGTCTGGAGCTACCTCAGACAGTTCATGTACACGAAGTGGGTCATCGTCGTGGACGCCGACGTGAACGCCCGCGACTGGAAGGACGTGATGTGGGCGCTCTCCACCCGCATGGACCCTGCGCGCGACATCACCGTCATCGAGAACACCCCCATCGACTACCTCGACTTCGCCTCGCCCGAGAGCGGCCTGGGCTCGAAGATCGGCCTCGACGCCACGAACAAATGGCCGCCCGAGACCAAGCGCGAGTGGGGTGAGCTGCTGGCCATGGACGCCGACACCGTGGCCAAGGTCACGCAGATGTGGGGCCGCCTGGGCTTGCCGGGCGACGGCCGGCCGGTGGAATAGCGCGCCATGGACGCCACCGCCTCCGCCCACGCCGCCGCCCTCTGGGCCGGGCTCCACCTGATCCTGCTGCTGGTGCTGTCGGTTCTGGTCACCCGCCAGCGCCGCCGGCACAAGGTCGAGATCGGCGACGGCGGCGTGCCCGCGCTCAACCAGGCGATCCGGGCCTTCGGCAACGCCACCGAGTACGTGCCCTCGGCGCTGGCCGGCCTGGCCCTGCTGGCCATCGTGAACGCCCCGCCGCTGCTCATCCACCCGATCGGCGGCATCCTGCTGGCCAGCCGCGTGGTGCACGCGATCGGCCTGTCGCGGTCGACCGGCGCCACCCTGCCCCGCGCCCTGGGCGTGCTCGGCACCTGGATCAGCTACATCGCCATGGCTGCGGCGCTTTTGTTCTACGCCATCCCCTGAGGGCGTGCGGGGTTGTTCCCGCCCGCGCGGTCGGCCATATCCCCGCGATGGACGAAAACCTGTTGAACGACATCGTGGCCGCCGCTCTTTCGGCCGGCGCCGACGCGGCCGAGGCCGTGGGCGCCGAGCGGCGCAGCCTGTCGATCACCGTACGGATGGGCGAGCTGGAAGAGGTCGAGCGCGAGGAGTCGCGCGACCTGGGCCTGCGCGTCTTCGTCGGCAAGCGGCAGGCGTCCGTCTCGGGCTCGGACATTTCGGCCGAAGCGCGCGCCAAGCTCGTCGAGCGCGCCGTGGCCATGGCCCGCCTCGCGCCCGAGGATCCCTACGCCGGCCTCGCCGACGCCGACCGGCTGGCCCGCGGCCCCCTGCCCGAACTCGACCTCTACGACGCTTCCGAGCCCTCGGCCGAGGCGCTGGAGGACCGCGCCCGCGCCGCCGAGGCCGCCGCCCGCGCCACGCCCAAGGTGACCAACTCCGACGGCGCCTCGGGCTCCTGGTCGTCGTCGCACTGGACCATGGTCACCAGCAGCGGCTTTTCGGGCGTCCACCGCGTCTCGGGCTGCTCGATCAGCGCCTCGGCCATCTCCGGCGACGAGAACGGCATGGAGACCGGCTACGACGGCCGTTCCACCCGCTGGCAGGCCGACCTGCCGACGCCCGAGAGCCTGGGCGCCGAGGCCGGCCGCCGCGCCGCGTCACGGCTGGGCGCCCGCAAGATCGCGTCTACGACCGCCCCGGTGATCTTCGAGAACCGCCTCGCCGGCTCGCTGATGAGCCCGCTGATCGGCGCCATCTCCGGCCCCTCGATCGCCCGCGGCACATCGTTCCTGAAGGACAAGCTGGGCCAGCGGATCTTCGCCAAGGGCGTCGTCATCCGCGACGACCCGCACCGGATCCGCGGCCTGGGCTCCTCGCCCTTCGACGACGAGGGCGTGGCTAACGAGGCCCGCAACCTGATCGACGACGGCATCTTGACCACCTGGCTGCTCAACTCCTCGTCGGCCCGCCAGCTCGGCCTCACCACCACCGGCCATGCCTCGCGCGGCCTGGCCGGACCGCCCGGCGTCTCCACCTCCAACCTCACCTTCCAGCCGGGGACCCGGAACCAGGCCGGCCTGATGCAGGACGCCGGCGCCGGCCTGCTCATCACCTCGATGTTCGGCCCCTCGCTCAACGGCAACACCGGCGACTGGTCGGTCGGCTGCGCGGGCTTCTGGTTCGAGGACGGCGAGATCGCCTATCCGGTCAACGAGATCACCGTGGCGGGCAACCTGCTCGACATCTTCGGCCGCATCACGCCCGGGTCGGACCTCGAGATCCGCGGCGCCGCCAACGCACCGTCGCTGCTGGTGGACGCACTGGCCATCGCGGGACGCTGACGCTGACCGACGACCTCAAACTCATCACCGCCGCCGCCCTGGAGGCCGGCGAGCTCGCCCGCGACATCCGCCGTCGCGGCCTGGAGGTCGAGTACAAGGAGGACGACGGCACGCCGGTGACCAACGCCGACCTCGCCGCCGACCGGCATCTCACCCAGCGCCTGCGCGCGGCGCGGCCGGACTACGGCTGGCTCTCGGAGGAGACCGCCGACGATCCCGTCCGCCTGGACCGCCGGCGGCTCTTCGTGGTCGACCCCATCGACGGCACCCGCGCCTTCCTGAAGGGCCAGCCGTGGTGGTCGGTGGCCATCGCGGTCGTGGAGGATGGGCAGCCTATCGCCGCCGTCGTCTTCGCGCCCGAAGCGGGCGAAACCTACGCCGCCGCCGTCGGCCTGGGCGCCACGCGCAACGACGCGGTCATCCGGCCCAGCGGCGTCGGCGAGCTCATCGACTGCCGGATGGTCGGCGACCCCCTCGTCTTCGGCCACTGGTCCTGGCCGCGGCCCTGGCCCGCCATGCGCGTCGAGCAGCGCAGCTCCACCGCCTACCGCATGTGCCTGGTGGCCGCGGGCGACTTCGACGCCGCCGTGGCGCCGGTCCGCAAGTCGGACTGGGACGTGGCCGCCGGCGACCTGATCGCGCGCGAGGCGGGCTGCTTCGTGGGCGATCACACCGGCGCCGGCTTCCGCTACAATCGCGCCAGACCGTCGCAGGCCAGCCTGATCTGCGCTACGCCGGCGCTCGCCCCATTGATCCTGCCGCTCGTCCAGCATATTGGCGCGCGCAAATGATTTCATATGAAACGAACTAGCTCATGCCCAGCACGCAACTCCTCCACCTCGTGATCGGCGGCGAACTGAAGTCGCTGGAGGGTCCGCCCGAGTTCAAGGACGTCTCGAAGGTCGACTTCGCCGGCGCCTTCGGCAGCTACGAGGAAGCCGTCCGCGCCTGGCGCGCCAAGGCCCAGGCCACCGTCGACAACGCCCTGATGCGCTACTTCGTCCTCCACGCCCACCGCCTGCTCACCCCCGGCGCCGACGACGACCATCAGCACTAAAGACCTCTCCGCTTGCGGGGGAGGTTTTGCTACTCCCGCCTCAGCACGCTCTCGGTGAGCAGGTTGCCCCACATGTTGCTGCGGAAATCGGCCTTCATGCCGGCCGGGTCGTACATCGGGCTCTCGACCCACTCCAGGAAGCTCATCCCGGCCGGTTCGCCCTCGGTGAGGTAGCGGGCGAAGGTGTAGTCCAGGACGCCCGTCTTGCCGTGGCGGATATGCAGGTAGCGCAGCGAGAGCTGCTCCAGCGCCTCGCGGATCGTCTTGTGCTTGCGGAAGTGCATGTAGAGCACGCTCATGATGCCCGCCCGGTCCGCGCCGGACTTGCAGTGCATCAGCGCCGGGTACTCCAAGGTCTCGAACAGCCGCTTGGCCCCCAACACCCGTTCGCGGGAGGGCACCTCGCGCGAGGTGATGGTGAAGTTGACGAAGTTCAGCCCCAGCCGCTCGCACGCGTCCTTCTCCAGCGCGTGGAAGCTGGCATCGAAGCCGCCCCGCAGGTTCACGATCGAGCGGATGCCGCGCTCTTTCCACGCCGCGATCTGGTGCGGCCACGGCTGGTTCGCCCGCACCAGCTCCTCCGACACCCAGTGGGCGTTGGAGAACCCCAGCCGCAGGTAGGCGTGGTCGTTCCACAGGTAGTCGAGATAAGTCTTCGTCCGCCCCCACGGTGTGGCGAGGTCGAAGCGGTCGTCCGCGGCGCTCATGGGCGCCTAAGTAGGGCCAGCCGCCGAACCGGGGAAGAGCACGCAGCGCCTCAGGCCTCTCTCCCCATTGTCATCCCGGTTTGGGCGAAGCCCAAGACCGGGATGACAAGTGTTGGGGTGGGCTGAACGGGACGCCCCACCCGCTTGACTTCGCCCCCGCAACATCGGACCCCAGCCCCATGAGCGAGCCAGCCCTGCCGGAGCTGTCCGCCCGCGCGCTGGTCGCCCGGGTGGCCCGCGTCTACATGGCGCCGCGGTGGAAAGGCTGGGCCGTGGCCATGCTGGCCGCTGTGGTCGTGGCTTACTGCTCGGCGATGCTGGTGCAGATCATCGAGCCGGCCACCAACGACCTCTTGGTGTTCCACAAGGCCGGGGCGATCCTGTGGCTGCCGCTGACCATCGCCGCGCTGGCGGCCGCCCGTACGGCCGCCCAGATCGTCCAGGCCACCCTCGTCAACCGGATCGGCAACGCCGTCGTCGGCGACGTGCAGGTGCAGCTGTTCGGCAAGCTGGTCCGCGCCGACCTCGCCCACCTGCGCAGCCATCACACCGGCAGCTTCGTCTCCTCGGTGCTCTACGACGCCGGCCTGATCCGCGAGGCCGCAACCGCCGGCGTCGTGAACTACACCCAGAACCTGCTCGTCTTCATCGGCGCGGTGGTGGTGATGGTCGCCAACGACTGGCTGCTGTCGCTGGTGCTGATCGGCGCCGTGCCCCTGGCCGGCGTGATCATGCGGCGCTTCTCCCTGCGCACCACCAAGGCGGCCAAGGGCGCCATGGCCGAGACCTCGGCGCTCTCCTCGGCGATCATGGAAAGCCTCGACGGCGTCCGGGTCGTGAAGCTGGAGAACCGCGAGGCCTACGAGGAGGCCCGCGTCGCCGAGGTGGTGGAGCGCCGCCAGCGCCATCTCACCAAGGGCGCCAACGCTCGCGCCCGCGCCGCGCCCGCCACCGAGCTCCTGATGACCCTCATCGTGGCCATCGTCTTCGCCTACGCCGGCTGGCGCTCGACCCAGGGCGAGATGAACGCCGGGGCCTTCTTCTCCTTCGTCGCGGCGCTCACCATGGCCAGCCAGGCGCTGCGCCAGCTCGCCAACCTGCAGACCGTGTTCGCCGAGGGCATGTCGGCGGCTCGCAGACTCTTCGCCGCCCTCGACGTCGAGCCCGAGGTCCGCGAGCAACCCGGCGCCCGGACGATGGCCCGCGCCGAAGGGAACATCCGCTTCGAGGACGTCAGCTTCACGTACGGCGGCGACGGCCCGCCGGCGCTCCGCGGCGTGACCATGGAGGCCCGCCGCGGCGAGACGGTCGCGCTGGTCGGCCCCTCGGGCGGCGGCAAGAGCACCATCCTCAACCTGATCCCGCGGTTCTACGACGTGAGCGACGGCCGCGTGACCCTGGACGGCCAGGACGTGCGCGACGTGACCCTGGCCTCGCTTCGCGACCAGGTCGCGCTGGTCACCCAGGAGCCCTTCCTGTTCGACGACACCGTCGCCGCCAACATCGCCTACGCCCGGCCGGACGCCTCGGCCGCCGAGATCGAGGCCGCCGCGCAGGCCGCCGCCGCGCACGACTTCATCAGCGCCCTGCCCAACGGCTACGGCAGCCTGGTCGGCGAGGGCGGCGCGCGCCTCTCCGGCGGCCAGCGCCAGCGGATCGCCATCGCCCGCGCCTTCCTGAAGGATGCGCCCGTCCTGCTGCTCGACGAGGCCACCAGCGCGCTGGATACCGAGAGCGAGGCCCAGGTGCAGGCGGCCCTGCGGCGCCTCATGGCCGGCCGCACCACGCTGCTGATCGCGCATCGCCTCTCCACCGTGCGCTTCGCCGACCGCATCTACGTCGTCGACCAAGGGCGCATCGTCGAGACCGGCGACCACGTGGGCCTTGTCAAGAAGCGCGGCCTCTACGCCCGCCTGGCGAAGAGCCAGGACCTGGAGGCGGAGCCCGCCGCTTGAAGGCCTTCCTGCGATCCGATGGCGTGCAGGGGTTCCTCGGCTGGGTCCTGGGGACCTACCTGAAACTCATCCTGCGGACCGTGCGCTGGCGGCACGAGAACGTCGCCTGCGTCGAGCCGGTGCTGGCCGATGACACGACCGGAGCCATCGCGCTCTTCTGGCACGGCCGCATCCCGCTCTGCCTCGCCACCGCGCCGCAGTGGTGGAGGAAGCGCACGAAGTGCCTGATCTCGCCCTCGGCCGACGGCGAGTTCATCGCCCGCGCACTGGTCATGTCGGGCTTCCCCGCCATCCGTGTCTCCTCGGCCAAGAAGGGCGACGCGGCGAAGGCGCGCCAGGCCGTCGCCGCCATCCGCGAGGCCACCAACTGGGTGGCCGGCGGCGGGGCGCTGGTCGTGACGCCGGACGGCCCCCGCGGCCCCAACGAGGTCATCGCCGCGGGCTCGCTGCAGATCGCGAAGCGCTCGGGCCAGCCCGTGTTCCTGATGGGCATCGCCGCCAGACCCGCCACACAGATGCAGAGCACCTGGGACAAGGTGATGTGGGCCGCCCCCTTCGGCCGCGGCGCGGTGGTCTGGGAAGGCCCGCTCTACGTGCCGAAGGACGCCGACGACACGACCCTGGAGTCGCTGCTCGACGACTGGTCCGCCCGCCTCTCCGCCGCCACGCGGAAGGCGGAGACGTTGGTTGGGCGCTGACGTGCGCCTCCAAGCCTTCTCCCCGCTCGTCATAAGAAGGGTGGCGCCGTTACTTGTTATCGCGTTGATCGCCCCGGCCTGCGGTGGGACATAGGCTCGCGATGGCTCACGACGCGCACGACCATCACGACGGGCACGCCCACGACCATCACCACGGCGGCGGCCACCATCATCACGCGCCCGGCAACACGGGCCGCGCCTTCGCAATCGGCGTGGTCCTCAACACCGCCTTCGTGGCCGCCGAGGTCGCCGCCGGGCTCTGGACCGGGTCGCTGTCGCTGCTGGCCGACGCCGGTCACAACCTCTCGGACGTTCTGTCGCTGCTCCTGGCGTGGGGCGCGGTCGTGCTGGCCAAACGGGCGCCGGCCGGCCGCCGCACCTACGGCCTGCGCAAGGCCACCATCCTCGCCTCGCTGGCCAACGCGATCCTCCTGATGATCGCCGTCGGCGTCATCGCCTCCGAGGCCGTGCACCGGCTGGCCGAGCCGGCGCGGGTCGACAGCCAGATCGTCATGCTCACCGCCAGCCTGGGCGTCGTGATCAACGGCCTCACCGCCATGCTGTTCATGCGCGGCAGCCACACCGACCTTAACGTCCGCGGCGCCTTCCTGCACATGGCCGCCGACGCCGGCGTGTCGCTCGCGGTCGTCGTCGGCGCGTTCGCCATGGCGCAGACCGGCCTGCTGTGGATCGACCCGGCGCTCAGCCTGGTCATCGCCGGCGTCATCGTGCTCGGGACCTGGGGCCTGCTGCGTGACTCCGCCGACCTGGCCATGGACGCCGCCCCCCGCGGCATCGACGTCGAGGCTGTGCGCCGTTACCTCGCCGGCCTGCCGGGTGTGGAGGGTGTCCACGACCTGCACGTCTGGGCCATCTCCACCACAGAGACGGCGCTCACCGCCCACGTCCTGCGGCCGCTCAACGGCGACGGCGACAGCTTCCTGCACATGGCCTGCGAGGGGCTGGAGCACCGCTTCAAGATCGGCCACGCCACGCTGCAGGTGGAAACCAGCGCCGCCCACGCCTGCCGCCTCGCCCCCGCCGAGGTGGTGTGACGAGGCCAAGCCCCCTCGCCTTCTACGGTGCGCTGACCGGCCTTCTCGAGCCGTTCGCGCCAGCGTTGCTCCGCCGCCGCGCGGCCCGCGGCAAGGAGGACGCGGCGCGCCTGCGCGAACGGCTGGGCCAGGCCAGCGTGCCACGACCCGAGGGCGGCCTCGTCTGGCTGCACGGGGTCAGCGTCGGTGAGGCCACGTCGCTCCTGCCGCTGATTGCCGCCCTGCGCGAGCGCCGGCCCGACCTCACCTTGCTCGTGACGTCCGGCACCACAACCGCGGCCGAACTGCTGGCGCGCCGGCTGCCCGAGGGCGCGATCCATCAGTACGTGCCGCTGGACACGCCGCGCGCCGTCCGCCGGTTCCTGGATCACTGGCGCCCGGCGCTGGCCGTGTTCGTCGAGAGCGAGATCTGGCCCAACCTGATCCAGGAGGCCAACGACCGCGGCGTCCGCCTGGCCCTCCTCTCCGCCCGCATGACCGAGGAGAGCGCGCGCGGCTGGGCCCGCTTCCCGGTCGCCGCGCACGAGATCTTTTCGGCCTTCGACCTGGTCATGGCCCAGGACGCGGCGACCGAGGACCGCCTGCGCCGCCTGGGCGCCGAACCGGACTCCCGGCTCAACCTGAAGCTCACCGGTGACGCCCTGCCCGTCGACGACCTCGAGCTCGCCCGCCTCCGCAAGGCCGCCGCCGGCCGCAAGGTGGTGCTGGCCGCCAGCACCCATCCGGGCGAGGACGAGATCGTCGTCGAAGCCTTCCGCGCCGCCGTCGACGATCCGGCCGAAGCCCTGCTGATCCTCGCGCCGCGTCATCCCGACCGCGGCCCCGACCTTGCGCAGCGCTTCGCCGCCACGCGCCGCTCGGCGGGCGAGGCGCCTACCGGCCCGATCCACGTCGCCGACACCCTGGGCGAACTCGGCCTGTTCTTCCGGCTGGCCGACGTGGTGGTGATGGGCGGGGCCTTCCTGCCCGGCATCGGCGGCCACAACCCGCTGGAGCCGGCCCGCATCGGCCGGCCGATCCTCACCGGCCCGCACGCCTTCAACGCGGCCGAGGCCTACGCCGACCTGTTCGCCGAGGCCGCCGCGATCGAAGCCGCCGACGCCGCGGCGATGGCCCGCCACGTCCGCGGCCTGCTCGACCATCCCCGGATCGCCCGGCGCATGGGCGAGGCCGCGCTGGCCTACGCCGAGCGCCAGGGCGCGGCGCTGCACGAGGCGCTGGCCCGGCTCGAGCCCCTGCTGCCCGCATGAAGCTCGCAACGCCCCGCTGGTGGTACGCGCGCGACGGCAAGGCCAGCCCCGTCCTGCGCGGGTTGCTCACCCCGCTGTCCTGGCTCTGGGCGGCCGAAACCGCGCGCCGGATCGCGGCCGGCCGGCCGGTCGATCCCGGCGTCCCGGTGATCTGCGTCGGCAACCTCACCATGGGCGGGACCGGCAAGACGCCGGTGGTCCGCGAACTCGCCCGTCGGCTGGGCGGCCACGTCCTGTCGCGCGGCTACGGCGGCTCGGAGGCCGGGCCGCTTCAGGTCGATCCGGCGCGCCACACGGCCGCCCAGGTGGGCGACGAGCCGCTCATGCTGGCCCAGGACCTGCCCGTCTGGATCGCTCGCGACCGGGCCGCCGGCGCCAAGGCCGCCGCCGAGGCCGGCGCGAAGGTCGTGGTGATGGACGACGGCCACCAGAACCCGTCGGTGAAGAAGACGCTCTCGCTCGTGGTCGTCGACGGCGAGACCCGCGGCGGGGAGTGGCCGTTCGGCGACGGCCGCGTCTTCCCCGCCGGCCCGCTGCGCGAGCCCCTGAAGGCCGGCCTCGCCCGCGCTGACGCCGCCGTGATCCTGCTGCCTGCCGACCTGGCCGAGCCCGACCCGGACCTCCTGCGCGAGCTGGCCGCCGTGCCGGTGCTGATCGCCCGCCTGGCGCCCGCTGCGCCGGCGCCCGCCGGCCCCCAGGTGGGGTTCGCCGGGGTCGGCAAGCCGTGGAAGGTGGAGCGCGCGCTGCAGGCCGCCGGCTGCGAGCTCGCCGACTTCGCGCCCTTCCCGGACCACCACCCCTACGACGAGGCCACGCTCGCGCGCCTCGCCGAGCGCGCCGCCCAGTTCGGCGCCGGGCTCGTCACCACCGAGAAGGACTGGGCCCGTCTGCCGGCGGCCTGGCGCGCACGCGTCGCGGCCTGGCCGGTGCGCGCCGTCTTCGAAGACGAAGCCGTCCTCGACGCGCTGCTGGCGAGGATCGCGTGACCTACTCGGCCCCGGCCAGCTTCGCGAACTTCCAGCTGGTCTCGGCCAGGCTCAGGACGCGGTCGGCCTGCTGGGCCGCGTGCGGGCTGTTGGCGGTGCCGTCGCGCACCCGTCCCACGATCCCCTGCAGGATGCCGGCGAGGCGGAAGGTGTTGTAGCTGTAGAACCAGTTGAGGTCGTGCAGACCTGTCCGGTTGGTGAGGCTGCAGTAGTACTCCACCGCCTCCTCCAGGGTCGGGATGCCGTGGGTCTTCAGGTCCGGGATCTGCGAGATCCCGCCGTTGATCCAGTTCATCAGCAGGTAGGTGAAGTCGGCCAGCGGCTCGCCCAGCGTGCCCAGCTCCCAGTCGAGCACCGCGGCCACGCGGTTCTCGGTCGGGTGGAAGATCATGTTGTCGAGGCGGTAGTCGCCGTGGACGATCGAGGTGCGCTCCTGCTCGGGCACGGTCTTCGGCAGCCACTCGATCAGCCGCTCGATCTCGGGGATGTGGACGGTTTCGGAGGCCTTGTACTGCTTGGTCCAGCGGTCGACCTGGCGGGCCATGTAGTTGCCGGGCTTGCCGTAGCTCTCGAGGCCGATCTTGACGTAGTCGGTGTTGTGCAGGTCGGCGAGCGTCTTGATCTTCGCCAGGATGATCTCCCGGCGCTCGGCGGGCGTATAGGCCGGCAGCGACTGGTCCCAGAGGATCCGGCCTTCGACCATGTCCATGATGTAGAACATGGTGCCCACGACACTCTCGTCGGTGCAGAGACCGTAGGGCCGCGCCACCGGGAAGCCGGTCGGGTAGAGCGCCGAGATCACCCGGAACTCGCGGTCCACCGCATGCGCCGAGGGCAGCAGCTTGCCCGGCGGCTTGCGGCGCATCACGTACTTCTTGGTGGGCGTGATCAGCTGGTAGGTCGGGTTCGACTGGCCGCCCTTGAACTGGCGCACTTCCAGCGGCCCGGCGTAGCCCTCGACATTGGCCTGCATCCACGCCGCGAGCGCGCCTTCGTCGAAGCGATGGCTTTCGGCGACCTCCTTGGTGCCGGTGTTGAGCGCCTCGCGCTCCTGCTCGGCGGTGACGGCTTCGGCCATGGCGTTCCCTCACGCTTCGTACATTTGTTTGAAGCTCTTTTACCGGTGACGCAGCGGCGGGCAAGCGCTTGACGGCGCGCCGGCCGGCCCCCAGAGCCGGATCATGGTCGAGGACATCACGTCGGTCATCGAGATCGCCGCCCCGCGCGAGCAGGTATGGCGCGCGCTCACCGAACCGGGCCTCGTCGTCCAGTGGATGGGCGCCCTT
>NZ_DASWTE010000243.1:0-17816 GCF_036402295.1 Phenylobacterium sp.
CGAAGCCTGCTTGTGGCGTGCGGCCGGCGTGTGCTGGGTCGCCGGCGATCGCCGGGGCGTCTTCCCACCGCTCGTTCTTGAAATCGGGTCCATGAAAAAGATCGAAGCCATCATCAAGCCGTTCAAGCTGGACGAGGTGAAGGAGGCCCTGCAGGAACTCGGCGTCCAGGGCATGACCGTCATCGAGGCCAAGGGCTACGGCCGCCAGAAGGGCCAGACCGAGCTCTACCGCGGCGCGGAGTACGTCGTGGACTTCCTGCCCAAGATCAAGATCGAGGTGGTCATCGCCGACGACCAGCTCGACCGCGCCATCGATGCCATCGCCACCGCCGCCCGCACGGGCCGTATCGGCGACGGCAAGATCTTCATTTCCGAGGTCCTGGACGTCGTGCGCATCCGCACCGGCGAGACCGGGACCGTCGCCATCTGACCAACAAACCTACGAGTTCAAGAAGGGGATATTCGCCATGGCCTCAGCCAAAGACATCCAGAACCTGATCAAGGAAAAGGACGTCAAATACGTCGACGTGCGCTTCACCGACGTGCGCGGGAAGATGCAGCACGTGACGTTCGACATCGACCTGGTCGACGAGGATTTCCTCACCGACGGGACCATGTTCGACGGTTCCTCGATCGCCGGCTGGAAGGCGATCAACGAGTCCGACATGAAGCTGCGGCCCGACCTGGACTCCGCAATCATCGACCCGTTCTACCAGCAGACGACGCTGGCGCTGTTCTGCGACGTCGTGAACCCCGACACCGGCACCCCCTACGAGCGCGACCCGCGCTCGATCGCCAAGGCGGCGCTGAACTTCGTCAAGGCGTCGGGTATCGGCGACACGGTGTTCTTCGGCCCCGAGGCCGAGTTCTTCATCTTCGACGACGTGCGCTGGGACACCGCCCCGCACAACACCTTCTACGCCTATGACTCCACCGAACTGCCGATCAGCTCGGGCAAGTCCTATCCGGAAGGCAACATGGGGCATCGCCCCGGCCCGAAGGGCGGCTATTTCCCCGTGAACCCGGTCGACAGCGGCCAGGACCTGCGCGGCGAGATGCTGGCCGTCATGGGCGAGCTGGGCATGAAGCCGGAAAAGCACCACCACGAGGTGGCGCCCGCCCAGCACGAGCTCGGCCTGAAGTTCGACACCATGATCGTCATGGCCGACCGGCTGCAGCTCTATAAGTACGTGATCCACAACGTGGCCCACGCCTATGGCAAGACGGCCACCTTCATGGCCAAGCCGATGTTCGCCGACAACGGCTCGGGCATGCACGTGCACCAGTCGATCTGGAAGGCCGGCAAGCCGATGTTCGCGGGCGACAAGTACGCGGGCCTGTCGGACACCTGCCTCTGGTACATCGGCGGCATCATCAAGCACGCGAAGGCCATCAACGCCTTCTCGAACTCGACGACGAACTCGTACAAGCGCCTGGTGCCCGGCTACGAAGCCCCCGTGAAGCTGGCCTACTCGGCCCGCAACCGCTCCGCCTCGATCCGGATCCCGCACGTGGACAGCCCCAAGGGCAAGCGGATCGAAGCCCGCTTCCCGGACCCCATGGGCAACCCCTACCTGACCTTCACGGCCCTGCTGATGGCCGGCCTCGACGGCATCGAGAACAAGATCGATCCGGGCCCGGCCATGGACAAGAACCTCTACGACCTGCCGCCGCGCGAGCAGAAGAAGGTGCCGGAAGTCTGCGGCAGCCTGCGCGAGGCCCTCGAGAGCCTCGACAAGGATCGGGGCTTCCTCAAGAAGGGCGGCGTCTTCGACGACGACTTCATCGACGCCTACATCGAGCTGAAGATGGAAGAGGTCATGCGCCTCGCCCTCCATCCGCACCCGGTGGAATTCGACATGTACTTCAAGTGCTAGTCGCCTGAAGTTGAGACGGATGGGGCCGCGGAGACATCCGCGGCCCTTTTCGTTTGGGCGCGCAGGCCCACGTCGGGCGAACCCAGGGATGCTGCGGGCGGCAGTTGAGCCTTGCCGGCAACCGGCTCTAGAAACGCAAGAAAATTGCGTCATCGAGTGCTCGCCTTGAAATCAGCGTTCTTCGCCGCGGCAGTCCTGCTCGCGTCCGCCTCCCCGCTCGCCGCGCAGCCGTCGCCCGGCCCGCAACCGGCGCCGATGCCGCCGGCCACGCCGGCGCCGCAGGACGTCGCCTATCCGGGCGTGATCCGCCTGGAGGTCGACGCCACCGACACCCAGCGACGGATCTGGCGGGTGAGGGAGACGATCCCCCTCGCCCAGACGGGCCGCATCACCCTGCTCTATCCGCAGTGGCTGCCCGGCAAGCACGCCCCGCGCGGCCAGGCCGACAAGCTGGCCGGGCTGACGATCACGGCGAACGGCAAGGTGATCCCCTGGGTGCGCGACACCGTCGACGTCTACGCCTTCCACATCGACGTGCCGGCCGGCGTGCGCGAGATCGTGGCCGAGTTCCAGTTCCTGACGCCCACGGCCACGAACCAGGGCCGGATCATGGCCACGCCCGAGATGCTGAACCTGCAGTGGGAGGCCGTGGCCCTCTACCCCGCCGGCTACTTCAGTCGCCGGATCATGGTCGAGCCCAGCGTGAAGCTGCCGGCGGCATGGGGCTACGGCGTTGCGCTGGACACGGTGGCCGACGACGGCGGCGTGGCGCGCTTCAAGCCGGTCGACTTCGAGACACTGGTGGATTCGCCGATGTTCGCCGGCCGATACTTCAAGCGCATCGAGCTCGATCCCGGCGCGAAACATCCCGTCCGCCTGAACGTGGTGGCCGACACGGCCGACGAGCTCGTGGTCGACGCCAAGGTCATCGAGAAGCACAAGAACCTGGTCCGCCAGGCCGACAGGCTGTTCGGCTCGCGCCAGTTCGACCACTACGACTTCCTGCTGGCCATCTCGAGCCGGCTGGGAGGCATCGGCCTGGAGCATCACCGCTCCAGCGAGAACCAGGTCGAGCCAGGCTACTTCACCGACTTCGACAAGGCCGTCGCCGACCGCAACCTGCTGCCGCACGAGTACACCCACTCGTGGGACGGAAAGTCCCGCCGGCCCGCCGAGCTGTGGACGCCGAACTATAACGTCCCGATGCGCGGCCAGCTGCTCTGGGTCTACGAGGGCCAGGACCAGTACTGGGGCTACGTGCTGGGCGGCCGCTCGGGCATGTTCTCCAAGGAGGAGAGCCTGGAGGCGCTGGCCGCCACAGCCGCCACCTTCGAGACGCGTATCGGCCGCCGCTGGCGGCAGATGGAGGACACCGGGGCCGACCCGATCATCTCGGCGCGCCGTCCGCAGCCCTGGCTGTCGTGGCAGCGCAGCGAGGACTACTACTCCGAGGGCCAGCTGATCTGGCTCGACGCCGACACCCTGATCCGCGAGCGGTCGAACGGGAAGCGGTCGCTGGACGACTTCGCGCGCGCCTTCTTCGGCGGCAAGGACGGCGACTTCACCGCCCGCCCCTACACCTTCGACGACGTGGTGAAGGCGCTGAACGACGTGGAACCCTACGACTGGGCCCAGTTCCTGAAGGTCCGGGTGAAGGACGTGGCCGTGAAGCCGCCGCTGGACGGCATCACCCGCGGCGGCTGGAAGCTCGCCTACACCGAGAAGGCCACCGACTACTTCCGGGCCATCGAGACCGCGAACAAGCAGACCAACCTCACCTACTCCCTGGGCGTGGTCCTTAACCGCGAGGGCGAGGTGGTCACGGTCCTGTGGGACAGCCCGGCGTTCAACGCGGGCGTGACGGTCTCCAGCAAGATCATGGCCGTGGACGGCATCGTCTACGACGCCGACCGGCTGAAGACCGCGATCACGGCGGCCAAGGACGGCCGGCCGATCCAGCTCCTGGTCAAGAACGGCGACCACTTCCAGACCCTGTCCATCACCTACCGCGGCGGTCTGCGCTATCCGCGCCTGGAGCGGGTTCCCGGGACGCCGGACCTGCTGAGCGAGATCTACAAGGCGAAGTAGTCAGGCCAGCCGCTCGTCCATCCACGCCCCGGCCACCCGGATCGCGCGGCGCGCAGCCTGGAGCGCGCCGCCCCAGGCGTGGAAGACGTGGATCATCTCGGGCCAGACCTCGAGGCGGACGTCGACGCGGGCGTGGGCCAGCACGTCGGCGAGGGTGAGGCTGTCGCTCAGCAGCGCCTCCTCCGAGCCGGCCTGGATCAGCACGGGCGCCACGCCTTCGAAATCCCCCAGCACCGGCGAGGCCAGCGGGTCGCGGGCGTCGAGGCCGCCCAGGTAGGCGAGCGCGGCGCTGTCGAGGCCGGCCTTGGTGATCGTCGGATCGCTCTCGGCCTTGGTCCGGTAGCTGGCGCCCGACTGGGTGAGGTCGACCCACGGGCTGATCGCGAAAAAACCGGCCGGTTGCGGCAGGCCCTCCGCCTTCAGCGCCAAGGCCAGCGCCATGGCGAGTCCGCCGCCGGCGGAGTCACCGGCCACGACGATCCGGCCGGGTTCGATCCGCCACTCGAGCAGCGCGCGATAGACCGCCACCGCGTCCTCGACGGCGGCCGGGAAGCGGTTCTCGGGGCCCAGGCGGTAGTCCGCGACGATCGCCACCGCCTTCGCCGCCTCGGCGATACGGGCCACCATCGGCCGGTGGCTGCGCGGGCTGCCCGCGGTGTACCCACCGCCGTGCAGGTAGAGGATGGTGCGGCCGGCGACGGCGCCCTGCGGCACGACCCGCTCGCACTTCACCCCGCCCATCGCCTGCGGTTCATGGAAGCAGCCGGTGGGGAGCGCGCCCATCTCGCCCATGGCGTCCATCGACGCCCGGCGCTCGGCATAGGACGGCGTCGGCGCGCCAGGGTCTGGTTGCCTGGCCGCCAACAGGGCGCGAACGCCCGCGATCTCCGGATCCTTCCAGCTGGTCACGCCGCTTGCCCCCGCGACTCGCCGCATTGCCTTGAAAGCCCGCCCTGTTCATACCGAGCCCCTCAGAATCGCACCACCTTCGAAGTCCGATGCCCAGTTCCTCCGCCAAACCAGTTCCCGACCTCTTCGGCGACGATGCCCTGAACCCTGTTCCGGCTGCGCCGCTGGCCGAGAGCCACGAGCCGCGGGCCGACGCGGCCGTCACCAAGGGCGGCGGCTACTCGGCCAAGGACATCGAGGTCCTCGAGGGGCTGGAGCCGGTCCGCAAGCGCCCCGGCATGTACATCGGCGGCACCGACGAGCGGGCGCTGCACCACCTGTTCGCCGAGGTCCTGGACAACGCCATGGACGAGGCGGTGGCCGGCCACGCCAAGGTGATCACGGTCACCCTCGACGCCGACGGCGCGCTGCATGTGACCGACGACGGCCGCGGCATCCCGGTCGACCCGCACCCGAAGCACCCCGGCAAGTCGGCC
This sequence comes from Phenylobacterium sp., assembly GCF_036402295.1. GTDB lineage: Bacteria > Pseudomonadota > Alphaproteobacteria > Caulobacterales > Caulobacteraceae > Phenylobacterium. Next base: position 5,351 of record NZ_DASWTE010000243.1, read on the forward strand.
CTCGAGGTCATCATGACCGTGCTGCACTCGGGCGGGAAATTCTCGGGCAAGGCCTACGAGACGTCGGGCGGCCTGCACGGCGTCGGCGTCTCGGTGGTGAACGCGCTCTCCGAACGGGTCGAGGTCACGGTCTGGAAGGACGGCTTCGAATGGCGCCAGGCCTTCACCCGCGGCAAGCCCATCGGCTCGATCGAGAAGATGGGCCCGACCCGGAAGAAGGGCACCCAGATCAGCTTCACCCCGGACCCGGTGATTTTCGGCGAGGGCGTGAGCTTCCGGCCGGCGCGGCTCTACCGGATGGCGCGGTCGAAGGCCTATCTGTTCGGCGGCGTCGAGATCCGCTGGAAATGCGATCCGTCGCGGATTCACGACCAGACGCCGCCCGAGGCGGTGTTCCGCTTCCCGAACGGCCTCGCGGACTTCCTGGCCGAGCGGATCAAGGACCTGGAGACCGTCACCCCCGAGCCCTTCACCGGCCGCTACGAGCGCCCCGGCGAGACCGGCAAGGTGGAGTGGGCGGTGGCCTGGACGCCGGCCGGCTTCGGCGAGGCCGACAGCTTCCTGCAGTCCTACTGCAACACGGTGCCGACGCCCGAGGGCGGCACTCACGAGAGCGGCCTGCGCGCGGCGATGACCCGCGGCCTCAAGCAGTACGCCGAACTGGTGGGCGAGAAGCGTGGTGGCCTGATCACCGCCGACGACGTGGTGGCCCAGGCGGGCGCCCTGGTCAGCGTGTTCATCCGCGACCCGGAGTTCCAAGGCCAGACCAAGGAGAAGCTCTCGTCGTCCGAGGCCCAGCGCCTGGTCGAGAAAGCCCTGGCCGACCCGTTCGACCACTGGCTGACCGCCCAGCCGAAGGCCGCCAGCGCGCTGCTGCAGTTCGTCGTCGAACGCGCCGAGGAGCGGCTGAAGCGGCGCAAGGAGAAGGAGGTCGCCCGGGCGTCGGCGACCCGCAAGCTGCGCCTGCCCGGCAAGCTCGCCGATTGCGCCGGCTCGTCCACCGAGGGCACCGAGCTGTTCCTGGTCGAGGGCGATAGCGCCGGCGGCTCGGCCAAGCAGGCGCGCGATCGCAAGACCCAGGCGATCCTGCCCCTGCGCGGCAAGATCCTGAACGTCGCCTCGGCCTCCACCGACAAGTTCGGCGGCAACAAGGAGCTCTCCGACCTGTTGCTGGCCCTCGGCGCGCAGACGGGCTCGAAGTTCAAGGAGGAAGACCTCCGCTACGACCGCATCGTCATCATGACGGACGCCGACGTTGACGGCGCCCACATCGCGAGCCTGCTGATCACCTTCTTCTGGCGCACTATGCCCGACCTGATCCGGCTGGGCCGGCTCTACCTCGCGCTGCCGCCGCTCTACCGCCTGAGCCACGGCGGCAAGGCCGTCTATGCCCGCGACAACGAGCACCGCGACGCGCTGCTGGCCAGCGACTTCAAGGGCAAGAAGCCCGAGATCAGCCGGTTCAAGGGCCTGGGCGAGATGATGCCCGCCCAGCTCAAGGAAACCACCATGGACCCGAAGACCCGCACCCTGGCGCGGGTCACCCTGCCCCGCGCCGAGGAGCAGGTGGAGGACCTGGTGGAGCGGCTGATGGGCCGCAAGCCCGAGGCGCGCTTCCAGTTCATCCAGGAAAATGCCGAGTTCGCCGCCGGCGACCTGGACATCTGAGCCGGAACGGCGGCTTGGCCGCAGGCGTTTCCGGTCCGTCGAGACAGGAGCGCGCGATGGCCAAGAGCCGCAAGAAGTCCAAGGGTCTGATCCCCAAGCGGATCGCAGGCGTGAAGGTGCCGAGGAAGGTGCGCAAGGGCCGGTTCGGGGAACTGCTCGCCTCCAAGACCGGGCAGGCCGTGATCGCCCAGGCGATCCTGGGCGCCGGAGCCGTGGCCGCGGGGCTCAAGGCCAAGAAGGATCCCAAGGTGCGCAAGATGGCGCGAAAGGCCGGCCATGAGGTCTCCGACACGGCCCACGCCGCCGGCCACGCCACCGCCGAGGCGGGCTCGACGCTGGCCTATGCGCTGGGCGAGGCGGCGCGGACCTTCGCCGAAGCGCTTCGCGGCGAGCCCAGTTCGTTCGCGCGCCGCGACGCCGACGAGACCGAGTGGACGCCCGACTACGGCGCGCCCGACCCCGACCAGCGGACTGCGCCCGCGCGAAAAAAGTCCCTGGCCCAGCAGAACCCTACGCGCTGACCTTCGCTGGGCCGTCTCCGGCGCGCCGAACCCTCACCGGACGCCTCGTGGCCTTCGGCGCGCGGACGGCCGCCCGCTTTGTGGTGTGGCGGGCGCGGCGCGAGGCTCGCGCGGTGGCCGGACCCACCCGCCCGCACCTGTTCCGCGGCTTCATCCAGATCAACCTGATCCGCCCACGATGAAGGCGCCAGCTGCGGCTGATGAACCTTGCGATAGCGGCGTGCGTTGACAGCGCGAGCGTCCGCCGTATGTTCCGCGCGCGTGGCGATCTCCGTCCGCGCCGCCGCGTCGCGCCCTACCCGATTTTCGGAAAGCGCCCCGCACCCACCGTTAGCGAATGACTGAATTTTCCGATCTGGGGCTCTCGCCCGCGACCCTGAGCGCCGTCGCCGAGACGGGCTACACCACGGCCACGCCGATCCAGGCGGCGGCCATCCCCGTCGCCCTGCAGGGCCGCGACGTGCTGGGGATCGCCCAGACCGGCACCGGCAAGACCGCCGCCTTCACCCTGCCGATGATCGACCGCCTGGCGGCCGGTCGGGCCAAGGCGCGGATGCCGCGGGCCCTGGTGATCGCGCCGACCCGCGAGTTGGCCGACCAAGTATCGCTTTCCTTCGAGAAGTACTCCAAGGGCCAGAAGCTGTCCTGGGCGCTGCTGATCGGCGGCGTGTCCTTCAGCGACCAGGAACAGAAGCTGGATCGTGGCGTGGACGTGCTGATCGCCACCCCCGGCCGCCTGCTCGACCACTTCGAGCGCGGCAAGCTCCTGATGACCGGCGTGCAGATCATGGTGGTCGACGAGGCCGACCGCATGCTCGATATGGGCTTCATCCCTGACCTGGAGCGGATCTTCAAGCTGACGCCGGCGAAGAAGCAGACGCTGTTCTTCTCGGCCACCATGCCGCCCGAGATCACGCGGATCACGAAGCAGTTCCTCAGGGATCCCGAGCGGATCGAGGCGGCGCGTCCCGCCACGACGGCCGAGACGATCACCCAGAACCTCGTCCGCATTCCCACCACCGAACCCAAGGCCAAGCGCACCGCGCTGCGCGAGTTGATCGGTCGGGCCGACGTGAAGAACGGCATCGTCTTCTGCAACCGCAAGTCCGAGGTCGATGTCGTCGCCAAGTCGCTGAAAAAGCACGGCCTGGACGCGGCGCCGATCCACGGGGACCTCGACCAGTCCACGCGGACGCGCACCCTGGAGAGCTTCCGCAACGGTTCGCTGCGGCTGCTCTGCGCCTCGGACGTGGCCGCCCGCGGCCTCGACATCCCGGACGTGAGCCACGTGTTCAACTACGACGTGCCGCACCACGCCGACGACTACGTGCACCGGATCGGCCGCACCGGCCGCGCCGGCCGCTCGGGCCAGGCGTTCATGATCGTCACCCCCGCCGACAGCCGCAACCTCGACAAGGTGCTGAAGCTGATCGGCAAGACGCCGGAGGAGATCACCCTCGAGGGGATCGACTGGAGCAGCATCAAGGACGAGCCCCGCGCCGGCCGCAGCGGCGGACGCGAGCGCGGCGGTGGCCGCGACCGTGACCGCAGCCGCGGCCCCCGCGAACGCGGCGGCCGTGAGCGTGCGCCCCGCGAGGAGGCCGCCCCTGAGGTTCAGGCCGAGGCGCCGGCGCCTGCAGCCGCCGAGGAGGCCCGCCCCGCGCGCGGCCGCCGCGAGCGCGCGCGGCCCGAACGGGAAGCGCGTCCTGAGCGTGAAGCCCGGCCGGAGCGTGAGGCGCGCCCTGAACGTGAAGCCCGCCCGGCCTCCCGCGGCGACCGCCCCGCCCGTGAGGAGCGCCCTGTTCGCGACGAACGGGGTGGCCGCGACGAACGGGGCGGCCGTCGCCGCGACCGCGAGGATGACGACCGGGTGGTCGGCTTCGGCGACGACACGCCCGCCTTCCTGATGCGCGCGCCACCGCCCCGCTCAACGGATGATTAATCTGGGCCTTTAACGCGTCGTTTGGGGTCGGCCCTTAGGTTTGGGGCCATGTCGAATGATCTCGATTCCCTCCTGCGCAGCCCCAAGGCCTACGAGTGGTCACGCAAGGCCATCGAGGCCATGGAAGCCAACCGTGTGTGGCCGACAGCTCTCAACTTTGAGTTGTGGATGCACTACGTCGCGGCCAAGGACGGCGACGTGGCGAGCGAGATCAATACGGTGCTGTCGTCCGGCCAGCACTTCACCGAGCAGGTGGCCGCGACGATCGCCGAGAAGCACCTGCCCAGCGCCAAGCTGTCGGGAGAGATCCTCGACGCCGGCAAGAGCCTGACCGAAGAACTGGAAAGCGTCAGCCGGGCGTTGGAGTCCGCCCGCGAGAGCAGCGAGGCCTACGGCCAGCAACTGGCCAGCGCGTCGAAGTCGCTGGAGCACGACGAGAACGCCGAGGCCGTCCGGGCCATGGTCGAGACCCTGAGCGTCGCCACGGCCAAGGTGCGCGACGAGAACAAGACCCTCGAGACCCAGCTGGCCGAGACCAACGACGAGCTGGGCCGTCTGAAGGAGCATCTGGAGCAGGTGCGCCGCGAGGCGATGACCGATGCGCTGACCAGCCTCGCCAACCGCAAGGCCTTCGACGAGGCGCTGGCCGCCACCTGCGCCGAGGCCCAGGCCACCGGCGAGCCCCTGGCGCTGGCCATCGTCGACATCGACCACTTCAAGAAATTCAACGACACCTGGGGCCACCAGACCGGCGACCAGGTGATCCGGTTCGTGGCCAGCGTGATCGGCCGCGCCGCCCACACCAGCCGCTTCGCCGCCCGCTACGGCGGCGAGGAGTTCGCCGTGATCTTCCCCGGCGAGAGCAGCGAATCAGCGCTGGCCGTGCTGGAGGCCGCCCGCGAGGAGGTCTCGTCCCGCATCCTGAAGCGCCGCTCCACCAACGAGGACCTGGGCGCCATCACCATCTCCACCGGCATCGCCGACCTGCAGAAGGACGAGCCGCCGGTGGGTCTGATCGAACGAGCCGACGGGGCGCTCTACGCCTCCAAGCACGGCGGCCGCAACCGCACCTCGATCGCCGGCCCCGAGGCCGAGGTCCGCGCCGCCTGATCCTTTCCCTTGGCTTCCGCCGGGGTATCTGGACTTCATTCTCCTCCGAAGAACTGACCTAGGAGGACGCCATGGACGGCGCGCAGACCCCCGCCAAGGTGAAGACGTCCATCGCGGACGGCGTCGCCACGATCACGCTCAACGACCCGGGCACCCTGAACGCCGCCGGCCTGGAGCTGATGGCCGACCTGGACGCCGCCGTCAGCGCTGCAATCGCCAACTCCGAGGTGCGCGCCATCGTGCTCACCGGCGAAGGCCGCGGCTTCTGCTCGGGCGCGAACCTGTCGGGCGGCTCCGCCGGGCGCGCCACCGACTCGGGCGACGGCCCGAACCAGGCGCTGCTCAACGTCTACAACCCCTTCGTCAGCCGCATCCGCAAGTCGCCGAAGCCGCTGGTGGCGGCGGTCAACGGCGTCGCCGCCGGCGTCGGCGTGTCGCTGGCGCTGGCCTGCGACCTCGTGGTGGCCGCCGAGAGCAGCTACTTCCTGCTGGCGTTCCGCCGCATCGGCCTGGTGCCGGACGGCGGCGCGACCTGGCTGCTGCCGCGCCTGGTCGGCAAGGCCCGCGCCATGGAGCTGATGCTGCTGGGCGAGAAGCTGCCGGCCGCGACCGCCGAGCAATGGGGCCTCATCAACCGCTGCGTGCCCGACGCCGAGGTGCTGGCCAAGGCGACCGAGCTCGCCAGGGCGCTGGCCACCGGCCCGAAGTCGCTGGGCCTCACCCGCAACCTCGTCTGGCAGTCGTTGGACGCGCATTGGCACGACCAGGTCGAGGCCGAGGCCTACGCGCAAGGCGACGCCGGCCGCACCGAGGATGCCCGCGAAGGCATCATGGCCTTCGTCCAGAAGCGCCCGGCGGAGTTCAAGGGCCGCTAGCCGTTACGACTCTCAAGCTTACAGTGTAAGGACCCTCACAGTTCCGCCTGCGAGGGTCCTTTCGTGCTCACCGTCCACCATCTCGAGAACTCCCGCTCCCAGCGCGTCCTCTGGCTGCTGGAGGAGCTCGCGGTCCCCTACGAGCTGATCCGCTACGACCGCGACCCGCAGACGATGCTGGCGCCGGCGGCGCTTCGCGCCATCCATCCGCTTGGCAAGTCGCCGGTGATCACCGAGGACGGCGAGGCCATCGCCGAGACCGGCGCGGTCGTCGAGTACATCCTGGAACGTCACGGCCAGGGCCGCCTCGCCCCGCCCGCGGGCACGTCTGCGCATCGCCGCATGCGCTACTGGCTGCACTACGCCGAGGGCTCGGCCATGCCGCCGCTGCTGCTGAAGCTGGTGTTCGGAACGCTGCCCGCGCGGGCGCCCGCGTTGATGCGGCCAATCGTCAACGCGATCGCCAAACGGGCGCAGTCCGGCTTCGTCGACCCCCAGCTGCAGCTGCACTTCGACTACTGGGAGGGCGAGCTGGAGAAGGCCGAGTGGTTCGCCGGGCCGGAGTTCAGCGCCGCCGACGTCATGATGAGCTTCCCGCTGGAGGCGGCGGCCGATCGCGGCGCGGCGCGCGTGGGCCGGCCCAAGCTGGCGGCGTTCCTGAAGCGAATCCATCAGCGGCCCGCCTACCGGCGCGCGCTGGAGCGCGGCGGCCCTTACGCCTACGCGGGCGACTAGCTCTTGTGGTTGCGGCGGAGCTTCTCCAACTCCTGCTCGATCAGGCGGTCGCGCATGCCCTCGCCGTCCATGTAGACGGTGACGCCGTGGGCGGCGAGGCCGATGCCCCAGCCCAGCATCGGCCAGATGAACCAGAAGTAGTCGTCCGACGTCAGCAGGTTGATCATAACCAGGCCGGCGTTGACGATGACGTACGCCATCAGGTGGCTGCGGAACGCCAGCTTCATGTCCGCGCGGCGGATGGCCAGTCGGCGAAGTTCGACGTCGTCGGTCATGTCCGGTCCCGAGTTGCTGGCCACAGGATACCCCGTTCGGTCCGTCAGTCGAGTTTCGCTGGTGTAATGGTTACGGACTCGCCGCAGCCGCAGGCGTCGGTCTCGTTGGGGTTGCGGAAGACGAACTTCGCCGAGAGCTTGTTCACCTCGTAGTCGATCTCGGTTCCGATCAGGAACAGCACCGCCTTGGGATCGACCAGGATGGTCACGCCCTTGTCCTCGACGACCTCGTCGAGGGGATTCGCCGCTTCGGCGTACTCCAGGAGGTACTCCTGGCCGGCGCAGCCGCCGTTCTTCACGCCGACGCGCAGGCCGATGTAGGGCTTCTCGGCCTTGGCCATGATCTCCTGCACACGCGCGGCCGCGGCGTCGCTGAGCGTGACGACCTTGGGCCGGGGGCGGCGGGCGCGGGGCGTGGGGGTGATGTCGAGGTTCGCCATCAGAACATGTTCAACGCTAGCTTGGCCTCGTCGCTCATGCGCGAGGGGTCCCACGGCGGGTCGAAGACCAGGTCGACCTTCACGTTGCGCACGCCCGGGATCTCCCGGACCGCGTCCTCGACCCAGCCCGGCATCTCGCCGGCCACCGGACAGCCGGGCGCCGTCAAGGTCATGTCGATCGCCACGTCCTTGTCGTCCGAGACGTCGACCTTGTAGATGAGGCCAAGCTCGTAAATGTCGACCGGGATCTCCGGGTCATAGACCGTCTTCAGCTTCTCGATGAGCTGGTCGGTGATCGCGTCCAGTTCCGCCTGGCTGAGCGGCGGTGTCTGGGTCGGCTCTATGGCGGTCGCGTCGTCCATGGGGCTCATAGGTTTAAGCGAAGAAAGCCTGGGTCTTCGTCAAGGCGTCCACGAACGCGTCCGCCTCTTCGAGGGTATTATATAGGGCGAAGGAGGCCCGGGCGCTCGACGTCACGCCGAAACGCCGCATCAAGGGCTCCGCGCAATGGGTTCCGGCCCGCACGGCCACGCCGTAGCGATCCAGGATCTGGGCCACGTCGTGCGCATGTGCGCCGTCGACGGTGAACGACAGGATGGCGCCCTTCCCTGGCGCATCGCCGATCACCCGCAGCCAGTTGGCGCCGGCCAGCCGCTCGCGCACATGGGTGTAGAGCGCGTGCTCGTGCTCGGCCACGGCCAGCCGGTCCAACCCCGAGACCCAGTCGATCGCCGCGCCCAGGCCGATCGCCTCCAGGATCGGCGGCGTGCCGGCCTCGAAGCGGTGCGGCGGGTCGGCGTAGGTGACCTCGTCCTCGGTGACGTACCCGATCATCTCGCCCCCGCCCTGGTACGGCGGCAGCGCAGCCAGCTCGCCGGCCTTGCCGTAGAGCACGCCGATGCCGGTGGGGCCGTACAGCTTGTGGCCCGAGAAGACGTAGAAGTCGGCGTCCAGGTCTTTCACGTCGACCGGCTTGTGCACGATGGCCTGGCAGCCGTCGAACAGCACGAGCGCGCCCGCCTCGTGCGCCATCCGCGCCAGCGCCTTGGCGTCGTTGATCGTGCCCAGCACGTTCGACATGTGGCTGAGCGCCACCATCTTGGTCTTCGGGCCCAGCAGGTTCTGGTAGGCCTCGAGGTCCAGCCGCCCGTCGTCGGTGACCGGAACCCACTTCAGCACGACGCCCTGCCTCTCGCGCAGGAAGTGCCAGGGCACGATGTTGGCGTGGTGCTCCATCTGCGAGACGATTATCTCGTCGCCGGGCTGCAGGAACGTCCCGATCCCGTGGGCGACCAGGTTCACGGCCTCGGTGCCGCCCTTGGTGAAGACGATCTCGCCCGGCTCGGCGTTGATGAACGCCGCCACCTTCTGCCGCGCCGCCTCGTAGGCGTCGGTCGTCTCGTTGGCGAGCGTGTGCAGGCCGCGGTGGACGTTGGCGTAGGAGTGCTCCATCGCCTGCGTCATGGCCTCGATCACCGCGCGCGGCTTCTGCGCCGAGGCGGCGCTGTCCAGATAGACCAGCGGCTTGCCGTGGACGTGCCGCAGCAGGATCGGGAACTCGGCGCGGACGGCTTCGGCGTCGAAGGCCATGGCTAGCCTCCTCTCAGCCGCTCGGCGGCCCATGCGCGGGCGATCTCGCGCGCCGGCTCGTGCTCGATGCGGTCCACGACCTCGCCGATGAAGGCCTCGGTCAGCATGGCGCGCGCCTCGGGCTCGGGAATGCCGCGTTGGCGGGCGTAGAACAGCGCGTCCTCGTCCAGCGCGCCCACCGTGTTGCCATGGGCGCAGGCGACGTCGTCGGCGTAGATCTCCAGTTCGGGCTTGGCGTCCACCTCGGCGCGGTCCGACAGGATCAGGGCGTGGTGGCCCATGCGCGCGTCGGTGTGGTCGGCGCCCTCCGTCACGACGATGCGGCCCTGGAACACGCCGCGGGCCTGGTCGCGCACGACGCCTTTGGTGAGCTGCTCGGTCACGCCATGGAGTCCCTCGTGGGTGACCACGGTGGTCTGGTCGGCGTGGCGCTTCTCGGCCAGCAGGTAGACGCCGTCGAGGCGCAGGCTGGCGTGGCCGCCCGGATGGCGGACGAGCGTCTCGATCCGCTGCCGTCGCGCCCCTCCGGTCAGCACGGTCTGGGCGAACGCCGCGCCCGGCGCCAGCTCCACCTGCGCCTGGCTGACCGTCACGCCCTCGGCGCCGTCGGACGCCAGCACGATCCGCTCGACGGCGGCGTCCTTACCGAGGCTGAACAGCAGGCCCGTCTGGCTGAGGTAGCTGCCGGCGTCGCCTTCGTAGGTTTCCAGCAACACAAGCCGGCCGGCCGCTTCGACGTCCACGGAGACGCGGGCCGCATGGGCGCCGTCGCCTCGGGACACGACGCGCAGGGCCACGACCTTCGTCTCACCAGGCTCGACGCCGATGTGGGCCGCACCCTGGCCGTTGGCGACGACGATCGAGTCTTCGGCCAGCGCGTCGAACGGTCCGGCGCCCACCGCAGCGGCATCGACCTGCGCCGACGGCTCCGGAACCTGCCGGATCAGGCCGCGCAGGTCGGTCCAGCGCCAGTCCTCGTCGCGCTTGCCGGGCAGTTCCGCGGGATCGCGGGCGCGTATGGCGGCGGCGACGTTCAAGCGGCGGCCCTCGCGTACTTGTCGTAGCCCTCGCGCTCCAGTTCGTGGGCCAGTTCGGGACCGCCCGAGGCGACGATCCGGCCGGCCGACAGCACGTGCACGCGGTCAGGCGTGATGTAGTCGAGCAGGCGCTGGTAGTGGGTGATCACCAGCATGGCGCGGTCGGGCGAGCGCAGCGCGTTGACGCCGTCGGCCACGATCCGCAGCGCGTCGATGTCCAGGCCGGAATCGGTCTCGTCCAGGATCAGGAAGCGCGGCGAAAGCATCGCCATTTGAAGGATTTCCATCCGCTTCTTCTCACCGCCAGAGAAGCCGACGTTGAGCGCGCGCTTCAGCATGTCGAAGTCGATCTTCAGCTCCGCCGCCTTGGCCCGGGCGAGCTTCAGAAACTCGGGCGCGGTGATCTCCGACTCGCCCCGCGCCTTGCGCTGGGCGTTCAGCGCCGTGCGGATGAAGGTCAGCGCGGGCACGCCCGGAATCTCCAGTGGATACTGGAACGACAGGAAAACGCCCCGGGCGGCCCGTTCGTTCGGCTCCAGCGCCAGGAGGTCCTCGCCGTCCAGCGTCACCGAGCCATTCGTGACCTCGTAGCCCTCGCGGCCGGTCAATACGTAGCTCAGCGTCGACTTGCCGGCCCCGTTCGGGCCCATGATCGCGTGGACCTCGCCCGCGGGGATCTCCAGCGAGAGCCCCTTCAGGATCTCCTTCTCCTCGACGGCAGCGTGCAGGTTGGAAACGGACAGCATTCTATCGGGTCTCGTCGGCGAGGAACTGGGCCATGACCTTGAGCGCGTCCTCGACGGTCTCGACGGTCTCTTGCTTGCGCGGCGCGGCCGAGCCGGGGCTCGACATGCGCTTGTCGGAAAGGGTCACCGACGCCTTGCCGCCCTCGAAGTAGGCGGCGACGCGGTAGTGGTCGTGGTCGAGCGAGACCGTGTAGCGGCGCAGATCCGCCGTCAGGCCCCGCTGGTGCAGGAAGTCGCCGTCGCTGCTCACAGCCGCATGCAGCGCCTGGGCGTTGGCCAGGTCCTGCTCCTGCTGCTTGCGCACGGCCTCATCGCGGGCGCGGCGCTCCATCTCGCGGCGGGCGTATTCGGTCTCGAACACGTCCTTCAAGGAGAGGGCTTTCGGCTTTCGCGTCCGCACGCTCAAATCTCCACCGCCTTCTTATCCTCGATCCGCTCGACCACGCGGACGTCTGCGCCCGCGCCATGAGCGAAGGCGTAGGTGTCGCCGGCCGCGTCGAGGTAGCACTCGAGGTCGAAGAGGCCCCTGGCAGGGTCCAGGAACGTGATGGCCGTGGCCCGCGTGCCGGCCGGGATCTCCTTCGGCATCGCCTCGCAGTTGCCCTGCGCGGTGGCCGCGAGCGCGCGCACCAGCACCACGCTGTCCCACTCGCGGAGCATATTCCCGTCGGCGTCCACCGCCGTCTGCTCGCCGTCGTAGGTCGGTCGGCTCATCCGACACTCCCTTCGAGGCTGATGGCGACCAGCTTCTGCGCCTCGACGGCGAATTCCATCGGCAGCTCCTGCAGCACGTCCTTCACGAACCCGTTCACCAGGAGCTGCACCGCCTCCTCCTGGCTAAGGCCGCGCTGCATCGCATAGAACAGCTGGTCTTCGGAGAGACGTGTGGTTGTGGCCTCGTGCTCGAACACCGACTGGCCGTTGCGGGCCTCGATGTAGGGCACGGTGTGGGCGGCGCAGTGCTTGCCGATCAGGAGGCTGTCGCACTGGGTGAAGTTGCGCGCGCCCTTGGCCTTCGGGTGCGCCGAGACCAGGCCGCGGTAGGTGTTGGAGCTCTTCCCCGCCGAAATGCCCTTTGAGATGATTCGCGAGCGGGTGTTGGTCCCCAGGTGGATCATCTTGGTGCCGGTGTCGGCCTGTTGGCGGCCGTTCGTGATGGCGATCGAGTAGAACTCGCCCGAGCTGTCGTTCCCGCGCAGGATGCAGGACGGGTACTTCCAGGTGATCGACGACCCGGTCTCGACCTGGGTCCAGCTCACCTTCGAGCGGTCGCCGCGGCAGTCGGCGCGCTTGGTGACGAAGTTGTAGATGCCGCCCTTCCCGGTTTCCGGGTCGCCCGGGTACCAGTTCTGGACGGTCGAGTACTTGATCTCGGCGTCCTCGAGGGCGACCAGCTCGACCACGGCGGCGTGCAGCTGGTTCTCGTCGCGCATCGGGGCCGTACAGCCTTCGAGGTAGCTCACGTAGGCGCCCTTGTCGGCGATGATCAGGGTGCGCTCGAACTGGCCGGAATTCTCGGCGTTGATC
>NZ_DASWTE010000244.1:0-14660 GCF_036402295.1 Phenylobacterium sp.
GCCCGCGACATCGAGGACGAGCACCACAACACCACCCGCTTCCTGGTGATGACGGCCGACAAGCACCCGGCCCCGCCGCCGTTCACCCAGGCCTGCGTCACCAGCTTCATCTTCCGGGTGAAGATCATCCCGGCGGCGCTCTACAAGGCCCTGGGCGGGTTCGCGACCAACGGCGTCAACATGACCAAGCTCGAGAGCTACATGGAGAACGGCGCCTTCACGGCGACCTTCTTCTACGCCGAGGTCGACGGCCGGCCCGAGGATATCGGCCTGGCCCGCGCCTTCGAGGAACTGAGCTTCTTCTCCGAGCGGTTCGAGATCCTCGGCGTCTATCCCGCCGACCCCTTCCGCACGCGCTGATCCTAAGACGCCGCCTCGCCCTCGAACGCCCAGGCCTTGAGCAGCTGGTGGGCGATGGCCATCGGCTGCGGACAGAAGACGCCCTCGATCTCGCCGCGGATCAGCGCCCGGGCCTCGGCCCGCGAGAACCAGCGCACCTCGGACAGCTCGGTCTGGTCGGGCCGGGCATCGTCATCCTCCACCTCGGCGATCAGGCCGATCATCAGCGAGGACGGATAGGGCCAGGGCTGGGTCGAGTGGTAGCGGACGCGCACCGTCTTCAGGCCCGCCTCCTCGGCGAGCTCGCGGGCGCAGGCTTCCTCGATCGACTCGCCGGGCTCCAGGAAGCCGGCCAGAGCCGAGAACATGCCCTTGGGCCACATCTCCTGGCGGCCCACCATGCAGCGGTCGCCGTGCACCGCCAGCATGATCACGACCGGATCGGTGCGTGGGAAGTGCTCGGCCAAGCATGACGGACACTGCCGCTTCCAGCCGCCGTCCTTGGCGTCGGACGGCTGGCCGCAGGCGGCGCAGAACAGGTGCCGCCGGCGCCACTCGAACATCGACTTGGCGGTGGCCAGGATCGCCGCGTCGGTCGGCGGCAACTGCAGGGCGATGGTCCGCAGCTCCTTGAACTCGCCCAGGCCCTCCAGCGGGCCCAGGGCCGGATCGCTCGTGCCTTCGAGGTCGACCGCGAAGATGGCCGTCTCCTTCCAGAGGCCCAGGAACAGGAGCCGCTCGTTGCCCCCGGACAGCTCGCCGACCAGCTTCGAGGGCAGGTAGGCGATCTGCACGCCGCCGTCCTTGGTCTTCTCGATCAGCGGCTTGCCGTTCCACAGGGCCACGCCCAGGGAGTCGGACGAGGCGAGCTGGCCGGCGAGCCAGTCGGCGTTCGGCCGTCGGTCGGACGCCCGGTCGAGCGGGTTGCCGGCGAAGGTGTTCTGAAAGGACTGGAGCGGCATGGCGCCCTTCTTAATGGGAGCGGCGCCGCTTCGTCACCAGCGCCTTTGCGAAACGAGCAAGACCGCTAAAGTGCGTCAAACAGTTGTTTGGAGGACGGCATGGAACTCAAGGACCGGATCGTGGTGGTGACTGGGGCGGCGAGCGGCATCGGCCGTTCGCTGGCCGTGCGGTTCGCGAAGGAGGGCGCCAAGGCCGTGGTCTGCGCCGACCGCGACGAGCCGGGCGCAAAGGCGACGGCGGAAATGTGCGGCGGCCGGGCCTTCAGGACCGACGTCTCCAAGGAAGCCGACATCAAGGCGCTGATCGAGACCGTCGAGGCCGAGATCGGACCCATCGACCTGTTCTGCTCCAACGCCGGCATCGGCGTCGGCGGTGGGGCGGAGGTCTCGGACGTGGAGTGGCAGCGGATCTGGGACATCAACGTGATGGCCCACGTCTGGGCCGCCCGGCACCTGGTCCCGCGGATGGCGGCGCGCGGCGGCGGCTACTTGATGAACACCGCCTCGGCCGCGGGGCTGCTCTCGCAGATCGGCTCGGCGCCCTATGCGGTGACCAAGCACGCGGCGGTGGGCCTGGCCGAGTGGCTGGCCATCACCCACGGCGACCAGGGAATCAAGGTGAGCGTGCTGTGCCCGCAGGCGGTGCGCACGGCGATGACCGCGGACAACCCTGAAGGTGTCGCGTCGATCGACGGCATGATGGAGCCCGACGAGCTGGCCGAGGTGGTGGTGCGATCGCTGGAGAAGGAGGAATTCCTGATCCTGCCGCACCCCGAAGTCCTGCAGTACATGCGCAACAAGACCAGCGACTACAGCCGCTGGATCGGCGGCATGCGCAAGCTGAACCGGCGCTTCGCGGGGTAGACCCCTCGCCAAACACAGACGACGTCCCCAACTTGGGGGCTGCAGCCGAAAACCCGGAGCCCCAGCATGGCCGACGACGCCACGAAGCCGCCGCCCAACCACCCTGCGGACTACGCCCCGCCCAAGGTCTGGGAATGGAACAAGGAGAACGGCGGGCGCTTCGCCGCGATCAACCGGCCGATCGCCGGGCCGACGCACGACAAGGTGCTGCCGGTGGGCGAGCACCCGTTCCAGCTCCACTCGCTTGGCACGCCCAACGGCGTGAAGGTGACGGTGATGTTCGAGGAGTTGCTGGCGCTGGGCCACAAGGGCGCCGAGTACGACGCCTGGATGATCAACATCGGCCAGGGCGACCAGTTCGGCTCGGGCTTCGTCGACATCAACCCGAACTCGAAGATCCCGGCGCTGCTGGACCGCTCCGGCCCGACCCCGATCCGGGTGTTCGAGAGCGCCTCGATCCTGCTGCACCTGGCCGAGAAGTTCGGCGCCTTCCTGCCGACCGAGCAGCCGAAGCGCGCCGAGACCCTGTCGTGGCTGATGTGGCAGATGGGCTCGGCGCCCTACCTCGGCGGCGGCTTCGGCCACTTCTACGCCTACGCGCCCTTCAAGATCGAATACGCCATCGACCGTTTCGCCATGGAGGTGAAGCGCCAGATGGACGTGCTGGATCGCCGGCTCGCGGAGTCCGAGTACCTGGGCGGCGACGAATACACGATCGCCGACATGGCGGTGTGGCCCTGGTACGGCCTGCTTGCCAAGGGCGGGGCCTATGAGTCCGGTGAGTTCCTGGACGTCCAGAGCTATAAGCACGTCCAGCGCTGGACCGACCAGATCGGCAAGCGGCCCGCGGTGAAGCGCGGCCGGATCGTCAACCGGGCGCTGCCCGAGCGGCATTCGGCGGCCGACATCGACAAGGCGCTGGCCGAGGCGGAAGCGGCGAAGGCGAAATAGCGTCGCCCAACAGCAAGACGCCGCCGGCCTCGGGGGCCGACGGCGTCTCACCACACAGGATCGCTAGGACTACGCGACCTGTGGCGCCGCCGGGTGCCGACGGCGGCGGATTACTGCGCCCATGCCGGCGAACCCGAGGATCATCATCCCCCAGGTCGCGGGCTCGGGAACGGCGACGGCCAGGTTGTCGATCTCGAAGGAGTTCTGCGAGGAGTCGAGCCGGATGCCCGTGAAGCGCTCGCCGGCGTCGCCGAAGACCGTGAACAGGCCGTTGGTGCCCGGGAGGGCCTGGTTGCCGTTGGCGAGGTTCGGGAAGTTGCCGCCGGGCACGACGACCAGGCTGCCGCCACCTTGCTTGTAGATGGTCAGGGTGTTGTAGGTGTCGATGGAGCCCCAGTCGAACTGGAAGCGCCCGACCGCGGCGGCGAAGTCGATGGTGGCGAAGCCGCCACCCTTCACCGAGAGATAGGACGTGCCCGACGGGACGGAGTTGGCCGGCGGCGCGCCGTTGCCGTCGGCCGGCGGAGTCTTGATCTCGTAGTTCACGCCGCCGCTGATGCCGGAGGCGTCGTCGAAGTCGTCGATCACCACGAAACCGGCGGAGGGCGACGGATCGCCCGGATCGAAGCTGAACAGCACCGCCGAGGAGGCCGGGCCAGCGACGAGCATGGTGGACGCCGCGAGGCTCGCGGCGGCAAGGAGTTTCTTCATGTCTGCACCCCACTTCGCGCCGGCGAGAAGTCCGTCGGCGGATGCTTAATATTCATTAACCTTAACCGTTGCATTGGGATTCCCCCGTTAGACGAATCGGGTTCGCCAACGCCTACCTGGGCTTGAACTTTGGTAATCGCGGTATGGCGGCGGAATTCGACCGGTCGCTGCGCGCGCCGTTCGGCCCTACAGGCTCTCGCCTTGCAACCGGCTGGCCTGCTTCACCCAGGCAACGAACTGGGCCTCGTCGAACGGGCCATCCTCGGGGATGTCGAGGTAGCGCACGCCCTTGTGCTTGGACGCGCCCGGCGGGACCGGGTCGAGCGACGCGCCCTGGAAGAACGTCACCTTCACGTAGCGGGTGAAGCAGTGGAAGCTGAGGAACCAGCCCTCCTGGTCCGGGGCGCCATAGAAGGGCGAGTTCCACTTCACGACCTTGCGCACGCCGGGGACGGCGTCGGCGACGAGCGCGTCGAGGCGGCGCCCGACGTGGCGCTTCCAGCCGGGCATGGCCGCGATATAGGCCTGCACGGGACCGTCGCCCTCGCCCTTGGCGATCTGCGGATTGCCGCCGGAGAGGAGGACGACGGGTTTGGTCATTTGCGCGACGTGTTCAGCGCGATCGCGGCGCGGACCAGCGCCTTGAACGCCGCCGCGTCGACCTCGCCGCCCTCGGTAAAGTCGATGGCGCGTCGCGTGCCGCCCTCGAGGCTGGAGTTGAACATGCCGGTCGGGTCCGGCAGCGAGGCCCCCTTGGCGAAGGTGGTCTTCACCGCCTTCTTGTAGGTCTCGCCGGTGCAGATGATACCGGCGTGCGACCACACGGGGACCCCGCCCCACTTCACCTCCTCGACGACCTCGGGGTCGGCCTCGTGGATCAGCGCGCGGATGCGGGCCAGCACCTCCCCGCGCCAGTCGTCCAACCCGGCGATCTTGGCGTCGATCAGCTGGGCGGGCGTGGCGCCGGTCGCCATCAGGGCGTCCTGGACTTGCCGCTTGCCCATCACGCGTCTCCTCGGGCGGGGACGCTGCGCGCCTTGGTGAGGTAGGGCAGTGCGAACATGTAGAGGCCTGTGAGCGCCAGGAAGGCAAGCGGCGCCAGCGGCAGGAAATACACCCACTGGGCGGGCTGCTTCCCCAGGCCGAGAGTAGCGAAGATGGCGATGACGACCGCCACGAAGGCGATGGACACCCAGCGATGGGTCTGTCGAACCCACATGTTGAAGCTCAATGGGACCTCCCTCAGTGAAACCTGCAAGGCGGCGACAGGGCGCCAGGTGTTGTGTTTTGGGCGACGTCAGTCCAGCCGCGCCAGGACCTTCTCCAGGCCCTCGAAGAAGCGGGGCCAGCCCGCCGTGGCGCCGCGGAAGGCCAGTTCCTGGTCGGGTCGGAAGCCCACCTGCTCCATGCGGAGGCGCGTGCCGGAGCCGGTGGGCGTGAGGGTCCAGGTGACCACGCTCTCGAGCCCCTTGCCGGCCCAGCTGTAGGCCAGCGACCGCTGCGGCTCGACCTCCAGGACCTGGCATTCGACGGCGCCCCAGCCGGCCTCGAGGCTGAAGCGGTGGTCCACCACAGGCTTGAAGTCGTTCTTCATGAGCCACTCCCCGATCAGGTGGGGCTGGGTGAGCGCGCGCCAGATCTTCTCCGCCGGGAAGGGGAGTTCGCGCTCGACCAGGACGGAACGGACATCGGCGGTGGTGTTCACTGGTCCATCCTCCTGAGCAGGTCCTCGAGCTCGTCGAACTTGTTGCGCCAAAACCCCGACATCTCGCTTGTCCAGTCGACCAGGGGCGCCAGGGCGCCGACCTGGGCACTGTAGTGGGTCTGGCGGCCTTCGTGCCGGTCGCGCACCAGTCCGGCCTGCTTCAAGACCCCGAGATGCTTCGAGACCGCTGGCTGCGAGACCCCGGCCTGTGCGGTGAGCGCGCCCACCGTCTGCTCACCCTCGCGGCACAGGCGCTCGAAGAGGGCGCGCCGGGTGGGGTCGGCAAGCGTCCGAAAGAGAATGTCGCGGGCGTCGGGCATCTAGGATCGATAACTCGCGGGCTATGGATTGATCCATAACTCGCGGGATATGGGTTGTCCAGGCTCAAGGCCCCTGCGACCTGCCGCCCCTTGCCCTTCCGGCCCCTATCCGCCATATGCCGCCTCGGAGATCGGCGGCGGACGAGCGCCCCGCCAACCTGGTCAGGGCCGGAAGGCAGCAGCCACAACGGGTCACGCTTCGGGTTGTCGTCCGGTCTCCACCTTCCCCTTTCGTGACTTCTCCACTTTGCCGGGACCATGCCGTCCCGTTAGATGGCCGCATGGGCGACGACTTCACGCGCGACGATTCTGAGCTTCCCGAGCGCGACCCCAACACCGGCGACATGTTCGGCGACGCCGCCCCGCCGGCGCGCACGCCGGTCGAGGACGAAGGGGCGGCCTACACCGTCATCGCACGGAAGTACCGGCCGCGATCGTTCGAGGACCTCTATGGCCAGGAGGCCATGGTGCGGACGCTGCGCAACGCGTTCGCCACGGGGCGGATTGCGCACGCCTTCATGCTGACCGGCGTCCGCGGCGTGGGGAAGACGACGACCGCGCGCCTGCTGGCCCGGGCGCTGAACTACGAGACTGCGACGGTGCACGAGCCGACGCTGGACCTGCGCGAGGAGGGGATCCACTGCCGCTCGATCATCGAGGGACGGCACATGGATGTCCTCGAGCTCGACGCCGCCTCGCGCACCGGCGTGAACGACATCCGCGAGCTGCTGGACGGGGTGCGCTATGCACCGGTCGAGGCCCGCTACAAGGTCTACATCATCGACGAGGTGCACATGCTGTCGACAGGGGCGTTCAACGCGCTCCTGAAGACGCTGGAGGAGCCGCCGCCGCACGCCAAGTTCATCTTCGCCACCACCGAGATCCGCAAGGTGCCGGTGACCATCCTCTCGCGGACCCAGCGGTTCGACCTGCGCCGAGTGGAGCCCGAGGTGCTGGTCAAGAACCTGGAGATGATCTGCGAGAACGAAGGCGCCCGCGTCGAGGCCGAGGGCCTGATGCTGATCGCCCGGGCCGCGGAGGGCTCGGTGCGCGACGGCCAGTCGATGCTGGACCAGGCGATCGTGCAGGCCGACCCCGGCCAGACGGTCATGGCGGCGTCGATCCGCGACATGCTGGGCCTGGCCGACCGGGCGCAGACGATCACCCTTTTCGAGCAGGTGATGCGCGGCGAGGCGGGGCCCGCGATCGAGACCTTCCGCCAGCTCTACGGCTACGGCGCGAACCCCGACCAGGTGGTGATGGACCTGCTGGACCACACCCACGGCGCGTCGGTGGCCAAGGCGATCGGGCCCAACGCGCTGGTGATGCCGAAGGAGCAGGCCCTGCGGCTCGCGGCCGTCGGCGCGGCGGTGTCGGCGGGGATGCTGTCGCGGATCTGGCAGCTCCTGCTCAAGGCCTACGCCGAGGTGCGTCAGGCGCCCGACGCGGCGGCCGCCGTGGACATGGCGCTGGTCCGCCTGGCCTACGCCGCCGACCTGCCCGGGCCCGAGGAGGCGCTGAAGCGGCTGCAGGCCGGCGAGCCCGTGACGGGCGGCGGCGGGCCGGCGGGCGGACCGGGTGGCGGGGGCGGCGGTCCGGCGGCGCGGCAGGGCGGCCTGGCGACCAACGCCGTCGCGCGGCAGATGGCGTCGCCGATGCCGTCGACCGAGCCGGCGGCCAATCTCAAGACCTTCGAGGACATGCTGGCGCTGATCGACCGGCGGCGCGACATCCGGCTGAAGTTGGACGTGGAGCGGTTCATCCGTCCGATCAGCTTCCGGCCCGGCGCGATCGAGTACGAGCCCGCGCCAGGGGCGCCGGCCGACCTGGCGCAACGGCTGGTGGGGCGGCTGAAGGAGTGGACCGGCGAGCGCTGGCTCTTGTCCACCCAAGGCGGCGGCGGCGCCGAGAGCCTGTGGGAGAAGCAGAAGCGCGAGCAGCGCGAGGTCCGCGCCGAGGTCGAGCAACACCCGTTCGTGCAGAGCGTGATGCAGGCCTTCCCGGGAACTGAGATCGTCGGCATCCGCCAGCTGTCGCAGCCCGAGCCGACCGAAACGGCGCCGCCCGAGGAGGCTGAAGACGATGAGGACTGAGCTGCTGGCGCTGGCGATGATCGCGGTGGCCGCGCCCGCCGCCGCCCAGGTGACGCCGCTGATGAGCGAGCCGCTGGGTCTGGACGCCAACTACACCACCACCATGCTGACGGTGGACCTGCCGCCCAACGCCAAGCAGCCGGCGACGACGATGGGCACGGCCGGTCACCGCCATCCCGGCTCGACCTACGCCTATGTGGTGAAGGGCGAGGTGGTGAACCGGCTCGGCGACCAGACCGAGCGGCGCTACAAGGCGGGCGAAGGCTGGTCGGAAACCCCGAACCAGGCGCACTACATCGTCAATGCGTCGGCGACCGAGCCGGCGCGGCTGGTGGTGGTGATGGTGACGCCCAAGGCCGCCACGTCCCTGACCGAACCCCTGAAGTGAGTACTGCCCCGTGAAAGACCTCGGATCCATCATGAAGCAGGCGCAGGCCATGCAGCAGCGCATGGCGGAAGCACAGGAGCGGATCGCCGCGCTGGAAGTGGAGGGCACATCCGGCGGCGGCATGGTGAAGCTGACCCTGAAGGGCACGGGCGAGCTGTCGCGCGTGGTGTTCGACGAGAGCCTGATGGCGCCCGGCGAGGGCGAGGTGGTGGCCGACCTGGTGGTCGCCGCGCACGCCGACGCCAAGCGCAAGCTGGACGAGAAGCAGGCCGAGGTGATGCGCGAGGCGGCCGGGCCGCTCGCCGGCCTCAACATCCCCGGCATGCCGAAGTTCTGATGCTGATCGCCGCCCTTCTTGCCGCCGCCCTCTCGGGCGCCCCTGGGGCCCTGCCCGCCGACCTCGCCCAGGCCGCCCACGAGTACGATGAGGCGCAGGTGAAGTCCGATCGCGCCGCGCTGGAGCGGCTGCTCGCGCCCGACTACGTGCTGCACAACTCGCAGGGGCAGGTGCAGGACAAGACCAGCTTCATCGCCGACCAGATCGCGCCGGGCTACAAGCTCGAGCCCTTCGTGGTCGAGGAGAAGGTCGAGAAGGTGATGGGCGACACCGCGATCCTGGGCGGCGTGGCGCGCGCCAAGGGCACGGCGGGCGGCGAGCTCTACGACGTGCGCCTGCGGTTCATCGACGTCTGGGCCAAGCGCGGCGGGCGTTGGGTGGTGGTGTTCAGCCAGGCGACGCGGGCGCCGAAGAGCTAGTGGCCGCGTCCGCCGGACCCGAGATCGAGCGCCTGATCGGGCTCCTGTCCAAGCTCCCCGGCCTGGGGCCGCGGTCGGCTAGGCGCGCGGCGCTGGCCCTGCTCAAGCGACGCGACCAGCTGCTGCTGCCGCTGTCGGATGCGCTGTCGGAAGCCGGCGCGCGGGTGAAGACCTGCAGCGTCTGCGGCAGCCTCGACACCCAGGACCCCTGCGCCATCTGCGCCGAGCCGTCGCGCGACGGGACGCTGATCTGCGTGGTCGAGGAGGTGGGCGCGCTGTGGGCCATGGAACGGGCGGCGGCCTTCCGCGGCCGCTACCACGTTCTGGGCGGGCTGCTCTCGGCGCTGGACGGCGTGGGGCCGGAAGCGCTGCGGGTCGGCTCGCTGGTGGACCGGGCCTCGCAACAGGGCGTGCGCGAGGTGATCCTGGCCCTGCCGGCGACGGTGGACGGCCAGACGACCGCCCACTACCTGGCCGACCGGCTCGCGGGCTGCGACGTCAGCGTCACCATGCTGGCCCGCGGCGTCCCCGTGGGCGGCGATCTGGACTGGCTGGACGACGGCACCATCGCCCAGGCGATGCGGGCTAGGCGGCCCGCTTAGCCCAGGCGATCGGCGCGATCTTGCTGACGATGACGCCGTAGCCCAGCACGCCGGTCAGGGTGACGGCGGCGGCGAGGACGAAGGCGCCTTCGAAGCCGCCGGTGCGGTCGACGATGATCCCGGTGACGATGGGGCCCAGGATGCCGGCGAAGTTGCCGAACGCGTTCTGCACGCCGACCCACTTGCCCGCGCCCTGCGGCCCCGCGAGTGTCTGGGCGGTGGCGAAAATGTGCGGCCCGACCGCGCCCAGACCCACGGCGATCACGAACAGGCTGGCGATGGCGCCCGCCGGTGGCAGCACCGCGCAGGCCAGCAGGCCGGCCGCCGACAGCATCAGAGTCCCGACGAAGAAGGTCTTGCGCACGCGGTTCACTGTGGCGCCGGTCTGGATCCAGCGATCGGAGAGCCAGCCGCTGCCGTAGGCCGCCGCCGCGTAGACGAGGTAGATCGCCCCGCCGAGGTTCGCCATCTCGGGCACGGTGTAGCCCTGCGCCTGCACCAGGTAGAGCGGCATCCAGGAGACCACGAAGTAAAAGCCGAAGTTGATCGCGAAATGGCCGAGGCTCGCGCCCCACAGCTCACGGCGGGCCAGGATGGCCAGGAACGGCGGCCCGGTCGCGGACTCGGCCGACGGCGGCTCGGCCGACAGCTTGCGGGTCACGACCAGCCACGGGACCAGCCACAGCAGCGAGACGGCGCCGAAGAGCAGGAACACGCCCCGCCATCCCAGCTCGGCCATGAGGTGCCCGCCGAAGAAGATCCCCACCGCCGGGCCCATCGAGAGGCCCACAAGGGTCAGTGCGTTGGCGGCGCCCAGCCGGTGGGCCGGCACGTGGCGCGCGATGATCGTGGAGCTGCATGGGAAGGCCGCCGCCTCCCCGACGCCCAGCAGGACCCTGAGCGCCAGCAGCACCGCGATGCTGCCCGCGACGCCGGTCAGGAGGGTGGCGATCGACCAGATGGCGAGGCCGGCGGCCAGCGTCATGTAGGCGTTGAAGCGGTCGGCGAGCCAGCCGGCCAGCACAAGGCCCGGCGTGTAGGCCCAGAAGAAGGCCGAGATCAGCACCCCGATCTCGGAGGCGCTGAGATTGAGCTCGGTCTTCAGCAGCGGCGCGGCGGTCGCGAGGTTCCCGCGGTCGACGTAGTTGATGAAGATCGCGAGCGCCAGGAGGGGCACGACCCACGGCCCGAAGGCGGCTCTCGCGGCAGGCGCCGCAGCCCCGTTGGTCATGGAAACGCCCCCTCGCCCCGTATTTTGCGGGCATGCTCGCACTGAAGGGTAGGGCTGACCAGGGGCGTGAGATGGGTCGCCGGGGGCGCGGCGGTCCGACGCACGGGCCTTCCGCACCCCCGACTGGCGATGGAGGAGGCGCTTGCCTAGCGCCCGCAGTCCGGACCGAGCGAACACCCAAGCCAGTTCCGACGACCTTTCGGGGGACGTCGTCGGTCGGCGGCTTGGGCCCCAGCACCCAATCTGAGTCCGGTCGGACGCGGTGGAACCGCGCCTCCTCCACCTTGTGCGCCAGGCCGATGCGAGGGTCGGCTCCGGCGGATGGGGTCAGGCCTGGCGGGCGGGAGAAGAGCAATCCCGCCCGCCCTGCTGACCCATTGCCTCGTCAGCCGGCGGCGCCCCCCTGGAGGTAATAGCCGCCGTTCTCGGCCTGGGATGGGCCGAGCATTGCGATGCCCGAGACGGCCGCCAGGGTCACGAGGGCGTAGATGAGATGTTTGAGATTCATCGACTTCCTCTCCCGGGCGGTCTCGGGCCGCCTCTTCATGAGGAATGTGTAGCGCTGCGACATTCTGGCGCGCAGGTGCAACGGCGGTCGCCGAACAACGCAACGGTTGCGCGGAGCGAACGTGCAAGGGTGCAACCCAGTGCGCAACCGTTGCACGGACGGGTTGCATGCCTGTGCATTCTCATGAATCATGTTACGCGATGCAGACGACGGCCACGCACTTCCACGAGAAGCTGGACCTGGTCCTCAAGGCGCTCTCGATGAGCCGTGGGCGGCTCGCGTCCGAGCTGGGCGTCGACAAGTCGCTGGTCGGCCGGTGGGTGTCGGGCGTGGTGCACCCCTCGTCGCTGAATCTCGAGAACCTGACGCGGCTGATTGCGCGCCGGTGCGCCGGCGGCTTCACGATGCTGGACTGGGACCGCGGCCTGCCCGAGCTCGCCGGGCTCCTGGGCGTGTCGGCGCCGGCCAACGGCAACCGGGCGAGGGCCCACGGGCCGTCGGACTCGCTGCCGCTGCCCCTGTTGGACATGGCGCGCCTGACGACCGAGCGGCGGGGCCAGGCCTACGAAGGCTTCTGGCGCACGACGCGGCCGTCGGTGGTGATGCCGGGCCGCTTCTTCCACGACCACGGCATGATCCGCCGCGCCGACAACGGCCTCCTGCAGTTCAAGGTGGGCGGCGCGGGGCTTCTGTTCGACGGCTGGCTGCTGCTGGCCGAGGGCCAGCTGTTCGCGATCCTGTTCGACACCGTGGGTCAGACGCCGATCTTCGTGATCTGGAACGGCGTGCCGCTGTCGAAGGCCTCGTTCCTGGACGGCATCGTCATGGCCGCGGCGCTGAACGCGGCGCGCACGCCGTCGGCCTATCCGATCGTCATGGAGCGGATCGGCGACCTGACCGGCGACCGCGAGGCGGACGACGCCTACTGCGACGAGATCCTCAAGCGCGATCCGCTGGCGCCCGAGGGCAGCATCTCGGACGACATCCGCCACCACCTGGTGCGCGACATCGGGCCCAAGGCGGCGGAAGCCGGCTACGGCGACCTGTTCCTGCTCGCCCCCATCACCTCCACCCTCTCGCGGGGCGAAACCATCGGCGGGCGGCTGCAGGGCTGACCCGACTCACTTGGTGCGGTAAGAACGCACCATGAACGGACTTCTCTTCCTGTCGATCCTGTGCGTGCTGGTCGCCGCCGGGGCCCTGGCCTGGGCGCTACGCGAGCGGCACCGGGCCTCGCACGCCGAGCTGCGCATGAAGCTGATGGCCGAGCAGGGCGACCTTGTGCGCGCCCAGCTCACCCAGTCCGCGGCCAGCGTCGCCGAGGAGATCCTGCGGAAGAACGAGGAGCAGGTGCGCAACCGCGAGCAGCTCGCCCAGGCCCGCCTGGAGGCGCAGCTGAAGCCGGTGGCCGAGAGCCTGCAGAAGTTCCAGGAGCAGGTGACCGCGGTCGAGAAGCAGCGGGCCGAGGAGCAGGGCGGCCTGAAGGAGCAGATCGCCCAGATGCTGGCCGCCTCGGCGGCGACCCAGGACGAGGCGCGCAAGCTGTCGGCGGCCCTGCGGCGCGGGGCCGGCGTGCAGGGGCGCTGGGGCGAGCAGACGCTACGCAACGTGCTGGAAGCGGCGGGCCTCTCGGGCCGCTTCGATTTCGAGGAGCAGGCGTCGACCGACACGGACGAGGGCCGGCGGCGGCCGGATGTGGTGGTGAAGATGCCGGGCGGCGGGGTGTTCGTGATCGACGCCAAGTGCTCGCTGAACGCCTTCCTCGAGCTGCAGGACGCGACGGACGACCTCGGCCGCGACGCCATCGGCCTGCGCCACGTGCAGAGCGTGCGCGGCCACATCCAGGGGCTCTCGGCCAAGGCCTACTGGGACCAGTTCGACAGTTCGCCCGACTTCGTGGCGATGTTCGTGCCGCTGGACTCGGCGCTGGCGGCGGCGCTGGACCGCGCGCCCGACCTGATGACCGAAGCGATGGACCGCCGGGTGGTCATCGTGACGCCGTCGACCCTGTTCGCGCTCTGCAAGGCGGTGGCCTACGGCTGGCGGGTGGAGGAGCAGGCCGCCAACGCGCGGAAGATCGCCGACCTGGGGCGCGAGCTCTACAAGCGCATCGCCGTGATGGGGGCGCATGCGGGCTCGGTCGGCAAGGCGCTGGAGGCGGCGGTCAGCCGCTACAACCAGTTCGTGGGCTCGCTCGAGACCCAGGTACTGACCCAGGCCCGTCGCTTCGAGGACCTGAAAGTCGACCACGAAGGCCGCGACGTGCCGTCGCTCGAGGCGCTCGAGGCCGCGGTTCGCCCGCTCGCAAAGCTCTCACCCGACGAGCCGACGTCGCCCGTCCGGCTGGCGGCGGGGGAATAAGCGGACACCGGGGCGGACACAGAGTCGCCTCGGGCTTGTCCTACCTTGACGCTCAACAATACCACCCTTACCTGCGCGCCATGGCCCTCCGTGAGATCCTCGTCGTCCCGCACCCCGTCCTGAAGCAGGTGTCCACCAAGGTGGATGTCGTGGACGACGACCTGCGCGCGCTGATGGACGACATGCTGGAGACCATGTACGCGGCCCCCGGCATCGGGCTCGCCGCCGTGCAGATCGGCGTGCCGAAGCGGGTGATCGTCATGGACCTCTCCCGCGAGGGCGAGGACAAGCAGCCGCGCTACTTCGTGAACCCCGAGATCCTGTGGGCCTCGGAGGAGACCGCGCCGTACGAAGAGGGCTGCCTCTCGGTGCCCGAGATCTACGACGAGGTGGAGCGGCCGGCGCAGGTGAAGCTGCGCTACCTGAACTACCAGGGCGAACAGATCGAGGAGGACGCCGACGGCCTCTTCGCCGTCTGCATCCAGCACGAGATGGACCACCTGGAAGGCGTCCTCTTCATCGACCACCTGAGCCGCCTCAAGCGGGAGCAGGCGATCAAGAAGGTGAAGAAGCAGGCCAAGGCGGCCTAACAAGCCGGGCGCGCTTCGCGCGCCGAAGAGGCGAACCGCGGAAAACGCAGAAGGACGCGGAAGGATTCCAACTCCTCTTTCTGCGCATTTCTGCGTTTTCCGCGGTTCGTTCCTTGCCTGCGGCGCCTAGTTCTCGGTCCTATCCGCGGCGTCCTTGCTCTCCTGCTCGACGTTGGCCACCCCTTCGCGGGCGCCTTCGGCCGCGCCCTTGGCGGCTTCCTTGATCACGTGGCCGGCGTCGCTCGCGGCCTCCTTGATCTCCGAGCCCACTTCCTTGAC
>NZ_DASWTE010000245.1:0-4029 GCF_036402295.1 Phenylobacterium sp.
GAGGTGAAGGAGAACCTGCTCACGGTCACCGGCCGCAAGGCGGCCAACGACGAGGCGAAGAAGTACCTCCACCGCGGCCTCGCCTAGCGCAACTTCGAGCGCCGGTTCCAGCTGGCGGACTACGTGATCGTCACCGACGCCAACCTGGCCGACGGCCTGCTGTCGATCTCGCTGAAGCGCGAGCTTCCGGAAGCGCTGAAGCCGCGCACCGTGCAGATCAACTCCAGCGTCCAGCCGAGCCTGATCGAAGGCGAGAAGGCCGCGTAAGCGACCCGACGCTTCCCAGAAGAGCCGGGCGGCGTTCCTTCGGGAGCGCCGCCTTTTCTATGTCAGATCACGTCGTCCAGGCCGCGCGCGCCGTGGCGCTGCACGCCGGTGAAGTCGGCCTGCTTGAGCAGCGCGCCCGAGAAGTTGGCGCGGCTGACGTCGGCGTCGACGAACATCGCGTGGCGCACGTCCGCGCGGGTCAGGTCGGCGCCCTTGAGCTGGCTGCCGGTCAGGTTGCACGGCAGCACCCGATCGGCGCCCAGCAGCAGCGGTCCCATCTGGGCGTCGCGCAGGTCGGCCCCCGACAGCTTCGCGCCCACCAGCCGCGCGCCCCGCAGGTCGGCGCGGCGCAGGACGCAGTTGCGCAGGTCGGCGCCCTCGAGGTGGGCGCCCTGGAGCTGCACGCCCTCCATGTCGAGGCCGTAGAACACAGCGCCCTTGGCCGAGAGGGCCGTCAGGTTGTAGCCGCGCACCGAGGTCAGCTTGCGCAGGTCGGCGTTGTCGAACGACGACGGCTTGCCCTCGGCCCCGCCGGTCTCGCACCACCGGGCGTGGTCCTTGATCATTTCGGCGTAGGGCAGCTCGCTCAGCGCCCGGCCGGCCGGCTCGTCGGTGAGCGCGCCCTTGAGGTTCGCGTCCGACACGTTCCAGGCCACCGTCCGCGCGCCCACCAGGATTGCGTCGCTGAGGTCGGCCCCGGCCAGGTCGGCGCCGGAGAGGTCGGCGCCCGACAGGTTCGCGCCCTTCATCGTGGCCTGTTTCAGGTTGGCCCGGATCAGCTTGGCGTCCTTCATCACCGCGTCGGTGAAGTCGGCGCGCACCGCCATGGCGCCTGACAGCCGCGAGCGCTCCAGGTTGGCGCCGGCCAGGATGGCGCCCTGCAGCTCGCCCGAGTTCGGCCCTCCGATCTCCAGCTTGCGGAACCCGAACTCCCGGCTGCCGGCGGCCAGCGTGCCCTCGCGCAGGTCGGCCTCGAACAGGTCGGCGCCGGTCAGGTCGACGTTGCGCATGCACGAGCCGCGCAGGTCGGCGCGGCGCAGCGAGGCCTCGCGCAGGTCGGCGCCCGTCATGTCCGCACAGAACAGGGTGGCGTTGTCGAGCCGCGCGCCGCGCAGCTTGCAGTCGTTCATGATCGCGCCGGTGAAGTCGGCGTCGCAGAGGTTGCGACCCTGCAGGTCGACGCCCGACAGGTCCTTGAATGCGAAGACCGCGCGCGCGCCGCCCGGCTTCGAGCTCCACAGTCGGTCGTGCCGGGCGCAGATCGCGTCGACCGCCGCCTGGGTCAGGCGCGCTTGGACGAGCGTTCGGGCGTTGTCGGAGGGCATGGACCGGGACGGTTCAAAAAGACGTTGTGAACCATGTTAGGCGGCCGGGATTAACGACGACTTTCCAGGGTCTTGGCGGGACGGTAAGCCGCATAGAGAGCGTCCGCCGTCTCCTGCATCAACCCCTGGTCGGTGACAATCCCCGCCGCCTGCAACCGCCGGGACCCCTCGCCGCCCGCGTAGATCGACGAATCAGGCGCCGCGATCACAACCCGGACAACGCCCGCAGCCACCAGCCGCTCGCTGCACGAGACGCCGCCCGACGACCGCTTGGCGCACGGCTCCAGGGTGACATAGGCCGTCGAACCGCGCGCCGCCTCGCCGGCGGCGGTCAGCGCGTTCTCCTCTCCGTGCGGCCGGCCGCCCTCGCCCGTCACGCCCTCGCCGATGACCACACCGTCCTTCACGATCACGCAGCCCACCGACGGATTGTCGCCGGTGCGCCCCACTTGGGTGCGCGCCAGGTCGATGGCGCGGGCCATGAAGTCTTCGTCGCTCATTCCGCCAAGATGGGCGCATCGGCTTCCCGACGGAAGAAGCCGGGTATCGTCACCACGACGATCGCCAGGCCGCAGCCTGCCATGACGACGGCCGGCGACGCGAAGGCCAGGACGGCCGGCGCGAGCGCGGTCGCCAAGGTCATGCCGCCCCAGTCGGCCACGATGTTCAACCGGTAGACCGCGGCCACCTCCGACTGTGGGAAACGGGTCTGGCGCAGGGTGGCGAACGGCACGTCCGACATCGGCCCGCCCACCGCCGCGGCGGCCGACGCCGCCATCATCAGGGGAACGGCCAGGTCCGGCGGGGCGGCGGACGCGGCCATGCCCATCAGCGCCAGGCCGGCGCCGACGACCGTCATGCCCAGGACGACCATCTGGACCGGCCGCCGGACCTCGAGCCCGCCGATCACCAGGTTGCTGGCCAGGTTGCCGGCGCCGTACGCGCCCATGATGAGGCCCACCACGCCGAGCCCCGAGAGCCCGAAGCCGGTCAGTCCCTCGCGCTGCACCACCAACGGCACGCAGAGCCACAGCGCCACCATCCAGAGCCCGCTGACTGCGCCGCTCAGCGAGAGCAGGTAGACGAAGACCGGCTGTCGGCGGACCGCATGCACACCCAGCATCAAGAGCTCCAGCCGCGAGCGCGAGGTCTGCGGCCGCTGCAGCGGCAGCTCGCGGCGCAGCGAGGCGATAGCCAAGGCCGAGACGACGAAGGTCACCGCGTTCACCGCGAGCAGCCCGACCACCGGCATCACCGCCGCCAGGGCCCCGGCCAGCGCAGGGCCGACCAGCCGGGCGATGCGGGCGGTGGCGTCCATCAGCGCATTGGCGCCCAGGAGGAGTTGGCCCTGCGCGAGACGCGGCAGGCTGGCCTGCAGCGCGGGATCGAACACGCCGCGCAACCCCACCAGCAAGATCGCCGGGACGATCAGCACCACGAGGTCCAGCCGGCCCATCAACGCCGCGACCACCGGGATGATGGCGAGCGCCGCCCGCACCAGGTCGGCCCCGATCATGGTGCGGCGCGCGTCCCAGCGCTCGGTCCAGGCGCCGGCGAACAGGGCGATCACCAGCACGGCGGCGCTCTCCGCCGACGCAACGAAGCCCGCGCCGGCGCCAGCCAGCTCCACCGCCAGCCAGATCACCGCCATCCGCTGCACCTGGTCGCCGATCGCCGACAGTGACTGGCCGACCCAGAGCCGGGCCAGCGGTCCGCTCTTGAAAGGAGTCAGGGCGCGCATGCCCTTCAGCTATCGCAGTTTGGCTTCCCTTGCGCTCGATCCTGAGCCAAAGAATGTCGAGAGAGTGCCAACCATGCGCCAGGTCGACATCGTCCCCTACGAGATGCCACCCGACAGCGGCTGGGAGGCGCACGCCCACGACGACGAGGCGCTGCTGAGCTACGCCGCCGCCGGCTCCTGCATGCAGATCATGGCGGCCCGCACCTGGGTCGTGCTGCCGGCCCAAGCCGTCTGGATGCCGCCGGGCGTCGAGCACGCCACCAAAGTCGGCCCGCACGGTTGCCGCTTCCGCACTGTGCGCTTCCCGACGCCGATCCCGCCCGACCTGCCGGCCGAGCCCTGCGTGATCGAGGTCTCGCCGCTGCTGGCCTCGCTGATCGCCGCCTGGGACGAGACCGCCAGGGACGACCACGCCCGCCGCGAGGCCCTGCGTTTCCTGCTGTATGACGAGGTCCGCCGCGCCCGGCCGCTCGACCTGGGCCTGCCCCGCGTGCGCCACCCGCGCCTCGCCCGCGTCACCGATGCGCTGCAGACCGATCCGGCCGACGACCGCGGCCTCGACGAGCTGGCCCAGGCCGCGGGCATGAGCCGCCGCTCGTTCATCCGCCACTTCCAGGCGGACACCGGCATGGGCTTCGCCGAATGGCGGAGGCGCCTGCGGCTCCTGATGGCGCGCCAGTACCTGGCCGACGGCCT
>NZ_DASWTE010000246.1:0-5351 GCF_036402295.1 Phenylobacterium sp.
AACCGCGAGCTCCTGCTCGAGGCGCTGCCGTCGCTGGGCCTGGAGAAGATCGCCCCGCCCGACGGCGCCTTCTACATCTATGCCGACGTGGGCCGGCTCACCGACGACAGCCTGGCCTTCTGCAAGCAGCTGCTCAGCGACACCGGCGTCGCCACTGCGCCGGGCATCGACTTCGATCCCGTCGACGGCAAGCGCTTCATCCGCATGAGCTTCGCCGTCTCCACGCCGGAGATCGAGGAGGCCATCCGCCGCCTCATCCCCTGGTTCGCAGCCGCCTGGGCGAAGGCGGCCTAAGGGCCTCGGTACACCACCCCATCCTTCATCACGAAGCGCACGTCCCGCAGAGCGCCAACGTCCTTCGTGGGATCGCCGCCCACCGCCACCAGGTCGGCCAGCGCGCCGGGCGCCACCTTCCCCAGGTCGTCACGCCGCAGCACCTTCGCGCCGACCGCGGTCGCCGTGTTCAGCGCCTCCAGCGGCGTCATGCCCAGCCGCACCATCCAGTCGGCTTCGCGCCAACTCTCGCCGTGCGGGAAGACGCCCACGTCGCTGCCCAGCCCGATGGTGACGCCCACCTTGCGCGCCAGGCGGAAGGTCTTCTCCGCCTGCTTCATGTCGGCCGTCGGCTCCGAGCGGCCCGGCGCGTAGCCGTCGAAGTACCGCGAATAGGCCTCGGTGGTGGCCAGCGTCGGCAGCAGCGCGACGCCTCTGTCCTTCATCAGCTTCAGCGTCGCTTCCGAGGCCTCGGCGCCGTGTTCGATGGTGTCGACGCCGGCCAGCACGGCGCGGCGGATGCCCTCGTCGCTGTTGGCGTGCGCGGCCACCGGACGCCCGAGGTCGCGGGCGGTCGCCACCAGCGTCTCCAGCTCCTCCTGGCTGAACGCCGACCGGGTCGCGCCGCCCGGCCCGATTCCGTAGTCGGCGTAGACCTTGATCCAGTCGGCCCCCAGCGCCGCCTGGTCGCGCACCGCCGCCATGATCTCGGCCTCGCCGCTGGCCTCCTGGGCGCCCTGCGGCAGGGTCATGTCGGAGCGGAACCCCTTGCGCGGCGCATAGGCGCCCCGCGCCACGATCGCCCGCGTGGTCACCACCAGCCGCGGGCCCGGGATCATCCCGTCGGCGATGGCCTTCTTCAGCGACACGTCGGCGTCGTTGGCGCCCTCGGTCCCCAGGTCGCGCAGCGTCGTGAAGCCGGACATCAGCGTCCGCCCCGCGTCGCGTCCGGCCCGCAGCGTCCGGTAGGCCGGCGCCTCCTTCAGCACCTGATCGTCCCAGAGCGTCTCGTTGTAGGGATGCAGCAACAGGTGCGAGTGCAGTTCGATCAGCCCCGGGATCAGCGTTGCGCCGGGCAGGGCGACCACTTTCGCGCCGTCCGCCGCCACCTGCGCCCGGGGGCCGACGGCGGCGATCTTCGAGCCCTCGACCAGCACCACCCAGCCGGCCTTGGGTGTGGCGTCCCCCGGCGTCCAGACCGCGTCGGGCTGAATCAGCGTCCGCGCCGGCTGCGCGGCGGCCGCGCTCGCCGCTCCCATGATCATCGCTGCGGCTAAATATGCCGTAAGCGCCCTTATTGACTCCCAAGATAGGGAACGATAGGGAATATTTGGGATCATGAGACGCCCTCTCGGAGGAACCCACACCATGCGCAGACTCGCCCCCGCCCTCGCCATCCTAGCGCTCGCGACGCCAGCCTGCGCGGACACCCTGGAGGAGATCGCCACGCGCGGCATGGTGATCACCCTGCCGGACGGCTTGGAGCTCGACCTCACCTTCGCCGCCGACGGGACCTATACCGGACTGGACGGCGGCCTGCGCGGCCGCTGGCGCATCGAGGGCGACAAGCTCTGCACCACGTCGAACCTGGATCCGAACGAGCGCTGCGAGGCCTATCCGAAGGGAAAGAAGGCCGGCGACACCTTCGAGGCCGACGCGCCCGAGGGCCACCTGAAGTTCCGGATCAAGTGATGTCCGAGGAACTCTACACCGTCGAGCAGGCCGCCGAGCGCCTGAAGCTGCACGCCAAGACCGTGCTTCGCGCCATCCGCGAGGAGCGCCTGCGGGCCACCCGCGTCGGCAAGTCGTACCGCATCCTCAGGAGCGACCTGGACGCCTTCGCGGGCGTGCCGGCCCGCGCCGCCTCCGCGGCCGGCGATCCGTGGGTGACCAGCATCGTCGACATCCCCAACGTCTGGCCCGAGATGGCGCAGAAGTGGGCGCGCACGGTCACCAATGCGCTCAACGCCCGGCCCCACGGCGGCCCGCCGCTGCGCGCCGACGTGATCTACGAGCCCGAGCGGTCGCACCTGAAGATCATCGTCGTGGGTCCGCCCGGCGACGTCGTGAACCTGATGACCCTGATCCGGGTCTGGATCGAGCAGCTTTCCCTATGACCGCGATCTGGAAATCCGAGGCGGGCGGGCAGGCCGTGCTGGCCCGCTACCGCGAGTTCCTCGCGTTCTGGCCGGCGCCGAACGTCCGCCGCCAGGTGACCACATCGCAGGGCGAGACCAGCGTGATCTCCTGCGGCCCGGAGGGCGCGCCGGACGTCGTGCTGCTGCACGGCTCGGCGTCGAACTCCGCGAGCTGGCTGGGCGATGTCGCCACCCTGGCGCAGCGCTTCCGGGTCCACGCCATCGACATGATCGGAGAGCCGGGCCTCAGCGCGCCGTCGCGGCCGCCGCTCGCCAGCCACGTCTACGCCGACTGGCTGGGCGAGGTGCTGGCCGGCCTGGGCGTGACCCGCGCCGCCCTCGTCGGCATCTCCTTGGGCGGCTGGCTCGCCCTGGAGTACGCGACCCGCCGGCCGGAGACGGTGAGCGCCGTGGTGCTGCTCGGCCCCGGGGGCGTCGGCCAGCACAAGAACATCCTCATCTGGGCCCTGCCGCTGCTCTTCCTCGGCCGCTGGGGCCGCAAGAAGATCGTGCAGCGCATGGCCGGGCCAGGGGCCTCGCCAATGGGGGAGTCGCCGGAGGCGCGGGCGTACGGCGAGTTCATGGACCTCACCTTCGCGAACTTCCGCCCGCGGACCGAGCTTCTGCCGCCGTTCACGGACGCCGACCTCCAGCAGCTGACCATGCCGCTGCTGGCGATCCTGGGCGCGCAGGATGTGATGATCGACTCCGCCGGCACGCGCGAGCGGCTGCTCCGCAACGTCCCGGGGGCCGAGGTCGTCTGGCTGCCCGAGGCCGGCCACCTGCTCATCGGCCACGCCGCCACCATCGACAGCTTCCTGGCGAAGGCGCTCCTCCCATGAGCGGCGAGCCCCGCACGATCGCCGGCACGACGGTCTATGTCTGCGCGCCCGACGGCCCGAAGCTGGACGGCGAGCGGGCGGCCACCGACATCGTCGGCGACTCCTATGCCTGCCATCCGGCAGTGGTCGCGATCCCGGTCGAGCGGTTGGCTGCGGACTTCCTGACGCTCAGCAACCGCATCGCCGGGAACGTCATCCAGAAGTTCGTGAACTACGGCGTCGCCGTGGCCTTCGTGGGCGACGTCTCCGAAGCCGTCGCCGGCAGCAACGCGCTGCGCGACTTCGTGCGCGAGTCCAACGGCGGCCGCCACGTCTGGTTCGTAGCCGACATGGCCGAGCTCGAAGCCAAGCTCGCCGCCCGGGCTTGACCTCGGCCGCCGGCGTGCGGTCACTCACCGCGGCAGCAGGGAGAGCGCGCATGCAGAAGCGTCGGGTGGGTCCGTTCGAGACGTCGGCGATCGGCCTGGGCTGCATGAGCCTCAGCCACGCCTATGGCTCCCCACCCTCGCGCGACGTGGCCGAGCGCGTGCTGCTGGGCGCGCTGGACGCCGGCCACACCTTCTTCGACACCGCAGCGGTCTACGGCCTCGGCCACAACGAGACCCTGGTGGGCGAGGTGCTGGGCCCGCACCGCGACAAGTTCGTCCTGGCGTCCAAGTGCGGCATCACCGACGCCACCGGCACGCAGCGCGGCATCGACGGCCGGCCCGAGACCATCAAGGCGGTCTGCGACGTCAGCCTGCGGCGGCTGAAGACCGACCGGATCGACCTCTACTATCTGCACCGCTGGGACAAGCGGGTGCCGATCGAGGACAGCGTCGGCGCGCTCGCCGACCTCGTGCAGGCCGGCAAGATCCGCGCGATCGGCCTCTCCGAGGTCTCGGCCCCGACGCTGCGCCGGGCGCACGCCACCCATCCGATCGCGGCGCTGCAGACTGAGTACTCGCCCTGGACCCGCAATCCGGAGATCGCGGCGCTCGACGCCTGCCGCGAACTGGGCGTGACCTTCGTGGCGTTCTCGCCGGTCGGCCGCGGCTTCCTCGCCGGCGGCGGGCACGACCCGGCCAAGTTCGAGGACGGCGACATCCGCAAGGCCATGCCGCGCTTCCAGGGCGAGGCGCTGGCGTCCAACCTGAGGCTCTACGAAGCCTTCGCCGCCTTCGCCCGCCACTCCAGTTGCACGCCAGCACAGCTCTGCCTGGCCTGGCTGCTGCAGAAGGGCGACGACATCGTGCCGATCCCCGGGACGACCAACCCAGACCACATGGCCGAGAACGCGGCCGCCGCCTCTGTCACGCTGTCGGACGATGTCATGGCCCGCATCGACGCGGCCGGACGCACGGTCATGGGCTCGCGCTACCCGGAGCACCTGCAGGCGTCGGTGGATACGGAACGGATGCCCGGGGAGTAAGCCCAACGCCCCCTCGTGGTCCCCCTCCCCAGCACGCGGGTGAGGAACTGGGGCTGATCGATCCGCTCAGTTCCTCCCCCATGGCCCATGGGGGAGGGGGACCGCGAAGTGGTGGAGGGGGCGCTGGGCCGCGCGTCGTCAGATCCGCCGCTCCAGCCCCTCCCAGAACGGCTCGCGGAGCTTGCGCTTGAAGATCTTGCCCGAGTCCTCGCGCGGCAGGTCGGTGGCCAGCTCGACGCGGCGGGGGATCTTGTAGCCGGCGACGTGCTCGCGCAGGTAGGCCTTCACCGAGGCTTCGGAGAGGTCCGCGCCCTCGGACGGCTGGACCACCGCGCAGACGCCCTCGCCGAACTCCTCGTCCGGGATGCCGAACACCGCGCAGTCGGCGACGCCGGGCATCTTCAGCAGCTCGGCCTCGATCTCGGCCGGATAGATGTTCACCCCGCCCGAGATGATCATGTCCTTGGCCCGGTCGCAGAGGTACAGGAACCCGTCCTTGTCGAAGTAGCCGATGTCGCCGGGCGCGATCAGGCCGGCCTTCTCGGTGTCGCGGCGCTTCTGGTCGTCGCCGTGGTAGGTGAAGTCGTTGATGAAGCGGTTGCGCGAGACCACCTCGCCGACCTCGCCCTGCGGGACGTCCCTACCTTCCTTGTCGATGATCCGGACCTCGGCCTCGGGGATCGGCTT
>NZ_DASWTE010000247.1:0-7080 GCF_036402295.1 Phenylobacterium sp.
TCGGCGCGGATGGGCTTGGAGAGGTGGGCGTCGGCGCCGGCCTCCAGGCTGGCCTTCACGTGCTCGTCCAGGGCATTGGCGGTGAGCATGATCACCGGCGTTCGCGGCAGGCCGTGCTCGCGCTCCCAGGCCCGCAACTGGCTGGTGGCCGACAGGCCGTCCAGCTCGGGCATCTGCATGTCCATCAGGACCACGTGGAAGCGCTCGGCCCGCAGCGCCTCCAGCGCCAGCTTGCCGTTCTCGACGATCACCGGGTCGATGCCCACCGAGTCCAGCACCAGCTGCACCACCTTCTGGTTGGTCGGGTGGTCCTCGGCCAGCAGCACGCGGGCGCCCGAGATGTCGAAGCCCTCGGAGGCGTCCTCCTCGGCCTCGACCGCCTCGCCGTCCACATGCTCCAGCGGGACCACCACCGAGAAGGTCGAGCCCTTGCCGGGTTCGGAGGCCACCTCGATCGTCCCGCCCATCAGCTCGATCAGCGAGCGGCTGATGGCCAGGCCCAGGCCGGTGCCGCCGAAGCGGCGGCGGATGGAGTCGTCGGCCTGCTCGAACCGGCGGAAGAGGCGCTGGCGCACCTCCTCGTCGAAGCCGATGCCGGTGTCGGCCACGGTGAAGCCCACCGTCCCGCCCGCGGCGTCCACCTCGAGGCGGACCTCGCCGGCCTCGGTGAACTTCACGGCGTTGGACAATAGGTTCGACAGCACCTGGGTGATCCGCACCGTGTCGCCGGCGAAGCGGCGGTCGGCCTCGGGCGCGACGGACCAGGTGAAGCTCAGGCCCTTGATCTCGGCCGAGGCGCGATGCAGCTCGGCGATGCGGCTGACCAGCGTCGACATGGCGAACTCGTCGCGCGCCAGCTTGATCTCGCCCGCCTCGATCTTCGAGAAGTCGAGGATGTCGGTCAGCACCCGCTCCAGCAGGCGGCCGGATGACACGATCAGCTCGGCCAGCTCCTTGCCCTTGGCCGTCTCCTGCTGGCGCGACAGGGTCTCGGAAATGGCGATCACCCCGTTCAACGGGGTGCGCAGCTCGTGGCTCATGTTGGCGAGGAAGCGGGACTTCTCGGCGTTGGCCCGTTCCAGCTGGGCCGTTCGCTCGTGCACCCGGTCCTCCAGCGAGGCCATGATGCCCTCGGCCTTCTCGCGCTCGCCGCGCAGCGCGCGGGCCAGCACGCCGATCTCATCGTGGCGACCCTCCTCGAGGGCGACGTCCGGGCGTTCCGCCTCGTCGGCCTCGCAGGAGTCGGCCAGCCGCTGCAGCGGCCAGACGATGGCGCGGCGGGCGACATAGACCACCAGCAGGGTCTGGATCGCCGTGGCGATGCCGCCGATCCACAGCAGCCACGAGGCCGAGCGCGCCGCCGAGGCGGCCACGGCCGCCTTGGGATAGCTCAGCATCAGGTACCAGTCGGGGCCGGCCAGCTGGCCGAACGCCACGATCTGCTGGCCGTCGGGGCTGTCGACAACGCCGCTGGTCTGGCCCGTGCGGTGGATGGCCGCCACCATCGCCTTCAGGCCCAGCCGGTGCTCGTACTCGGCAACGGTCTTCTCGGCCGCCTTGCCCGGCGTGGTGAAGCCCGGATAGGCGATCAGCTCGCCCTTGCCGGTGACCAGCAGCGTCGCGGCGCCCGGCAGCGAGGTCTTGACGGCGTTGGCCATGAAGCCGGTCAGCTCGATCGACGAGCCGAAGGCGCCCACGTTATGGCCGTTGGCGTAGGCCGGCGTCAGGCAGGCCGTGGCCAGCCGCTCGCCCACCTCGTCCTGGATCAGGCGCTGCAGGTTGGTGCAGCGGGTGAGGCCCTGCGGGTCGTTGTCGCGGCTGGTCAGCGACGACATCTCCTCTTGGGAGATGTCGAGATCAGCCGGCGCCTCGTGGCGGTAGAACATCAGCCGGTCAGGCCGGTCCGGGCCGAAGATGATCAGCCGCGTCTTGGGCGGGGTGAAGAAATAGAAGTTGTCGTAGTCCTTGCGCGCCGCCTGGCCGAAGTTGGCCACCAGCTCGAAGCCCGCCACCAGCACCCGCTTCTCGGCACGGGTCAGCTTGTCGGCCTCGCCGATCAGCGCGCCCATGCCATAGACGTACTGGCCGTTCTGCATGACGCCTTCGAACCAGGGGTCGCGGCTGCGCCGCGTGCCGTCCGGACGGCGCGGGAAGTAGACGTCGGCCAGCCGGTCCACCTCGGCGTCGCTCAGGTGGTTGATCCGCCGCTCCAGCTCCTCGCCGGCGGCCTTGTGCAGGGCGGTCAGGTTGGAGAAGCGGCGTTCGACGTTGCTGGAGCGCTCGCGGACGTAGTCCTGCAGGAAGGCGATCTGGCGGTTCTCGAGCTCGCGCTTGAACACGAGGTAGGCGCCCAGCGTCCCCAGAATGGTGACGATCAGCGACATGACGCCGACGCTGACCAGGAACCTGCGCGAAAGAGATCTCATTGCCCTGTCGGGACCCCCAAGTACCCGGCATCCTTGAGCCTTTTTCGTTTAAGGCGCGTAACCAACATCGTTATTCGGCCAATGGTCGCACGCCGTTAGCCGGGAACGACCGCCGAGCGCAGCCGTTGGCGGCAGAATGGCGAGACGCGCTCCCGAGCCCCGCAAGGGCATGCCCGACCCTACGCTGGCCGAGGCCGAGTTCCGGCGGCGCTACCTCGAGCAGTTCCGCGACCCCGCGTTTCGCGCGCTGGACGCCGAGCTGGAGAGGGTCGTGCAAGTGGCGTGGGGCGCCTACTCGGCCGGCCGAAAAGCGCCCATCACCCGCAAGGCCGGCCCGGAATTCGCCGATCCGGACTACGACCTCTCGGTCGACTGGCTGGCGGCCCGCGGGGCGATCCACGCGGCCCAGGCCCGCCACGACGACCCCAAGGGGCCGCACCGGTTCCTGCTGATCAACGCTTCGTCCCGCAGCGAGCACACCTGCCCCGGCGAGATGTCGAAGTCCTGGCGGTTCGTGCGGCTGGCGCTCGACATCCTGGAGGCCGCCGACAACACCGCGGTGCGGGTGCTCGACCTGTCCCGGCTGGCCTCGGAGTACGGGCGCAATATCCACCCCTGCAAGGCGTGCTACTCGACCGCGGCGCCGCTCTGCCACTGGCCCTGCTCGTGCTACCCGAACCACGCCCTCGGCCAGACCCAGGACTGGATGAACGAGGTCTACCCGATGTGGGTCGAAGCCCACGGGATCATGATCGTCACGCCGGTGAACTGGTACTCGCCCACCTCGCCGCTGAAGCTGATGATGGACCGGCTGGTCTGCGCCGACGGCGGCAACCCGGACCCCACCCGCACCCACGGCAAACGGGCAGAGGAAGCCAAGCAGATCGAGCTCGACGGCTGGGACTATCCCCGCCACCTCGCCAAGCGGCAGTTCGCCGTCGTGGTCCACGGCGACGTGGAGGGCGCCGAGAACGTGCGCCGCGCGCTCTGCGACTGGCTCCGCTTCATGCACCTCTGCGCGGCCGGGCCGACCGCCGAGCTCGACCGCTACGTGGGCTACTGGCAGCCCTACGCCACCAGCCACGACGCCCTCGATGCCGACACCGCCGTCCAGGAGGAGGTCAGGAACGCCGCACGCACCCTGCTCATGGGCGTCCAGCGCGACCCGATGGGCGAGTTCACGGGTTCCGAGCTGAAGGCGCCTAGGCAGAAGTGAGGGCGCAGCGACTCATCCCGGCGAAGGCCGGGATCCATGGCTAGACCCGGCGGCGGGCCTGCGGTCTGATACCTCCGGAGAGGAGACGGCCATGACCACCTACCGCATCGGCGTGATCGGGCTCGGGCAGCGGATCGCCCACGTGCTGGCGGCCATGAAGGAGGTGGGCTGGAGCTTCGTGCTCGAGGCCTACGCCGACCCCGCCCCCGTCGGCGCACCGATCCTGGCGGCGGCCGACATCCGCATGGGCCACCCGTGCGCCGACCCGGCCGAGCTGATCGCCCGCGGCCCCTACGACCTGCTGATGCTGGGCGCGCCCAACCACCTGCACTTCGAGCACCTGATGCTGGCGATGCAGACCGGCTGGCCGATCTTCGCCGAGAAGCCGATCGTGCGCACCGAGGAGGAGACCGAGGCCCTCGCGCGCCGGCTCGCCCAGCCCTCGCCGCCGATCTACGTGGGCCTCGTCATGCGCTCGCTGCCCATCGTGCGCGACGTGGTCGGCCGCATCGACCGCGGCGAGCTGGGCGAACTGGTCTCGATCGACGCCACCGAGCACCTGGGCGCCGACCACGGCGGCTATCTCGCGCGCAACTGGCGGCGCAAGCAGGCCTGGGGCGGCAGCTACCTGCTGGACAAGGTGGTCCACGATTTCGACGTCTTCGGCCGCTTCGTCGGCGCGCGGCCCGCACGGGTGGCCAGCTTCGGCGGCCGCCGGATCTTCACCTCCGAGCGCGCCGATGCGGCGCGCACCTGGGAGGACGGCTCCGACGCCTACACCTTCCGCGACGCCGGCTGGGGCGCGGCCAACGACGCCTTCCAGTCGGACATGGACGTCACCGACCACCAGGTGGCCCTGATCGAGTACGCCAACCAGGTGCGGCTCTCGTTCCACGCCAACAGCCACACGGCCCTCACCGAGCGGCGCTGGTACGTGGCCGGGACCGAAGGGACGCTGATCGCCGACCTGGTGCGCAACAAGCTGATGGTCCGCCGCGCCCTCTTCCGCGGGAAGCCCGAGAAGGTCGAGTACGGCAACGTGACCGCCGACGCCCACAACGGCGCCGACCAGGCCATGGCGCTGGACCTGCTGGCCGCCATGGAGGCGCGCGCGGCTTTCCCCGTGACGCCCTACGAGTCGCTGGAAGCTGGCCTGACCGTCATGGCCATCGACCGCGCCCTGGCGGCGCGCGAGGTCGTCGACTGTGCGCCCATGTGGGCCCGCTACGATGCGGCCTGCTCAGGGGTTCAGGAGCAGCGGGCCCAGGAGCTGCTGTAGCACCGCCGCCTTCGGGTAGGGCGTGTGCAGGTACTGGCGGAAGCCCTCGGCGTAGGCGACGCCGAAGTCGGCGCCCACATGCCGGCTCCACGCCTCGGTGTCGGCCAGGAAGTCGGCGACGCCATGCTGCCTGGCGACCCAGGCCACCTGGCTGCGATGCTCGGCGATCATCGCCTTCTTGACCGCGAAGTGGCGGGTGATGTCGGCGCCGAAGTCGCGTTTCAGCCGGTTCCCATCGCGATCGCGGCCGCCGATGGCGTCGGTGAAGTAGAGCGCCGGGATGCCTGCCAGCGCCGCCGCCCCGCCCGTCTTGTAATTGGCCACCGGCGCGGCGAAGCAGGCGTCGCGCACCAGCACGCTGATCGCCTCGTGGTCCGGATGGTAGTCGGCCGGCGAGGCGGTGATCACCATGTCGGGCCGCACCTCGCGCAAGAGCTCGGTGACCGCCCGGCGCGAGGCGTCGTCGTTGAACACGCCCAGGTCGGGGAAGCGCAGGCAGCGGTACTCGGCCTTGATGTGCGCCGCCGACGCCGCAGCCTCGGCCTGGCGCAGCCGCGCGGTTTCCACGGGCCCCACCTCGGCCGAGCCACCCTCCCCGGCCGTGGCGGTGACCATGACCACCCGATGCCCCACCGAGCTCAGGTACGCCAGCGCGCCGCCGGCCAGGATGTCCAGGTCGTCGGGGTGGGCGTGGACGGCGAGGATCGTGGCCATCAGCGGTCGAACTTCGTCGAGAGCACCAGCGAGGTGTTAGTGCGCTCCACGCCCTTCAGCGCGCCGATCTCGTCGATGACGGCGTCCATCTCGGCAACCCCCGCGGCCTCCACCGTGGCGATCATGTCGAACGGCCCGCTCACCGACTGCAGCCGTCGCACGCCCGGCATCCGCTTGAGCGCGGCCGTCACCGCCGCCGCCGACTTGGGCTCCACCGTCAGCATGATGAAGGCGTGCACCCGGGCGGCCTCGTAGGCCCCGGCCAGCTTCACCGCATAGCCGGCGATGGTCCCGTTGCGCTCCAGCTTGGCCAGGCGGCTCTGCACCGTTGTCCGTGACAGGCCCAGCGCGCGGGCCAGTTCGGCCACCGGCGCGCGGGCGTTGTCGCGCAATCTCGCCAGCAGGTGCTCGTCCAGGTCGTCCATCGGCGTTCCGTGCAATCAGGTCGGCGATATGTCCAAAATAGACCCGCATATCGCCGGGGCGCCAGTTGAAAGCGACTCGGGGGCGGCAGATTCTGGGCCGGCCAACAAAAGAGGTCATTCCATGCGCAAAGTCGCCGTCGTCGGTGCGGGCAAGATCGGATCCACCGTCGTCGACCTACTGGTCGGCTCGGGGAGCTACAGCGTCGTTCTCATCGACCAGTCGGCCGAGGCGCTGGCCGAGTTCGCCGGCCGCGCCCACGTCGAGACCGCCGCGATCGCCATCGATAACCCGACCCAGATGGAAGGCGCGCTGAATGGCGCCTTCGCGGTCGTGAACTGCGCGCCCTACCACCTGACCATCGCCGTCGCCCGCGCCGCGAAGGCCGCCGGCGCCCACTACCTCGACCTGACCGAGGACGTGGCCTCCAGCCGGGTCGTCCGCGATCTCGCCGTCGACGCCACCACCGCCTTCATCCCGCAGTGCGGCCTCGCCCCCGGCTTCATCACCATCGCCGCCTGGGACCTGATCAAGCACTTCGACCAGCTGCACGACGTCCGCCTGCGGGTGGGCGCCCTGCCGCGCTATCCGTCGAACGCGCTGAACTACAACCTCACCTGGTCGACAGACGGGGTGATCAACGAGTACTGCGAGCCCTGCGAGGCGATCACCAACGGCAAGCTGCGCGAAACGCCCGCCCTCGAGGAGTGCGAGGAGTTCGCCCTCGACGGCGTGACCTACGAGGCC
Source organism: Phenylobacterium sp. (assembly GCF_036402295.1). Taxonomy (GTDB): domain Bacteria; phylum Pseudomonadota; class Alphaproteobacteria; order Caulobacterales; family Caulobacteraceae; genus Phenylobacterium. The sequence goes on from NZ_DASWTE010000247.1 coordinate 6,806, forward strand.
TTCAACACCTCCGGCGGCCTGGGCACCCTGTGCCACACGCTGGACGGCCAGGTGCGGAACCTGAACTACAAGACCATCCGCTATCCGGGCCACGCGGCGATCATGAAGGCGCTGCTGAACGACCTGAACCTGCGCAACCGCCGCGACGTGCTCAAGGACATCCTGGAGAACTCGGTCCCGGCCACCATGCAGGACGTGGTCATCGTCTTCGTCACCGTCTCGGGGATGAAGAAGGGCCACCTGATGCAGGAGACCTACGTCAACAAGGTCTTCTC
>NZ_DASWTE010000248.1:0-15767 GCF_036402295.1 Phenylobacterium sp.
CCAGAAGCTGCTGGCCGCCGAAGCCTTGAGCCGCAAGCTGGACAAGGATCCGGTGGCCCAGAAGCGGCTGGCCGCGGCGCGCGAGCGCATCCTGGGCGACATGCTGGTGGAAAGCGTGGTGGCCGATGCGGTCAACGACAACGCCATCCGCGGCCTCTACCAGGAGCAATTGAAGCTGGCCAAACAGTCGGAGGAGATCCGCGCCCGCCAGATCGTCGTGGCCAGCGAGGCCGAGGCCGAAGCCGTGCGCAAGCTGCTGGCGACCGGGGCCTCGTTCGACGCCCTGGCCATGGAGCGCTCCACCGACGCGGCCACGCGGTTCAACGGCGGCGATCTCGGCTACTTTACGGTCGACGTCATGCCGGAGGCCTACGCCGCGAACCTGAAGACCTCGAAGGTCGGCGATATCGTCGGCCCATTCGGGATCGAAGGCGGCTGGGCGATCCTGAAGATTGAGGACCGAAGGCTGGAGCAACCGATCAGCTTCGAGGCGGCGCGGCCGCAGATCGTGCGTTTCCTTACCTATGACCGCATCCGCGACCTCCTGGAAAAGCTGCGGGCCAAGGCCAAGGTCGAGCCGCTGATCCGGCCCGAGGCCGGCGCGCCCAAGGCCGTGCCGCCTGCCGACGCCCCCAAGACCGCGCCTGCACCTGTCCCTGCGCCCGTCCCTGCCGCCGCCCAGCCCCAGACGAAGGGAGCCGCCAAATGAGCCGCAAGCCCGCCAAGCCCGCGGCCAAGAAGCCCGCGGCCGCCACGCCTTCGCCGCGCGCGCCGAAGCCCGTCGAGGTGGTGGGGCAGACGATCGAGCGCGCGCTCGACCCGCTCGCCAGCGCCCTGAAGCGGGCCGGCCTGAAGCGCGCCGAGAAGGTCGCACGCGCCTTCGACGACCGCACCGCCCAGCCGGCCGCCGCAGCCAAGGTGGACAAGTCGGCGATGCCGGTATCGCCGCTGGCCGTGCCGTTCCCGCGCATGCGTCCGATCCGCGGCGTGACCATGGCGACCGGGCGGGCCGGCTTCTACAAGCACGACCGCGAGGACCTGCTGGTCATGAGCTTCCCCGAGGGCGCGAGCTGCGCGGGCGTGTTCACCCGCCACGGCGTGGGCTCGGCGCCGGTCGACTGGTGCAAGCGCCACCTGGAAGCCACCAAGGGCGAGGGCGTGAAGGCGCTGGTGGTCAACGCCGGCTGCGCCAACTCCTTCACCGGCCGCCCCGGCGCCGACGCCGTCCGCCGCGTGGCCTCGGCGGTGGGCAAGCGCTTCGACTGCCGCCAGCGTGACGTGATGGTGGCGTCCACCGGCGTCATCGGCGTGCTGCTCGACGACACCAAGATCGCCGCCCGCCTGCCCGAACTGGAAGGCAAGCTCAGCGCCGACGGCTGGGGCGGGGCCGCCCGCGCCATCATGACCACCGACACCTTCCCGAAGGGCGCCTACGCCGAGGCCAAGATCGACGGGGTGACGGTGCGCATCGGCGGCATCGCCAAGGGATCGGGCATGATCGCGCCCGACATGGCCACCATGCTGGCCTTCGTGGTCACCGATGCGGCCATCTCGCCGCGGGCGCTGCAGGCCCTCGTCAGCCTCTACACGCGCAACACCTTCAACGCGGTCACGGTGGACGGGGACCGCTCCACCAACGACACCCTGCTGCTCTTCGCCACCGGCCAGTCGGGCGCGCCCAAAGTGAGCCGGGCCGGCGAGCACCGCCTGGCCGACTTCCGCGACAAGCTGGAGGGTGTGCTGATGGACCTGGCCCACCAGCTCGTCCGCGACGGTGAGGGGGCCACCAAGTTCATCAAGATCACCGTCACCGGCGCTGAGAGCGCCGCGTCCGCCCGCAGGATCGCCCGCTCTGTGGCCGACAGCCCGCTGGTGAAGACCGCCTTCGCCGGCGAGGACGCCAACTGGGGCCGCATCGTCATGGCCGTGGGCAAGGCCGACGAGCCCGTCGACCGCGACAAGATGAGCGTGAAGTTCGGCCCGCACTGGGCGGCCCAGGACGGCCTGATCGCGGCGAGCTACGACGAGGCCAAGATGAGCGCCTACATGAAGAAGCAGGAGCTCGAGGTCACCGTCGACGTGGGCGTCGGCCGCGCCAGCTCCACCGTCTGGACGTGCGATCTCACGAAGCGGTACGTCGAGATCAACGGCGACTACCGCTCTTGATCCTTACATCCCCCGGGAAGCGGTGGGAGGTAAGGTCGCGGTATGAAGATGATCGTCGTCCAGACCACGACGGCCAACGCCGCTGACGCCGAGCGTCTGGCTGAAGCGCTGGTCACCGAACGGCTCGCGGCCTGCGTGCAGATCGACCCCATCCGCAGCCTCTATGTCTGGAAGGGCCAGGTCGAGCGCCAGGAGGAGCGGCGGCTGTCGATCAAGACCCGCGCCGACCTGTTCGAGGCGGTCCGCGCGCGTCTGCGCGACTTGCATTCCTACGACACGCCCGAGGTGATCGCGCTGCCCGTCGAGGCGGCCGATCCCGATTACCTGGCCTGGCTCGCCGAGACGACGGGCGCGCGTTGACAAGCGGCGCCTAAGGGCATGTCGTGATGTCCGGCCCCGTCCACGGGCGGAGACCAGGCAAGCGGGAGCGCCATGATGCGCGCTTGCAGTGGGCTAGGCGTCTGGCGGCCACGCCACCTGCTGGCGATGGTGTGGGTTGCGTTGTGCGCCATAGTTCTGGCCGCCGCCCCTGCTGCCGCCCAGCCCCGCGCAACCGGCCCGGTGATCGTCCTCGAACTCGACGACGCCATCGGTCCGGCCACGACGGAATATGTCGAGAACGGCCTGAAGACCGCCCGCGCCCGCGGCGCGTCGCTGGTGGTGCTGCGGATGGATACGCCCGGCGGCCTGGATTCGGCGACCCGCGACATCGTCTCCGCCCTGCTGGCCTCGCCCGTGCCGGTGGCCACCTACGTCTCGCCGGCCGGCGCGCGGGCGGCGAGCGCGGGGACCTACATCCTCTACGCCAGCCACCTGGCCGCGATGGCTCCGGGCACCCACCTGGGCGCCGCCACGCCCGTGACGATGGGCTCGCCGACGTCGCTGCCGGGCGGCGAGCCGTCGCCCGACGACAAGAAGGACGCCGCCGCCAAGCCTCCCGACGCCATGACGGCCAAGGTCGTCAACGACGCCGCCGCCTACATCGCCTCGCTCGCCGCCCTGCACGGGCGCAACGCCGAGTGGGCGGAGCGGGCGGTCCGCGAGGCGGCGACCCTGACCGCCGAGCAGGCCCACGCCCGGAAGGTGGTCGAGGTCGTGGCGGGCGACCTTCCGTCGCTCCTCGCCCAGGCCGAGGGGCGGACCATCCGCCTCGCCGGCAAGCCGCAGGTGCTGCACGTCGCCGGCGCCGGCGTCGATGTCCTGGAGCCGAACTGGCGCACACGGCTGCTCGCGGCGATCACCAACCCGAACATCGCCTACCTGCTGCTGCTCGTGGGCGTGTACGGACTGCTCTTCGAGTTCATGTCGCCAGGGGCCGTGGCGCCCGGGATCATCGGCGCCCTCGCCCTGCTGACCGCGTTCTTCGCCCTGGACCTCCTGCCGGTGAACTACGCCGGCCTCGCGCTCCTCCTGCTGGGCGTCGGGCTGATGGCGGCCGAGGCGTACAACCCCACGGTCGGGGCGTTCGGCATCGGCGGCGTCGCGGCCTTCGCACTGGGCTCGCTGATGCTGTTCGACACGCCCGCGCCGGGCTTCCGCCTGTCGCCCGGCGTCCTCGTCGCCGCCGTGACGCTGAGCCTCGCCTACTTCGTGCTGGCGCTGGGGACGGCGTTGCGCGCGCGGCGACGCGCCGTGGCCATCGGACCCACCACCCTGCTGGGCGCCGCGGGTTGGGTCGTCAGCTGGTCCGGCGACGGCGGCGTGGTCCGCCTGCAGGGCGAGGACTGGCAGGCGCGCGGCGCCGGGCCGCTTTCGCCGGGACAACGCGTTCGCGTGGCCGACCGCGAAGGCCTCGCACTCATTGTCGAACCGGAGCCCTAGGACCGCCATGCCCTATCTCGACCTCGTCGCCTACCTCGTCGTCGGCCTGCTGGCGCTCTTCATCGTCTTCCAGGCGATCAAGATCCTGCGGGAATACGAGCGCGGGGTGGTCTTCACCCTGGGACGCTTCTCAGGCGTCAGGGGCCCGGGCCTGATCATCCTGATCCCCATCGTCCAGCAGATGGTGAAGGTCAGCCTGCGGACCATCGTCATGGACGTGCCGAGCCAGGACGTGATCTCGCGCGACAACGTCTCGGTGAAGGTCAACGCGGTGATCTATTTCCGGGTCATCGAGGCCGATCGGGCGGTGATCCAGGTCGAGGACTTCGTCAACGCCACCAGCCAGCTCGCCCAGACCACCCTGCGCTCGGTGCTGGGCAAGCACGAGCTGGACGAGATGCTGGCCGAACGGGACAAGCTCAACAGCGACGTCCGCGAGATCCTCGACGCCCAGACCGACGCCTGGGGCATCAAGGTGGCCAATGTCGAGATCAAGCACGTCGACATCGACGAAAGCATGATCCGCGCCATCGCCCGCCAGGCCGAGGCCGAACGCAACCGCCGCGCCAGGATCATCAACGCCGACGGCGAGAAGCAGGCCGCGCGGACGCTGATGGAGGCCGCGAGCGTGCTGGCTAAGGAGCCCACGGCGATCCAGCTCCGTTTCCTGTCGACGCTCTACGACGTGGGGGCCGACAAGAACTCCACGATCATCTTCCCGGTGCCCATCGACCTGCTCTCGACCTGGATGAAGCCGAAGCCCGCACGGACGCCGCGGGCGCGGAGAAGCTAGCCGGCCTGCCAGGGCGGCGTCCGCCGCGGCGGGCTCGCGAGGTGGTGGTCGCTGCGGCTGCGGTCGAAGAGGGGGCTGTAGAACGGGTCGTCGTCCAGCGCCTTGCCCCAGCGGTCGCGCAGCGCCGCAAGCTCGGCGTCGAACCGCGCCTGTTCGGCGGGGGACCGGTCGTCGCCGCGGGTCGCGGACTCGTGGTGGACGAGCTCGGCGTGCGGGGTCCAGACCACGTCGTAGCCGCGGGCCCGCAGCTTCAGGCACAGGTCGACGTCGTTGAACGCCACCGCGAGGCGGTCCGCGTCCAGCCCGCCGACCTCGTCCCAGACGGCCTTGCGGATCGCCAGGCAGGCGGCGGTGACGGCGGTGACGTTCCGCGCGGTCTTCAGGTGCTTGTAGTAGCCGCCGGTGTCGCCCGGCTGGCCGTAGCCCAAGTGGCCCGCCGCGCCACCGACGCCCACCACCACGCCGGCGTGCTGCACGCGGCCGTCAGGGAACAGGAGCCGCGCACCCGCCGCGCCTACGTTGGGCCGCACGGCCTGGGCGACAAGGGCCGACAGCCAGCCGGCGTCGGTCACCTCGATATCGTTGTTGAGCAGCACGAGCACCTCGCCCGTCGCCTCCGCGGCTGCGAGGTTGTTCAGCGCCGAATAGTTGAAAGGCCCCGGCGCAGGCAGGACGCGCACCCGCGGGTCGGTCCGCAGCTGCTCGAACAGCGCCGCGGTCTGCGGCTCGACGCTGCCGTTGTCGACGACGATCAGCTCCAGGGGGCCGTAGTCCGTGCCGCTCAGCACGCCCTCGGCGCACCGCGCCAGCAGGTCGGCGCGGTCGCGGGTCGGCACGATCACCGAGACGCGCGGCTTGGGTTCCGGCGGGGCGCGGCGCACCTCGATCCAGCCCGGCGCGTCGGCCTGGTTCTCCACTTCCACGCGGGTCTGTCCGATCCTCGCCAGGTGCTCGGCCACCGCCCGGCGCGCGGCGTCGGCGCAGCGGTCCATGTAGGCCTGGCTGAAGGTCTCGGGCCCGCCCTCCTGACGCCAGTGGTAGAGCACCCAGGGGATGTGGTGGATGTGCTGCGGCGTCGTCCGCTCGCTGACCCTGAGCGCCAGGTCGAAGTCCTGGCTGCCCTCGAACCCCTCGCGCAGGCCGCCCACGGCCGAGAGGAGGCTGCGGCGATAGACGCCCAGGTGGCTCACATAGTTCTGCGCCAGGATCAGCTCGGGGTTCCAGGCCGCCTTGAAATGCGGCTCGTAGCGGCGGCCGCGCGCGTCGATCTTGTCTTCGTCGGAATAGATCAGGTCGGCGTCGGGGTGGTCCTGCAGCAGGGCCGCCACTTCGTAGAGCGCGCGCTCGGGCAGGATGTCGTCATGGTCCATCAGGGCCACGAACTCGCCGGTCGCCAGCTCGAGCGCCGTGTTGGTCGCCGCACAGATGTTGCCGTTCACCGCGCGGCGCACGACCTTGATCCGCGCGTCGGCCGCCGCGTGCTTCTGGAGCGCCGCCCACACCGCCTCGCCCGGCGAGGCGTCGTCGGCGATGCAGAGTTCCCAGTTCGGATAGAGCTGGGCCTGCACCGAGGCGATGGCCTCGCCGATCAGCTCGGGCGACGCGGTGTAGACCGGCATCACCACCGAGATTCGAGGCTTCTTCGCCATGCGACGCACATGCGCCCGGATGGCCGCCCGGTCGGCGTCGGAGAGGGTGTCGTACCGGGCCACCCACGCCAGGTACTCGCCGTAGCTCAGGGCCGCCGGCTCCAGCACGGAGCGGATGTAGCGCGCACCCCAGCGCGTCTCCGCCATGCGCTCGGCCACCGCGTGGACGAGGCGGTGCGCCAGCGGCACGCGGCGGACGGCCTTCAGGGCGTGGACGGAGAGGGTGCGGAGAAGGGAGGCCATGCGCGTGAGGCCTTGTGGCGCGACGCGGTAGGGGTCGTCTAGTCGCGCAGGTCGCCTCCTCACCCGCAGGCGGGGAGGAGGAGGCGCTCGCGTCTAGCGGTTGCTCCAGACGCCGGTGGAGCCGGAGGACCGGCCGCCGCCGCCGCCGCTGCGGCCCGCGCCGCCACGGCCACGGTTCCCGCCGCGGTTGGGCCCCTTGAAGGCGGGCTTGTCGCCGGCCGGACGCGCAGGCGCGCCCTCGTGGCGGTGACCGGCGTTGCCGCCGCCGCCGTGATTGCGGTTGCGCTTGGGCGCGTGGCTGCCGCGATGCGGCTGCGGCTTGCCCTGCGCAGAACGCTCGGGCTTGCCCGCGTCGGGCATGGCGGCGGTGGCCGCACCCAGGTGGCGGTCGTTGCGGCGGTCGAAGCTGGGGATCCGCTGGCGGGTCACCTTCTCGATGTCCTTGAGCAGGTTCCGCTCGTCGTCGGCGCAGAACGCCACGGCCGAGCCGTCGGCGCCGGCGCGGGCCGTACGGCCGATCCGGTGGACGTAGCTCTCCGGCACGTTGGGCAGCTCGTACTGCACGACGTGGGTGACCGCGTCGATGTCGATGCCGCGCGCGGCGATGTCGGTGGCCACCAGGGCGCGGACGTTGCCGGCCTTGAATTCGGCCAGGGCGCGTTCGCGCTGGCCCTGGCTCTTGTCGCCGTGGATCGAGGCGGCCTCGACGCCGGCCTGCTCCAGCCCGCGGGCGACGCGGTCCGCGCCGCGCTTGGTGCGGGTGAAGACGATGACGCGCTTGAAGCTGCCGTCATCGAACAGCTCGGCCAGCAGGGCGCGCTTGCGCTGCTGTTCCACGAACACGACGCGCTGGTTGACGCGGTCCACCGTGGTGGCCTGCGGGGTCACGGAGACCTTCAGCGGGTTGGGGTTCAGGATCTCGGCCGACAGCTTCTCGATCTCGCTCGGCATGGTGGCCGAGAAGAAGAGGTTCTGGCGGACCCGAGGGACGAACTTGATGATCTTCCGGATCGGGACGATGAAGCCCATGTCCAGCATCTGGTCGGCTTCGTCGAGCACGAGGATCTCGACGCCCTCGAGGGTCATTGACTTCTCGCCCAGGTGATCGAGCAGGCGGCCGGGCGTGGCGACGAGGATATCGACGCCGGGCGCCATGGCGCGCATCTGCCCGCCGTACTTCACGCCGCCGAAGATCACGGCGACCGAGACGCCCATGTGCTTGCCATAGGTCTTGAAGCTCTCGCCGATCTGGGTCGCCAGCTCGCGGGTCGGGGCCAGCACCAGCACCCGGGCGCTGCGGCGCGGGGCGGGCTTCCGGTTCTCGGCCAGGCGGTGGAGGATCGGCAGGGCGAAGGCGGCGGTCTTGCCGGTGCCCGTCTGGGCGATGCCCAGCAGGTCCTTGCCGGACATGACGCCGGGGATGGCCTGCGCCTGGATCGGCGTCGGCGTGGCGTAGCCCTCGTCGGCCAGCGCCTTGAGCAGCGGCTTGGCCAGGCCAAGGTCAGTGAATTGGGTCAAACGAATAACTTTCGCGTATGCGCCAAGCGCGCCCTCATCGGAACGGTCCGGGGGCGCGGGTAGCGCGGGGTCTTTGGGGAGCGCCCCGCGTGATGGGCGATCTATGAGATGGTTCTCACTGCGCTCGACAGGCTGGGTCCTCGAAAAGACCCCACGCGGCTGGAGCGTCGCTAGCGCCCAAGAGGAGCGCAGGGGGCACATCGGGGTTCTGGGACGTAAAGTCAACCCACGCGACAGGAATAGCCGTGGCAGTTGCCTTTTGGTCGCAGGCCGTCAAAACACCCACGCCATGACGAAACGCACGGTTCTGGTCGCTGCGGCGGCCCTCGTGGACGTGGACGGCCGCGTGCTGATCTGCCAGCGGCCCGAGGGCAAGCAACTCGCCGGCCTGTGGGAGTTTCCGGGCGGCAAGGTCGAGGCCGGCGAGACGCCCGAGGCCTGCCTGATCCGCGAGCTGGAGGAGGAGCTGGGGATCAAGGTGAGCCACGCCTGCCTGGCGCCCTTCGTGTTCGCGAGCCACGAGTACGAGAGCTTCCATTTGCTGATGCCGCTCTACCTCGTTCGCCGCTGGGAGGGGACCGTGCGTGCGGTCGAGCACAAGGCGCTGGCCTGGGTGAAGCCCAAGGACATGGACCGCTATCCGATGCCGCCGGCCGACCCACCGCTGGTGGCGTGGCTCCGAGACCTGCTCTGATGCGCCAGGCGGCCCAGATGCTGACCATCCAGACGACCGGGCCGGGCCTCTTCGAGATTACCCGCGAGGTCGCCGCCTGGACGGGCGGGCAGGGGATGACCACCGGCCTCTTGACCCTCTTCTGCCGCCACACCTCGGCCTCGCTGACGATCCAGGAGAACGCCGACCCCGACGTCCGCCGCGATATCGAGGACTGGGTGGCCCAGGTCGCGCCGGAGAGCGCGGCGTATCGCCACCAGGACGAAGGCCCCGACGACATGCCGGCCCACCTGCGCAGTGTGCTCACGGGCGTGCAGCTCTCGGTTCCGCTCATCGGCGGGCGGCTGGCGTTGGGGACGTGGCAGGGGATCTACCTGTTCGAGCACCGCCGCAGCCCCCACCGGCGCGAGGTGGCGTTGCACCTGCTGGGAGAATGACCATGCGCTGGGCCGTTCTCGCCGCCGTGCTCGCAGCCAGTCCCGCCCAGGCCGCCTGGAAGGCCGTCGACCTTGGGACCGACGTCACCTTGCGCGCCGTCGCCGTCGTGGATGGACAGCGCTTCCACGTCTCCGGTGCGAAGGGGACCCACGCCGTCACCGAGGACGGCGGCAAGACCTGGCGCAACGCCGTCCCGCCCGACGGCGCGGCCCTCGACTTCCGCGGCGTGGTGGCGCTGGACGCGCGCACGGCCATCCTGATGAGCGCCGGCGACGGCCCCGCCGGCCAGGCGCGCCTCTACCGGACCGACGATGCCGGCCGCACGTGGACGCTGGCTTTCGAGACCCGGCTGCCGGGGAGCTTCCTCGACACGGTGGCCTTCCGCGGCGCCCGGACCGGCTTCGTGCTGGGCGACCCCATCGACGGCCACTGGTTCGTGCTCAAGACCAAAGACGCCGGCCGTAACTGGACCCGGCTCGCGGGCCCGCCGGTCGGGAAGGGCGAGGCCGCGTTCGCCGCCAGCAACTCCGCGCTGTTCCTCGGGCCAGGCCGCGACGTCTGGCTCGTCTCGGGCGGTCTCGCGCAGGGCCGCGTCGCCCGCTCGCGCGATGACGGGAAGACCTGGACGGTCGCCGACACGCCGATCGCCGCCGACGCCACCTCGGGCCTGTTCGGCGGCCTTGCGCTGGACGCCCGCCGGGCGGTGGTGGTCGGCGGCGACTACAAGGACGAGCTCCGCGCCGGCCCAAACCTCGCCCTCACCGACGGCCGCGCGGCCTGGACGCCGCCCAACGAGGGGACGCCGCGCCTGCTCGAAGGCGTGGGCCGACTGGACGCCAGGACCCTCATCGCCGTTGGCCCGCGCGGCACGTCCCTCAGCACCGACAACGGTCAGACCTGGCGCCAAGTCGACGACCAGGCCTTCCACGCCATCGCCTGCCGCCGCGGGTTCTGCGTCGCGGCCGGCGCGAAGGGGCATGTGGGGGTGTGGGCGCCCTGATCCGCACGGATGGCGCGTGGGCGCTAACGTCGCACGCGTAACACAGGTTTGCGTAATGACGCCCCGAGGTTTGTGTAGTTTGATCAGGGCGTTGGCTGGGACGCCGGGACGTGAAGAACGTAAAGCCGACCCTGAATACCGATGCCCGCCTTGCAGCCGTGCTGAACAGTATCGGCGACGTCTACTACGTCATCGACCGCAACTATCGCCTGACCATGTTCAACGACGCCGCGGTCGCGTTTTTCGGTCGTCCGCGCGAGGAGGTCGAGGGCGCGGTGCTGTGGGAGCTCTTTCCCCAGTTCGTCGACTCGCCGTTCGCCAAGCTGGTCCGGCGGGCCATGGAAGAAGGCGTGCCCGGGCGGATCACGGCACGCTCGCGCATCCGCCCCGACCGCGTCGTCGACTTCCGCGCGGCCACCCTGGGCGACGGAGCCGTTGGCGTGTCCCTCGTCGACGTCACCGAGCGCGTCACGGCCGAGCAGGCCATGCAGGAGAGCCGCGAGCGGCTGGACCTCGCCGTCGGCGCCCACAGCATCGGCATCTTCGACTGGCACCTGCCGTCGGGCCGCATCGTCTGGAGCCCCAAGCTCGAGGAGATCTACGGCCTCGACCCGCGCACCTTCGAGGGCACGGCTGAGGCCTTCCAGAGCCGGGTGCTGCCCGAGGACTTCCACCGCGCCCAGGGCGAGACCGAGGCCGCGCTCGCCGCCGGAGAGGACCTGATCCACTTCGATTTCCGCATCCGCCGCGCCGACGGCGCTGTGCGCTGGATCGAAGGCGCGGCCCGCGTCGTCTACGGCGCCGACGGCGCCCCCGAGCGGTTCGTCGGCACCAATGTCGACGTCACCGAACGGGTCGAGGCCCAGGAGGCCATCCGGCTCGGGCGGGAGCGCCTGGACCTCGCGGTGGGCGCCCACGCCATCGGCATCTTCGACTGGGACCTGGTCTCGGGCGCCACCACCTGGACCGGCGAGATGGAGGAGATCTTCGGCCTGGCGCGGGGGACGTTCGAGGGCCACACCAATCACTTCCGCCGCCGCGTGCTGCCCGAGGACCTGCCGCGCATCGACGCCGAGACGGCCGCGGCCATCGCCGCCGGCCGCGACCGGCTGTTCTACGCGTTCCGCATCATCCGCGACGACGGCGAGGTCCGTTGGATCGAGGGCGCCTCGCGCCTGGTCCGCGACGCCGAGGGCAGGGCGGTGCGAATCGTCGGCACCAACGTGGACGTCACCGAGCGCAAGCTGGCCGAGGAGCACCAGCGTTTGCTCGTCAACGAGCTGAATCACCGGGTGAAGAACACCTTGGCCATCGTCCAGGCGATCGCCTGGCAGTCGTTCCGCACGGGCGGCATGGCGCTCTCAGCGCGCGAGACCTTCGAGGGCAGGATCGCCGCGCTGGCCGCCGCGCACGACGTGCTCACCCAGGCGAACTGGGCGGCGGGCTCCATCGCCCAGATGGTGGCCGGCGCCGTGGCGCCGCACGACCCCGGCGACGGCCGCGTCACGGCCCGGGGGCCGGACGTGAACCTCGAACCCAAGACCGCCGTCGCCCTGGCGATGGCCATGCATGAGCTCGCCACCAATGCGGTGAAGCACGGCGCGCTGTCGATGCCCACCGGCCGCGTGGACGTGAGCTGGAGCACTGAGGCGAAGCGCCTGCGGCTCACCTGGCGCGAGAGCGGCGGCCCGCCGCTGGAGGGTCCGGTTCAGCGCGGATTCGGCGCGCGCCTCCTCGAGCGCGGCCTGGCCGAGGAGCTGCACGGCGACGTCAGCCTGGAGTTCCTGCCGACCGGCGTCCTCTGCACGGTGGACGCTCCGCTCGACGCCTAGTCGAGCGCTGCCCGCCGGGTCCGCGCCGGCTTCGTCGCCTCCACCACGCACTGGCCGGGGTCGCTCATGGCGTGGACGCCCAGGCAGTAAATGTCCTCGTAGTGGGTCCCCGACGCCGCCAGGCACTGGTGGTAGTTGAGCTTGGCCGAGCGCAGGCACTGGCCGGCGTTGCGCTCGCTCATCAGTCCGCGCGCCGCGCTGTCCTGGCCCAGCACCGTCAGCGCCGCCACCGCGACGCCGCGGGCGATCACCGGACTGGTTCCGCCGCGCCGCCCGCCCTCGGCGATCGCCGCGGTCAGGCGCGCCCGGTCGGCCGCCTCGGCGCGGTAGCCCGCCGCCTGCTTCACCGCCGCCAGCCGCTGGGGGGCGTTCGGGACCCGCGCGCGAGACCAGGGCTGGTGCTGGATGGAGTAGGAGGTCTTCTTCACCCGCGCCCCGGCGCTGGCCAGCGCCTCGCCCCGCCGCGCGAGCGCCGCGTTGGCTCGCGCCGCCGCCGCCGGTCCGCCCGGCAGGTTGAGCGCCGCGTCCGGATCGGACGCCAGCCGCCGGCCCAGATCGCGGCCGCCGGCCCGCACGGTCTGCACGAACCGCGGCTCCTGCATGGCGGCCATGGCGGCGTAGGCGATCATCGCCGCCTCAAGCTGGCGCGGCTCGTAGCCGGCCGCTGTGCGCAGCTGCTCGCTGATCTCGGCCGGGTTCGCGAAGCTGGGGTCGATGCCCGCTGCGCGCCGGGTGAAGGCCTCGAACGCGGCCGCCTGTCCGGCGAGGCCCACGTCGAACACGGCGGAAGCCCCGCCGCCGCTGTCGGCGCGGGGCGTTGGTTTTGGTGTGCTCGTGGCGCAGCCGGCGAGCGTAGCGGCGATCATCGCGGCAGCGAGGCCGCGGGCAGTCCTTGGGCGCATGTCAGTAACCCCCTGACGAATCCGCCCCCCATCACGCGAGCTTAGCCGGAAGGCTGCGACACGTGCCGTGACCGACTGTCACACCGCAGGGTTATCAAAGGCTTATGGCTCAGCTTTAACGGGCGCCCAGCCGGTCAGGGTGATGATCTCGAACGTCGCCGCGATGCGCCCGTCGGCGGTTCCGAAGCGCTCGAAGTAGATTTCGGCGGTCCGGTTCAGCAGCGTGCGGGTGAGTTTCTTCGGGTGGCGGTCGGCCAGCACGCTTGTCTCGCCCATCTGGCGCAGGTCGAAGATCAGCTTCAGCGGGTGTTCGTAGCTGGCTGTCAGCCGGTCGACGTCGGTCACCGGCTGGACGAAGCCGGCCCGTGAGAGGAGCCCGGCGGCGTCCCGCACGTCGGCGAAGGGCGAGACGCGGCTGCCGGCGCCCCCCAGGATCTCGCTCTCGGCGGCCACCAGCGACTGGCGCAGCTCGGTCAGCGTCGTGCCGCCCAAGAACGCCCCGATGAAGAGGCCGTCGGGCTTCAGGGCGCGGCGCGCCTGGATCAGCGCGCCCACCACGTCGTTGGTCCAGTGCAGCCCCAGGGTGGAGACGATCAGGTCCAGGCTGCCCGCGGCGAACGGCAGCCGCTCGTCGTCGGCCACGAGCCGCAGGGCCCGGCGGCCGGCCAGCATCCGGGGCGAGAGATCGGCCTCGATCAGCGTCCCCACCTTGCCCGGCGCCTCTTCCGCCAGCGCCTCGGCGAACGCCCCACCGCGGGCCGAGAGGTCGACGGCTACGCTGAAGGTGCGCATGATGGGCGCCAGGCGCTCGGCGATGTCGAAGGCCGCGCGCCGGTGCAGGAAGTCCGCGCCCGCGTAGCCGCCCGCCGCCCGATCCAGGCGCTTGCGGTGCAGGCCGCGGTCGAAGAGCTTTGGGGGCGCGTGATTGGGAGGGGCGGGCATTGAGCGCGGATGAAGCGGATTTCGTCGCGCGATGGAAGCCGAAAGCCCAGGCGGCGGTCCGCACCGCGCTGGACCTGCTGTTCCCGCCGCAGGCGCTGGACGGCGGCCCGCGGCCGATGGCGAACGGGTTCTCGGCCGAGGCCTGGAGCCGCATTCGCTTCCTCGACGGCCCGGTGTGCGACGGCTGCGGCATCCCCTTCGAGTTCGATCCTGGCGCCCGCTGCGCCGCGTGCCTGGCCAAGCCGCGGGCCTTCGACGCCGCGCGCGCCGCCTGCCTCTACGACGAGACCTCGCGCGACCCGATCCTGCAGCTGAAGCATGCCGACCGCGTCGACCTGGCCCCCATGCTGGCCCGCTGGCTCAGCCGCGCCGCCCGCGAGCTGATCGAGGAGGCCGACGCCATCGCGCCGGTCCCGCTGCACCCGCTCCGCCTGCTCCATCGCCGCTACAACCAGGCCGCCGAGATCGCCCGCCCGCTCGCGCTGCTGACGGGGACGCCCTATGTGGCCGACGCGCTGGTCCGCCGGCGCGCGACCGCCAGCCAGGCCGGCAAGTCGGGGTCGGGCCGCCGGCGCAACGTGGCCGCCGCCTTCGAGGTGCCGGCCGCGCGGCGGAAACGGGTCGAGGGCCTGCGCATTCTACTGGTCGACGATGTGCTGACCACCGGCGCGACGGCCGAGGGGTGCGCCCGCGCGCTCAAGGCGGCCGGCGCGGCCCGCGTCGATTTGGCCGTCGTCGCCCGGGTGCAAGCCGCTCCGGGACTCGCCATATGATCCTTTAACCGAGACCGTGTTATTCGAAAGGCGCAATGAGTCAGGTCACCATCTACACCAAGCCCTACTGCCCCTACTGCGTGCGGGCGGTGGATCTCCTGGAACGGAAAGGCGTCGCCTTCACCGAGATCGAGGCTGCGTTCGATCCCGAGAAGCGCCAGGAGATGATGCGGCGCTCGGGCCGCGCGACCTTCCCGCAGATCTTCGTCGGCGAGCGCCACATCGGCGGCTGCGACGACATGATGGCGCTGGAGCGCGAGGGAAAGCTCGACCCGCTGCTGCAGCAGGCGGCCTAGCGAACCTCGATCCTCACGAACCTCAGCACTCCGGCCCACACTTCCCCACCCTGGCCGCTGGCGCGGCCTGTCCCTCCCCATTAAGGGGAGGGATGATGAAGGTCGGCCTCATCCAGACCCGCACGCCTGCGACCCACGCCGCCGCGCTCGCCCACGTCCTGCCGCTGGTGAAGGACGCCGCCGCCCAGGGCGCGCGGCTGGTGCTCACACCCGAAGGCACGAATATCCTGCAGAAGGACCGCGAGCAGCTCCTGCCGCAGCTGACCGCGCTGGCCGACGACCCCGTCGTGAACGGCCTGCGCGACGCCGCCCGCGAGCTTTCCGTCTGGATCGACGTCGGCTCGGCACTCGTTCGCCGCGAAGATGGCAAGGCCGCCAACCGCCAGGTGCTGATCCGTCCGGACGGGACCATCGCGGCCACCTACGACAAGCTGCACATGTTCGACGTCGACCTGCCCACGGGCGAGACTGCCCGCGAGAGCGCCACCTACGAGCCCGGCGACCGCGCCGTGACGGCCGACGTCGACGGCCTGAGGCTCGGCCTCACCATCTGCTACGACCTGCGCTTTCCGGCCCTCTACCGTGCGCTGGCGCTGGCCGGCGCCGAGGCCTTCACCATCCCGGCCGCCTTCACCCGACCGACCGGCGAGGCCCATTGGGAGGTGCTGATGCGCGCCCGCGCCATCGAGACGGGCTCCTACGTCCTGGCCGCCGCCCAGGG